>NZ_BAAASB010000010.1:0-332861 GCF_039532665.1 Streptomyces amakusaensis | reverse complement strand
AGTATCTGCCGCCCGAGTCGATGACCTACCCCTCGTCCCCCGGGGTCACGGCGAGTCCGGTGCATTGCGGGGCCCTGGGCTGCCGGTCCGCAGTGGCGGTGAGCGTGGCGGCGTCCGGGCTGCCGCCCGAGGCCCTGGCGCGATTCGCCCGCCGCGCAGCCGGGCTGGACGGCGAACGGCGCACTCCCCGCCCGGGCCGCCAGACGCGCGGCCGGCGAGCGGGAGCCGCGCCCCAGTCGGCACGGAGCCGACTCCTGTAGCCGGCCCGGAGATACGGAAGACCCCCGACCGCAAAAGTCGAGGGCTCCGGCGCACGAAAGGCCACGTCCACCCCACCCGCGCAGGGGTCGCTCTAGACCAAGCGCCTTTCCCTAGATTGGTCAGTAGTCCGCCCCGCCCGCGCGGGTCGTTCGGCGTGGCTCGCGCGCGTCGTCGGTCTCCAGCAATCGTCCCCGCCCGCGCGGGGGTCGTTCTCACATCACCATCACCCACGGCGCGCTCTCCAGGTCGTCCCCGCCCGCGCGGGGTCGCTCGCGACACCTTCCGGGCTGTCGTTCAGGCGGCGTATCCGCGCGCCGCGCGGGGGTCGTTCGTGGCTCGGCCGAGACCGGGAGCTGCGGTCGTGGTCCGCCCCGCCCGCGCGGGGTAGCTCTCTGCCAGCGGGGCGGGGAGTCGCGGCGGCCGCCGTTCCGTTCGGTACAGCAAGCCACCCGCGCAGGCGGCAGATTCACCCGTTCGGGTGGGAAGTAAGGCCGTTGGGCCCCGTAGAAGGAGCCGCTGTGTGCCGTGCTGCGGCAACTGCGCTATCAATGAATGGATTTGGGGAACGAGCGAGTGGGCGGATCACTGGAGCTCGCCGCCCTGTTCGTACCCGGGGACCCGTCCCGGACTGGCCATGTCGACTTCTGGGCGGCAGGACCGATGTCCGGGGATGGGATCGCGCAGGAACTGCCGGGCGCCGCGAAGAATCGTCCGGAGCTGTCGCTGGGTGGCTTTGCTGTCGAGGCGTACGTCGAGGGCGCCGGGGATGTTGCTGCTGGTCCGGAGCGCTGTGGGCAGGCGGGTGGGGTCGAGGCCGTCGCGTTGGGCGATGAGGGTACCGAGTTCGTGTCTGCTGAGGGCGTCGGGGCCTGCGAGGTGGTGGATACCGGTCATGTCGCTGTCGGCGAGTTCGAGGAGGGCGCTGGCGAGGTCGGTGATGTGGACGGGGCAGCGGATGTCGTCGGTGAAGAGGGCGCCGTCGGTGGTGCCGTCGGCGAGCTGGTGGACGAGGTGTTCGTGGGCGGAGTGTCCGTGGCCGATGATCAGCGAGGTGCGGGTGACGGCTGCCTTGGGGTGGACGGCGAGGACTCCGGTCTCGGCGGCAGCTTTGGCGGCTCCGTACGGGGTGAGGGGGTCGGGGAGGCTGGTTTCGTCGTAGTGGACCCGGGTGCCGGAGAACACCGCGTCGCTGGAGAGGTGGACCAGGCGGATTCCCTGGTGTGCCGCCGTCATTGCGAGGTGGACCGGGCCCTGCGCGGTGACCGTCCAGTCGGTCCCGCCGCTTGAGGCGTTGATGACGATCTGCGGGTTCACCTCGGCCATGACCGCGGCCACACCGTCCGGGTCCCGCAGGTCCAGGTGGTACCAGGAGGTGGGGTCGGCGCTGCTGGGCCGGGTCGCGTAGGTGGCGGCCGTGGTGCGCCCCGCCGCTCGTGCCTGCCGGACCAGCTCGGTTCCCAGGAAGCCGCTGCCGCCGACGATCAGGACTGTCACCGGGCCACCGTAGCGAGGTGGGCGCGGTGCCGGTGGGCGGTCGCCCAGGTTGTCCGGGTGACCGCCAGGGCGTGAGAGGTTCGCCGGGGCGGCTACGCCCCTGGGCTCCAGAGGTAGTGGATGTCCGGTTCGCGTTCGTCGTTGCGCGCGCCGTCGGTCCGCCCGGCCTCAGTGAAGCCGTGCCGTTCGTAGAACCGCCGCGCCGGTGCGTTGACCTGGAACGTCCACAACGACAGACCGGCCGGCCGCTCGTGTTTGGCCAGCGCGATGAACCGGTCGCCCAGGCCCCGTCCGCGCCATCGCGGGTCGAGGTAGAGCTGCTTCAGCTCCTCCCCGTGCAGTACCAGGACGCCGGCGACGCCGGTCTCGGTGACCGCCACCCAGGTCTCGTACTGGGGGACGAGGACGCGTGCGAACCACTCCCGTACGTCGTCCTCGGTGTGCGCGCGGCGGACGGTCGGCAGCGCGGCGGCGAAGGAGCGCAGCCACACATCGGCGGCGGGGCGCGCGTCGGTGTCGCCGGCCCGGCGCAGGAGGACACCGTTGCCGCTCACAGCAGTGACCTCTCATTCTCGGCTGGGCGTCCGAGCTGGTGGACGGTCCAGCCCGCGGCGCGCCAGGTTTCGGGGTCGAGGGTGGTGCGGCAGTCCACGAGCAGGGGGCGGACCGTGCGGCCCGCCAGGGCCTGGGGGTCGGCGTGCTGGTATTCGGGCCATTCGGTGGCCAGGACAACGAGTTCTGCTCCGTCGACGGAGGCGGTCAGGTCGTCGGTGTAGTCCAGTTCCGGGTTGCGGGCCATCGCGGTGGCGACGGCTTGCGGGTCGTGGACGGTGATGGTGGCACCTTCCTGCTGGAGGGCGTGGGCGAGGGTAAGGGCGGGGGATTCGCGGACGTCGTTGGTGCCGGGCTTGAACGCCGCGCCCCACACGGTGACCCGGGCCTCGTTCAGGGGGTGGCCGTCGAGCGCGCGGGTGATGAGGTCCAGGGCGACACCGGTGCGGTTCTCGTTGATCTGCTCGGCGGCGCGCAGGAGCAGGGCGGCGTCGGTGGCACCGAGTCGGCGGGCGGAGGCGGTGAAGGCGCGGACGTCCTTGGGGAGGCAGCCGCCTCCGTAGCCGATGCCGGGCCGCATCCCGCCGGCGCCGATCCGGGGGTCGACGCCGAGGATTTCCACGATCTTCTCGATATCGCCATCGGCGGCCTGGCACATGTCGGCGACGGCGTTGATGTAGCTGATCTTCAAGCCGAGGAAGGTGTTCGCTGCGCCCTTGGCGAGCTCGGCGGTGGCTGGGTCGGTGACGAACAGCGGCACCCCGGTGTCGATGATGGCGGCGTAGACAGTGCGGATCGCTTTCTCGGCCCCGGCGGTAGTGAGGCCGGCGATGATCCGGTCCGGGCGCAGCGTGTCCTGGACGGCGTGGCCCTCGCGCAGGAACTCGGGGTTCCAGGCGACATCGACGTGGTTGCCGGCGGGGGCGAGGCGCTGGGCGAGGGCAGTGACTTCCGCTGTGGTGCCGACCGAGACGGTGGATTTTCCGACGATCGTGCATGCCTGGTCGAGGTGGGGGGCGAGCTGGCGGATCGCGCCGAAGACCTGGGCGGTGTCGTAAGAGCGGCCGTCGGCGTCGATGGGGGTGCCGACGCCGAGGAAGTGGAGCTCGGCGAAGGCGGCGGCCTCGCGGATGTCGGTGGTGAACCGCAGCTGCCCTGAGGCGGTGTGGCGGGTGAGCAGTTCCGGCAGGCCGGTCTCGTAGATGGGGCATTCGCCGGCGTTGAGCCGGTCGACCTTGGCCTGGTCGATGTCCACGCCGATGACCTCGTGGCCCAGTTCGGCCATCGCCGCTGCGTGCGGGATGCCGAGGTGACCACAGCCGATCACGGAAACGCGCATGTGCAGGATCGTCCTTTGTCTCGCCGGGGGTGCACCGAAGCCGGCGCACCCCCGGACGTTATCGGTTGTCATGGAAGCCCAAATCGGCTTGTCCGTAAGGGTGTTGGATCACTCGAACGAATGTCGGATGATGGCTTTGGGGCAGGGGTGGTGTGTCAGCCCGTGGTGTTGAGCGCGTCGGCCAGGGCGGTGGTGAGAAAGGCGATGTCGTCGTCGGTGGAGGTGAGCGGGGGCGCGACGACCAGGCCCTCGCTGACCGGGTCCCCGGCACCGGTGAACGGGTAGAAGAAAACGCCCCGCCTCTCCGCCGCCTTCAGCACGTGCCAGAGCGTTCCGGGGGCCACCTCCACCCCGTGGAGGAATCCGAGACCTCGCACGTCCCGCACCGGACCGGTGCCGTTCAGCGCGGCCAGCGCCTCGCCGAGCCGCTTCCCGCGCGCGGTGAACGCGGCCTGGTCGATCGCCTCCAGCTCGTCGAGGACGCCCAGGCACGCCGCCGCCATGAGCGGATGGGTGGCCATGGTGCCCATCGCGGGCAGCGGATCCGCCGCCTCGTGCCGCAGCCACCGGGCCGGGCCGGGCGACACGAGCACCGCGCCCACCCCGGTGTATCCGGCGCCGAGCCCTTTGGACAGGATCACCAGGTCCGGCTCGCAGCCCTTCCAGTGGTGGCTCGCGAGCGGCGTCCCGGTCCGCCAGAGGCCGGTCAGCACCTCGTCGTGGATGACGAGGACGTTCCGCTCCCGGCAGATGTCCGACACGCGTGTGAGGTAGCCGTGGGGCGGCACGAACGCGCCCCCGGTGGTGCCGTTGACCGGCTCGATCAACACCGCGGAGACGTTCTGAGCGCCGCGGCGGTCGATCTCCTGCGCGATCGCGTCGGCGCACAACGCCTCGCAGCCGCGCCCGGGATGGC
The DNA here is from genome assembly GCF_039532665.1 of Streptomyces amakusaensis. NCBI lineage: Bacteria > Bacillati > Actinomycetota > Actinomycetes > Kitasatosporales > Streptomycetaceae > Streptomyces > Streptomyces amakusaensis. Next base: position 328,299 of record NZ_BAAASB010000010.1, on the reverse strand, counting down.
CAGTGGCGTGGGTAGGCGGGTAGGGCGCGGGGAAGCCGGGGCCGAGGCCGAGCGCGTCCTCGGGCCGGGGCCGGCGGGTATGGTTCCCGGCGAGCGCGAGGGTCAGCGCCGAGTTGCCGTGGTAGCTCAGGGTCGAGGTGAGGATGTCCCCGCGCTCTTTCCCGTCGCGGGCGCGGGTGATGTTCCGAGCCAGGGCGATGGCGACCTCGACGCCGAGGGTCCCGCACGTGGTCAGCGCCACCGAGTCGTCGGGGCGGCCCACCGCCCGGCACAGACGGTCCATCAGCTCCAGCTGAACATGGGGCCGCACGACGGCAGCGCCGCCGAACGTGTAGCGGGAGAACTGCTCCTCGATGCGGGCACGGACCCGGGGGCTGCTCTGCCCGACATTGGCGCACAGCAGACCGCTCGACCCGTCGAAGAGGCGGGAGCCGCCGGCCAGGTGCAGCCACGGCCCCTCCGTCCCCGTGACCGCGACGTCCGGCAGAGGCCGCGAAGACGTCAGCAGCCGTTCACGGTGGCGCTCGTACCGCTCCATACAGATGGTTCCCTTCTGAGAGGTGCTGGGTGGACGGGGCCGCGTGCGCGGCCCCGGGCGGGTCGTGGGCGGGTCAGGGTGTCAGCGCCGCCGCGGGCCGCTCCCGCTGGTCGTGTTCGCGGAGGAGTTCCCTCAGCCGGGTCAGGGCCTCGATCGCCCCGGCACGGACGACGACGTCGCCTTCCCGGGCGCCCTCGATGGGGTACTCCTTGAAGGTCCCGTTCTCCATCAGCCCCTCCGGGTCGACGAAGAACACCTTCATGCCCCGTGCACGGGCCCGTGCCTGGACCGCGCGCCGGTCGGCGTGCAGCCCGATCACCAGGAGGGCCTTCGCTTCCGGGTGGAACGGGATGGGCGGGATCTTCTGGTCGTAGCGGCGCACGAAGCACTCCGGCAGCCCGGCGCGGGCCGCCAGCAGGTCGAAGTTGTGCTGGATGACCGGGCCGACCAGGCCCCCGGCGTCGTGGAGCTCCTTCAGGATCCGGTGCGCGGTCGTCGGCTCGGCCTCGAACGCCGCCTTGAACAGCCCGGTGAGCTGACCGGCCTTGGCGGCCGGGTTGGTCAGCATCTCCTCGACCAGGGTGTCGTCCTGCGGTCGCATCGTGAACCGGTGCGACTGCGTGAGCGCGTTGTCCCGCCGCTCGGTCACCCGGTACACCTCATGAAGGAAGTGGAGCGGCGGTACTCCGGCCTCGATCGAACTGCCGCAGCCGAGCTCGACCATGAACGGCAGGTGCTCCAGCAGCCCGGACAGATCCCCGTCGATCCTCGGAGTGCCACGCTGCTCCTTGATCCGCATCCCGCCCGCGAGGACGTTCCAGGGGAGCTGCCGCACGGTGCGGGGGACCTCGAACTCGTCGCTGACGATGACCACGTCCACGGAGCGGAACCCGGCCGGGGTGTCCCGGCCCGCGCGCTCGTCCTGCGGATGCTCCCGGTGCTCGGTGACGGTGACCCGCAGGTCGCCCCTCGACCAAGTCCCGTCGTCCTTCCTCCGCCAGCGGCCCTGCTCCAGCCACACACCGATCCGCGTACGGTATGCCTCGATCTCACCGGCGGGGGCCAGGACCGAGTGGTACAGGTACAGGTCCGCCAGGACCAGCCGCGGCACCGGGAAGGTGTAGTCGAGGTCGTACCGGTAGCGGTAGTGCACGATCCGCCGACGCCCGTGCTCGTCCACGCTCCAGCCGGACTGCCCGGCATTCGCCGTCTCCTGGGTCCGGCGCCAGATCCCCTCCTCGACCGCCCGGGGCCGCTCGTGCCGGCCGGTGCCGGCGAAGTGCTTCTCCCAGGTGGCCACCTGGGCGTCGTCCAGCTGCTCGATCACGGGATGGGGAAGAAACATCTCGTCCTCCTCGAAAAAGGGGGCTGGTGGTGGAACAGCGAGCGGTGCCCGCCCACGAACGTGGGCCGACTGGGCACGGGCGTGGTGGTCTTGCTTCCAGCGGCGAACCCACCGGGTGAGGGAGGGGAGCGCGCGGCAGTACGGAGCCCGCCATCCGGCCACGGGGCAGGCACGGAGGACAGGACTTCCGGACGCCAGCCCAACACCACGCCCAAGCGCACAGTTGTTCGTGTCCTGGTCTGGAGATCGAGTACAGCCCACCCGCCCCGGCCCGGAAAGGGTCCTCGTGTGGTGCCGCTGTGGTGCCGGTCCGGGCATCCGACTGCCACGGGCCCGGCGGGCCACTACGCTCCTGGACACACCCCCGGGAGACACGCTGTGGACGACACGATCCGCCACCCCCTCGCCGCCGCCCGCGCCGACCGAGGCTGGACCCAGTCCGAACTCGCCCGCCGCATCGGCGTAGCGGCCCGGGCGCGCGGGCTCCGCAGCGGCATCGACCGGCACCAGATATGGAAGTGGGAGAACTACCGTGCCGTCCCCGGTGCCGAGTCCCAGATGCTGCTCGCCGATGTCTTCGACACCGACCCCGCTCTCGTCGAGGCCCTGGGCTGGCCGTCCTGGCTGCCCGGTCCCGACCGTCCGGTTCCCCTCGGGCCCGGAAGCGCCGTCCCCGCTCTCCGAGAGGCCCTGCGCATGGACCGCCGAACCTTCCTCACCGCAACGACCGCCACCGCCGTCACCGGCCTCGCCCTGCAGTGGGCGGCCACCGGGCCCGCCCACGCCCTGCCCCGGGCCTTGGACGGACACCGCGTCGACGACGACCTCGTCACCCGTCTGGAGGCCATCGGCGACCAGCTCACCACTCTCGTCACCGAGCAGCGCCGGCACACCAGTCCCCTCCTCGACGGACACCTGAGCACGGTCACCAACCTCCTCGACGCCGGGAACCACCCGGCGGATCTCGGTCGGCGCCTGCACACCCTGGCCGCCCGCCTCGCCCTCACCAGCGGCTGGATCCGTTTCGACCAGGCCCACCACGCCGCCGCCAGCCGCTACTGGCAGGCCGCCCTCCACTCCGCCCACGCCTGCGGCGACCGCGACCTCGGCGCCGGCATCATCGCCGATCTCTCCTACCAGGCCCTGTGGACCGGCGACCCCCGCACCGCCGCCGACCTCCTCACCCACGCCCTCACCCACACCCGCCACCCCACCGCCCGCTCCCTCCTGAACCTCCGCCTCGCCCGCGCGCACGCCGCCCTCGGCGACGCCCGCCCCAGCGACCAGGCCCTCACCCGGGCCGAGCGCGAACTCGGCCGCACCACCGACCAGATGCCACCCTCATGGTGCTCGTGGATGGGACCTGAGGACCTCCTGGTCGACGCGGGCCGATGCCAGCTCGATCTCGGCCACACCCGCCGCGCCCACCAGCTCATCGGCGAAGGCACCGCCCTCCTCCCCGACACGCGTGCCAAGACCCTCGGCGTGTTCCTGGCGTACGAGGCCGAGAGCCACCTGCGCACGGGCTACCTTGACCAAGCCGCCGCCGCAGCCACCGAATCCCTCACCCTCGCCCGCCGCATCGGCGCACCCCGCTGCGTCACCCTCGTGGAACAGCTCCTGCCCGCCTTCCGCGACCACCCCCGCGCACCCGGCGTCCCCGAGCTGCTCCACCTCACCCGCAGCGCCTGAACACCCGGCCGCACCGGGCCTGCGCGGGGCACCCGCTACGGCGGCGGGAACCCGCACACACCCCGGGCCCTCGCCTGTATCCAGCACCGGGCTGTCCCCCCTGCTGACGGGCCGTCCGCCCCGCCCGCGCGGGGATCGTTCGACTTCGCCCTCGATCCGCACGGGCAGGAACTCGTCCGCCCCGCCCGCGCGGCGGTCGTTCCAGCTCAGCGGCGGAGATCTTGGCCGCGCGGGGCGCTCGATGACGAGCACGAAGGTCCGATCGAGGGCGAGGTTGTCCCCGTCCACGCGGGGTCGCTCGACAGTCCGGCCAGCAGGGGTGTGTGGCTGGTGCCGGACCGAGGTGGCAATCATGGAGGCTGGTCGCTGTCGCCGCCGAGGTCCGGACGTCGCTGCTGGCCGGCGTCGTACGCACCCGGCACGAGCTCCAGAGGCTCGGCGGATCCGGACGAGCTGGACACAGGTCCGGCCGCAGCAGTGCCAGTGCTCGCCCACACCGCGCTCCAGGCGGTCGAGTGGGCGCTGCTGGAGGTTCTGCACCAGCCCCCTCGGGCGTACCGAGGAAGCCGAGACAGCGGCACGCCGGGCGTACGGACCAGACTGAGCAACCGGTGCTGGTGCAAGCACAACCCGACCCCCCCCCACGGACGCCATCACTGCCGCGAGCAAGGCCCCCGACACGGCGAGGGAACGCACCGCACGATCAGTACAGGCATCCGCCGGCGAGGCTGCCATGCCGACGGATACGGTGCTACCAAAGCCCGGCACCACTTGCCCGTGGCCCGCCAGCAGAATCTGGGAACGGTCGTGAAGCATGTAAAGGAAAACAGCATGATCACGTGACAACGCCCCAGGTCACGCAGTGTCGTCCCCGCCCGCGCGGGGGTCGCTCCGCCGCCCGCGACGGTCGTACCTCATGACGATCGTCGTCCCCGCCCGCGCGGGGGTCGCTCCGCCGGTGCCGCCGGGGCGGCGGCCGAGACCGCGTCGTCCCCGCCCGCGCGGGGGTCGTTCCTGGTGGTTCACCCTGCACAACGACTTCCGGGTGTCGTCCCCGCCCGCGCGGGGGTCGTTCGGGCATGGACGTCGTGTCCGGGCTGTGGTCCGGGTCCGCCCCGCCCGCGCGGGGTTGCTCGACAGCCTGGCCGACCGGGGTGGGTGGGGTGTGTGGCCGGTGCCGGACCGAGGCGGCCATCGCGGAAGCCGGGCCGGTGCCCGTCGCCGCCGAGGTCCGGACGTCGCTGGCGGCCAGCAGCGAGCGCACCAGCACGAGTTCCCTGGGCTCGGTGGATCCGAGCAAGCTGGACACGGACCCGGCCGCAGCAGTGTCCGCCCCGCCCGCGCGGGGGTCGTTCGCCAGCCTCCTCGCCGGCCTCAACGTCGGAATCGTCGTCCCCGCCCGCGCGGGGGTCGTTCACCCGAGAGCAGTGGGCCGAGGAGACCCAGGTCGTCGTCCCCGCCCGCGCGGGGTGGCTCGGCAGCCTGGCTGGCCGGGGTGGGCGAGGTTGTCGCCGGTGGCGATCGTGGAGGCCAGGCTGGTCGCCGCGCGGCGGCGGCAAAAGGCCGCCGACACCGCCCGGACCCGCACCGCGCAGCACCTGCTCACCGCGCGCCTGGAGCAGCTGCGCGAACAACCACCACCCCGACCGAGCAGGTGGCCGTGCCGTGGGCGGACCGGCTGGCCCACCTCGCCGCCCGCCCCCTGGATGACGACACCGGAGCAGTGATCGGGGTCGCCGAGCTGAGCGGGGTGGCCTCGCCCGCCGGGCCCTGGCTGCGGCCCGGGGGATGGCGGGCAGTCGCCTCCGTGGTCCGCCGGTGGCGTGCCGGTGCAGCCGCCCTGCCCACAGGGGGCGTTCCTGGGACCGTCAGGGTGGGGTTCGAGAAGAACCGCCCTGCCGCGGTGCCGTACCGGATCTCTGCTTCGTGCTGCGGTCGCCCCGGACCGGAGTGGGTATGCGGATATGGGTGCTCGGTGCCGGTGTGGGTGGGTGGTTCTGGTCCTTGGCTCAGACGCAGGCAGGTGACCAGGACCGGCGTATACGGTGGTGGCCGGCGACGACAACACCGCAGCAGCAGGACCCGGGAGCTGTCCTGAACCATGTAAAGGAAAACAGCATGATCACCCGACAACACCCCAGGTCACGAAGTGTCCGCCCCGCCCGCGCGGGGGTCGTTCGGGGCCCTGGCTCTTTCCCAGCCGGGCCCCGTTATCCGCCCCGCCCGCGCGGGGGTCGTTCCCGACGTGAACTTTTGCCCGCCGTCCCCCGGGCATCCGCCCCGCCCGCGCGGGGGTCGTTCGGCCGAGCCCGGGGGCATGATGCAGGTCCTCGCGTCCTCCCCGCCCGCGCGGGGGTCGCTCTTCCGCCACGGCGACCGCGCCGGGCAGATCGACGTCGTCCCCGCCCGCGCGGGGGTAGTTCCCCGGCTGGTGCGTCGACGAGGACATCTCGAAAATGAGTCATGTCGCCGCCGGGTGAGCCGGGAAGGACACCCGCGAGCAGGAGCCGCTGCGCTCACGTGTCCTCATCGGTGTCCGGTCCGCTGGAAGAGCCGTAGACGAAGGTCGCATACGATTCGCCGGGTCCGGGCGGGCGGATCCATGAACGGGTGACGAAGCCGTGCAGCGGGCCTTCCAGCAGGGCGGTGCGTGGCAGGGTCAGTCCCAGGGCCCGCTCCAGGGCTCTCAGTGCACTCTTGGTCCCCGGCAGCCCCCGGGCCGGGGTATTGGGGGTGCCTGTTTCCTTCCGGAGGTTCTCGTCGCCCCGCCACTGCCCGGCCGTTGCCGGGAAGCCGTCGAGCGTCAGCCACGGCGGTATCTCCCCGGTCCAGTGGGGCTCGATGTCCCCGGCCGTCACGGAGAACGCGCACACCTCCTCCCCGCCGACCCCGGCGGAGAGGAGGAAACGAGTCCGGGTCCGGTCGAAGGTGTCGACGCTGTGCCAGACGACCACCGCCCTGGTCCCCTGTGACGCGGCGGCGGCCGGGGAGACGAAACGCTCCTCGTCGAAGCCCGCCGGGGCGCCGTCGAAGGCGAAGCTCCACCCGGGGGCAGCCTGCCCGATCCGGGCCAGGGCGCGGTCGTCGTACGACGTACTGCCGAGCGCCAGACCCAGCAGGTAGTGAGCGTCCCACTGGCTGAGGGGTGGATACAGCCCGTCCGGCCCGGGCGTCGCTTCCCGCTGCGGCCGGCCGCCGGGTCCGGGGCCGCCCCCGTCCGGGTCCATCAGACGGGCCGGCAGGCCCGCGGGATCGGGGTCCGCGACGAACACCGCCCGATAGCCCTGGCGGAGCCGGTCCGGCACCTCGTCCTCCAGCCAGCACAGACCCGCCGGATCGTCCCCCGGGGTCGTGCCGGGCCATTCCCCCTCCGGGCGCGCGAACTCGCCCCGGGGCAGGGCCAGCAGCAGCCGCGCCCGCTCCGGGGTGATCACCGGACCCACTACCGGATCCGCGAGCAGTCCCAGCGGCGCCAGATGGTCGGGGCCCAACGGCCGCCAGTGGGGGAGTGCGGCCCACAGAAGCCGCCACGCCTCGTTCCACCGGCCCCAGCGGGCCAACGCCCGCGCCTCACCAGCCGCCTCCCCGAGCGGCCCGTCGGCCGTGAAGCGGTACGTCCCCTCCCGCACCGCCCGCAGCGCCTTCTCCGCCCTCTCCCGTTCCCCGGGCGTCGTGCAGCGGGCGAGCAGATCCCACGACCGGCCGGCGTGGCCGTAGTGCCGGTCACCGGCGGCGAAGCCCACCGCCGCCACCGGCAGCAGATCAGAGGCGTAGACCGGGTCGAGCGCGAGAGAATCGGCCGAGAGACCCGGTGCGTGCGCCGAGAGAAGGCAGTCCAACTGCGCCCGCAGCAGCCCGGCCCTGGGCCTGCCGTACTCCTCGGCCCCGCGCAGCAGGGCCATCGCCTGCTCGTACTCCCCGCTCAGCGCCGCTCGCCGGGCCCGCTCCACCACGGCGTCCTGCGCCCGCGTCGTGTCGTTGGCGAACGGCGGCCCTTCGCCATGAGCGGCGTCATAGGCCGCCGAGCTGTGAAAGGACCGGTACAGATGCTCCATGTAGTGGCGGAAGGACGGATAGCGGTCAGGTGGCGCGGCACGCCACGACGCGTACTCGTACACCGCCCACTCGCCTTCCGCGCCCCGGTCCAGCGGATCGATCAGGACCAGCGTCATGTCCGTCTCCGCGTGCAGACCGAACGCCCGCTGCCACATCCCGGCCTCCAGCAGCCTCTGCGGCGACGCATCCTCGTCCAGGTGCTCCCCGAAGACCTCGGCGAGGTCCCACTCGTCCTCGTGAGGATGAATGTCCCGGGTCCCGGCCAGCCGGTAGACGGGGTGGTCCGCCGGCCGCCAGCCGTCGCTGATCCGCAGGAACGCGCCGAGCGACGGCGGCAGCCGATACCCGATCCGCTGCTCCAGAGCGGCGATGTCCGCGTCCGACGCCCCCGGACAGCCGAGCCACCGCGCCGCTATCAGCTCCGACTGCGCCTCGTCCTCCTCATCAGGGGCCTGCGCATCCGCCCACTCCCCGCTCCACAGGGTGAGGAACTCCCTCCAGTCGAAAGGAGATTCGGGTGCTGTCTTGTCCGTCGAGGTCATACCACTGATGGTGGCACCCGCCACTGACAACAGGCCCCGTCCGCCGGATCAGCACAACCGCGGCACGGGGAAGAAGCCCAGCATCTCCTCCAGGCCCTGAGGGTCCGGTCCGGCCCCGGCGGCCGAGTCGGCTCGACCAGCCTCTCCGCCTGACGTTCCCCCGGTCCGCGGCGAGGCACCGGGCCGCAGTGGCACCCGGCTGGACATGCTGCGTGTGGCCAAACCGTGTGGGCTCGTCGTGTGGTGGTGGGCGTGACGCGAACCAGCGGTGCCCTGCGGCCGGCCGCAGGGGCCACCGGGTCAGGCGTTCGCCGCCAGCGCGGCGGCGGCGCGGGTCACCTCGGGTCTGCCCGGATCGCTGCGGCGACCTCGTCGGCGGCCGGCCCGCCCGCCCGGGGGGGGCCACCGCGGGGCACGCACGGTCTTCAGGGTGCCCAAAAGCGCCAGGGTGGGCGTGAACGCACCAACGGCACCCTCGTCGTCACAGGCCGCGAGGTCCGCGCACACCAGGTCAAGCGCGGCCTACACCCCGTCCAGAGCCTTCCTCATCTGCCGAGGGCACCGGGCGACCGCCAGGCCCGGGCTTTCCCGAGTCGGGGTGTACACCTTCCTCAACGTGATCGCGATCGCGTTGAGGAAGCCAGCAGCCTCGTAGAGCGACTCGTCCGGGCAGGACGTGCTGGATGTAGCCCTCTCCCTGTTCTCCGTAGCGGCAGCGGCGGATGCCGTGTCCGTGGGCGAACTCGTTGACCGTGCTCTCCACTCCGGCGTGAGCTCCTGGCGGCCGCGCCCGAGAACGCCAGCGCAGTGCGTCGCTGGTGGTGCGAGGCGATGCTCGGCACCGACCTGAACGGTGACCGCCTGACCGAGGCCGCGCTGTACGGGACCCTGCCGACCACCACGGGGTCACCGAGGTCATCGAGCGCCGGCGGGCGGCGGGCCGACCCGGTTGAGTGAGCCGTACAACCCGGAGCCGGAGGGCTGGCCCTGCCTGCTGTCCGCCGAAGTCGATGCCTTGCTGGCCGACCTTGCACTGCCCGCCGACGTGTTCGGGGCGATCATCGCGGTGAGCGTCCAGATCAACGAGACCAAGGGCTACGTGCCGGGCAGTACCGCCTCGGCGAGGTGGCCCCAGCAGCACCGTGTCCCGCTCGGACCGGACGGATCCCTCGGCGTCGCCGAGTACGTCATCGTCGCCGACGCCGACGTGCCCCACTGCGTCCGGACCCGAGTCCAGCTCTTCTGAACCCAGCCGACGTGCCGAGACGGCAGCCTGATCGTGGTCGGCAATCCTGCCGCCGCCGGAAGCACACCACCTGGTCCATCCGCCCCGCCCGCGCGGGGGACGGCCACCCGGCTTCGACGAGGACCGCTACAAGAAGCGCAACACCGTCGAGCGGGCGATCAGCCGCATGAAACAGTTCCGGGCGGTCGCCACTCGCTACGACAAGCGCGGCTACGTGTTCCTCGGCACCCCTACCGCAGCGGCCCTCGCCATCTGGCTCCGGACCTGACGATCAGACGCAGCTCAGCTACCGCACTCGGCGGGCCGCTGATGCCCGCACGGCACCAAGCCGCCGTTCTTGTCGAAGACCTCCGCATCATGACCCGCGTTCACCCACACCGTGATGCCCTGGTCATGCACGACCACATTGAACGGCGACTGCTCCGGCTCCGCCTCGGTCGCCACCGTGAACTCCTCACCCGGACGCATCCAGTGATCAGTTCCCCACGGCTCAACCCACAGGCAGACCACGCCGCTGGTCTCGTTACTCACGCTCGTCCTGGCCATGCCCGCACCCTAACCAGCAACATGATCGCCCGGACAAGTCCCAGTGGAAATGTGCCCTTCCACCCCGCTGGCACCGCGTCGACCCGGCCCGCCCGTGTCAGCGATCATGTTCTGCGTGGCCCCGGGTTGGGGCAAGCCGGGCCCGGCAACCCAGCCACCGTTCCGGGACCAGGCCAGCCGTCAGGGTGTTGCTGAGAAACAGGAGCGTCTCCAGGGTGGTGTGGGCCCTGTCGGACCTGGCTGGCAGTCTGGGCCGGTGCTGATCGACGGATTCGAGAAGGCCCCGCTTGTCGCCGGGGAAGAACTCCTGGTCCTTCCAGGGTTCTGGGCCGCCTACCTGCTGTGGCTGTGCCGGACCGGAGAGGAGGATCCGGAGCCGGAGTGGTTCGGCGCCGACGAGGCCGACACGGACGCGGCATACGAGGCCCTGAGCGACGAGGGACGGTGGCCGGTCTTCCGGATACCTTTCAGCGACGGCCACACCGCGGTCGTCCTGGCATGCAACCACGCCGACGACGCGGGAACGGAGTACTTCGTCTCCCACCCCGCATGGGACCGGAACGGATACCTGGCCACCATCGACGGGCACCAGGCCGGCCCCGGGCTGTCCTGGCGCGAACTCACGCACATCGCCAATACCCCCGACCCGCACGCCCCCGGCGTTCAAGCCCCGTACGCCCGCCTGCTGCTCCTGCTGCCCGCACTCGGCGACGCCGACCTGCCCGGCGAGGCTCCCGACCTGCTGGGCGGCGCGCTCATCCAGGCGGGCGCCGCAGCCGGCGAAGCGCCGCGGCTGGCGCAAGCCCTCCTCCTCGACCACCCCCTGTGGGAGCCGGCCTCGTGGGAGCCACCCGCCGCCTCCCCGCTCTCCGGCAGCCGGGCCCCCTACCCCGGCATCCTGCACTGCGACGAACCCGGCAGCCCCCGCTTCGGAATCCACCTCGCCCAAGGCATCACCCGAGACCAGAGCGACCGACTGGCCCGAGCACTGGGCACCTGGCCCGCGACATGAACCCACGGGAATAACCGACCCACATCCACCCGCCCGCGCGGGGTCGTTTCGACCGGCACCGAGCCGACCCTCGGCTCGATGCCGGACAGCGCGGCGACGGGCATCAGCCCCGTCCGATGGCTGGTGCCGGTACGGTGCTCGGCCATGGCGAACACTCAAAACTCCGAGCGATTACTGGTCCCCGGCTGCCGGTCCGGCGAAGAGTCCGCCCCGCCCGCGCGGGGGTCGTTCAGATGTGGGCAGGTTCCGGGGATCGATTACCTGGTCGTCCCCGCCCGCGCGGGGTCGCTCGAACAGCCCGGTCGGCCGGGCTGTTCGCCGTCCCCTCCGAGGTCCGGACGTCGCTGGCGGCCGGCAGCGAGCGCACCGGCACGAGCTCCCGCGGCTCGATGGATCCGGGCGAGCTGAACACGGACCCGCCACGGCCGTATCCGCGCTCACCTTCGCCGTCCGCCAGACCGTGGAGGCCGCACTGCCGGAGTACCACGCCAGCGCCCTCGGCCGACTCGGGCGAGCTGAGGGAAGCCGAGACGGAGACCCATCGGGCGCACGGGACCGGGCAGAACCGACTCCGGTACCAGCACAACCCGAACCGCACGGACACCACCGGCACCATGAGCAAGGCCCCCGACACAACGAGGGAACGCACCGCACGGTCAGTACAGGCGTCCGCCGACGCGACCTCCGTACCGACGGATACGGTGCTACCCAAGCCCGGCACCACCGGCACTGACACACCAGCAGGATCTGGGAACGGTCGTGAAGCATGTAAAGGAAAACAGCATGATCACGTGACAACGCCCCAGGTCAGGAAGTGTCCGCCCCGCCCGCGCGGGGGTCGTTCGTTCGCCGCCGCCGGAGCAGCGGCCGGCGGGTTGTCCGCCCCGCCCGCGCGGGGGTCGTTCGATCGCCGCGCGCGAGGATCCGCGCCTTCAGATGTCCGCCCCGCCCGCGCGGGGGTCGTTCGCGAGGCATGGCACCGCTCATCGTGTTCACGGGGTCCGCCCCGCCCGCGCGGGGGTCGTTCCTCGGCGACGACGACGTCCTCAACTTCGATCTCGTCCGCCCCGCCCGCGCGGGGGTCGTTCGCGCGATCGGCAGCGCCCACGCCGCCAGGAAAGGTCCGCCCCACCCGCGCGGGGGTCGTTCCCTGGCCCGGTCGGCGGGTATGGCGCTGATCGTGTCCGCCCCGCCCGCGCGGGGGTCGTCCCTGCGAGGAGATCGCCGACGCGGACCGTTGTAGGTCGTCCCCGCCCGCGCGGGGGTCGCTCGCACATGCTCATCGCCGGAGCCACCGGGTCCGGGCCCCATCCGCGTGAGGGGATTCTCCGGGTGTGCCTGATGCAGTGGCTTGAGGAAGGGTTCGTCTCTGAGCTGGGGTGGTGTTGGTTGGGAGGGGGCGTTGTCAGTGGTGCGGCGTAGGGTGCCCGGCATCCGTGGGAGCTTTGCTGTGAGGGGAGTTGGGCCGGGTGGATGGCGAGGTCTCGGTTGTCGCGCTGATGCGGTCGATGGGGCTGGAGCCGGAGGTGGCGTCGCGGTTGTCGGTGTTGTGGGGGAAGTCGGCGGCGCGTAATAGGGGGCGGACGCATTTGCTGTTGGGGCATCTGCTGGATACGGCGGCAGTTGCTGAGGTCATGTGGCGGGAGTACCTGGCTCCGTCACTGAAGCGCCGGCTGGACGAGGTCAGCGGAGGGCGTGGCCGGGAGTGGTTCATGTGGGTGTGCGGGATTCATGACTGCGGGAAGGCGACTCCGGCTTTCCAGGCGCTGGATCCGGTTGAGGCGGTTCCGGTCGTCGCTGCTGGGCTGACGTGGGGCCGGTGGGCGAAGGGGAAGCGGTGGCGGCACGACATTGCGGGTGGGGTGTTGCTGGCTCCGTTGTTGCGTGAGGCGTGGGGGCGTGAGGCGGCTGGGTGGGTGTGGCCGTTGGTTGCTGGGCATCACGGGGCGTTTCCGTCGGTGGGGAGTTTGAGGAAGGCGCCTGTTGAGCTTCAGGGGCGTGGGGGTGAGTGGTTGGAGGTTCAGCGGGGTTTGGTGGATGTTTTTACTTTTGCGGTTGGTTTTGACGGTTTGAGTGCTGTGCGGCCTGTGGGGGCGTTGCGGAAGGCTGAGCAGTTGGCGTTGTCGGGTCTGGTGGTGATGGCGGACTGGATTGCGAGTGACAGTTCGTGTTTTGAGGGGTTGGGGGAGGCTGGGAAGGTTTCGCTGGCGGGGGCCCGACGGCGGGCGGCGGCGGGGTGGGCGCGGCTGGGGCTTCGTGGCGGGTGGGGTGCTTTGGAGGTGCCAGGGTCTGCAGTGGAGCCGCTGGCGCGGTTGGGTGTGGTTCCGCGGGAGTCGCAGGTGGAGCTGGTGGATCGGGTGTGGGCGATGCCGGCCCCGGGGCTGGTCGTGGTGGAGGCCCCGATGGGGGAGGGGAAGACGAAGGCGGCTTTGGCGGCTGCGGAGGTGCTGGCGGCGCGGTTCGGGCTGGACGGCGTGTTCGTGGCGATGCCGACGCAGGCGACCAGTGATCCCATGTTCGCGCAGGTGGTGTCGTGGGCCGAATCGTTTGATCCGGCCTTGGCGGGTCAGGTGGCGTTGCTGCACGGCAAGCGGCGTTTCAACCAGCAGTGGCGGCAGTTGTGGGAGGCATCGGCGGGTGAGGGGCAGGAGGGTTCTGGAGGGGATGAGTACGGGGCTGTCGATGAGGACGACGAGTTCGGGTACGGGACAGATTCATGCGGTGCGGCGGAGCGGGATGCGCCCCTGCGCTGGTTTCTGGGGAACAAGCGGGGTCTGCTGACGGCCTTCGGAGTGGGGACCGTCGATCACCTGCTGTACGCGGCGACGCGGACGCGTCATGTGATGCTGCGGTTCGCCGGCCTTGCGGGGAAGGTCGTGATCGTGGACGAGGTGCATGCCGCGGACGTGTACATGCGGCAGTTCCTCGTGGAGGCGCTGCGGTGGCTGGGGCAGGCGGGTGTTCCGGTGGTGCTGCTGTCGGCGACGTTGCCGCCGGCGGTGCGGCAGACGCTGGTGGACGCGTATCTGTCGGGGGCGGTGGGGCGTGCGGATGTGTCGGAGGCGGTTCCGGCACCGGCGGGGTATCCGTCGGTGACCTCGGCGTATGCGGTGGACGGGCGTGTGGCGGTGGAGAGCTCGACCGTGGCGGTGAGGTCGTGGCGTCCGTCGGTCCGGGTGGGGGTGGAGTGGCTGCCGGACGCATTGGTGGAGGGCGTCGTGGTGGCGGACGCGGTGCGGGCGGCGGTGGCGGGCGGCGGTGTGGCGCTGGTGGTGGTGAACCAGGTGGACCGGGCGCAGAACATCTACAGCTCACTGGTGTCGGGGGGTTTTGAGGGGGAGGTTCTGCTGCTGCACGGGCGGTTGTGCGCGGCGGACCGTGCGGAGCGGACGGAGCGTTGTCTGCGGCTGATGGGCCCGGGGGCGGTGCGGCCGGGTCGGATGGTGGTGGTGGCGACGCAACTCGCCGAGCAGTCCTTTGATGTGGACGCGGACGTGCTGTTCACGGACTTGGCACCGGTCGATCTGATGTTGCAGCGGGTGGGGCGGCTGCACCGCCATGACGGGACACGACGGCCAGAAGGACTGTCGGAGCCGCGGGTACTGGTGACGGGGGTGGCCGACGGCAGGGCGGGGATGCCGGTGTTCCTGCCGGCGTCGAAGGCGATCTACAAGGAGTGGCCCCTGCTGCGGGCTGCTGCTCTGGTGGCCGAGGCGGCGGGCGGGCTTCCCCCGGCGTCGGGGTCCGGTACCGGACCGGCCGCAGGACCTGGGTGGAGCGTGCCTGAGCAGGTGCCCGGTCTGGTGGCGCGCGCCTATGGGGAGGCCGATGTGTGCCCCCTGCCATGGGCACGGCGTGAGCAGGCGGCTGAGACGGTGTGGCTGAAGGAGCTGGAGGAGCGGGCGGCGGAGGCGCAGAAGTTCGTCCTGACGCGGCCTCGTGAGTGGGCGTCTCCGACGCTGGCGGGGCTTCATTACGGCGGGGAGCACGGGGTGCGGAAGGAGGAGGACCTCGAGGCGCTGGTGCGGGACGGCAAGCGGTCGGTGGAGGTGGTGGTTGTCCGCCGGGTGCGGGGCGGGTACGCGGCGCTCGGCGGGGGCCGGCTCGGGGTTCATGGTGAGGCGGTTGGCGCTGAGGTGGCGGAGCGGGTGCTGGGAGGGCTGGTGCGGCTGCCTCTCGGGCTGACCGAGGCGGCGGAGACGGATCTGAGGCCGTTGCCGGGGTGGGCGGGGGATCCGTGGCTGGGGTACGCGAAGGCGCTGGTTCTGGAGGAGGACGGGTGGGGCGTCGTGGGCTCGTCCCGGGTCGGCTACGACGAGGTGCTGGGCCTGGTCGTGGAAGAAATGTAGGACCCCGCGCGGGCGGGGACGACGGCCACAGGCAGACAGGAACACCCCTGCTGGACAGGGAGCCCGAAGGCGGTTGGCGATTATGCCACTGTGGCTGGCGGAATCCGGGTCCATGAGGCGGGAGTCACCTGATCGAGTGATCTGTCCCCCAATCCGACTGCGCATCACAGTCAGACATTCAACAATCCCAGTACTGGCGGGCACCTCCAGGCCCTCATTAACGCCTGCTAGTACCCCGAGCCACACAGAAAAAGGAAGAGCTGCGGTGCACGGTGATCTTGTTCGGGACGGCTGGTTACCCTCCGCCGGCATGGACGGCGGACAGTCCGTTGAAGGAATCCTGGGTGCGCTGACACGGGCCCATCTGATCCGCAGACTCGAGCTGCCCGAGCCGACGATGCTCCCTGCGGTACTGCGGCAGGTACTGCTCCCGGTGGTGCTGGACGCCCTGGGCGCGCCGAGGACTCCCGCCGAGTGGGCGGACCGGTTCGAGCGGGGCCGCTTCACTGGGGAAGAAGCCGGGCGGCTGGCGGACTATCTGGGGCCGCGGTTCGGTGACCGTTTCCGGCTCTTCGACGAGACCAGGCCCTTCGTCCAAGTCGCGGGGCTGACAGCGGTCAGCGGGGACACGAAGTCGTCCACGCTGCTCGTGCCGTCGATCGCCTCGGGAAACAACGTGCCGCTGTTCAGCTCCCTCAGCGAGGCCGACCACCTCGATCTGACACCCGGCCAGGCGGCGCTGTGGCTGCTGCACGCCCAGTGCTGGGACACCGCGGCGATCAAGACCGGTGCCGCCGGGGACCCTCGGGTGGCCAAGGGCAAGACCACGGGGAACCCGACCGGACCGCTCGGACAACTCGGTGTGATCGTTCCCGTCGGCAGGACTCTGTACGAGACGCTGCTGCTGAACCTTCCGATCGTGCCCGACGGCCTGCCGCCGGATGACCGCCCCCAGTGGGCCTGGCACGAGCGCCGGGCTCCGGCCGGCGGGAAGGATCCCGGCACGGCACAGTGGTCGTCGCGTCCGGCGACGGGTCTGCTGGACCTGATGACGTTCCAGTCCCGCAGGATCCGGCTGATCCCGGAGGAATCCCCTGACGGCCTGCGGGTGCGGCGGGTCGTGCTCTGCGCGGGAGACCGCATGGAGCAGACCTCCCAGCAGGAACCGCACACCGCGTGGAACCACACCGCGAAGCCGAAGGCCGGACAGCGGGCGCAGCGCCCTCGGCGTCATCTGTCCGGCCGTGCAGCCTGGCAGGGCCTGGCGGCCCTGCTCGCTCTCGATCTGTCCGCGGACGGCAATGGGCCGGTCACTTCCCTGCTGCTGCGCCAGGCCGGTGACCTGAGTGCCGAGGATTACCTCGCGGTGGACTACTCCCTGGGTGTGGAGATCTGCGGTCTGGAGTACGGGAACCAGAGCGCGGTCGTCGAGAACGCCATCGCGGACAGTCTTCCGCTGCCCGTCACCGCGCTCGTCGCCGGGAACCCGGATGTGCGGGAGGCCGTCCTGGAATGCGCTGCCCAGGCCGATCAGGCCGGTCGTGCCCTGGACCGTTTCCACGCGGAGCTGCGGCGGGCGGCGGGTGGTGATCCGCTGCCCCGGGACAAGGGCGAGCGGCCGTCGCTGCGGCTTCTGCACGCGGTGGACGGGCGGATGCGGCGTCTGCTGGCCGGGCTGCGCACCGTCGGCGACGACTGGGATCGGCTGGAGCGCGGCCGGGAGGCGTGGGAGCTGACGCTGTGGCAGGAGGTGGGCCGGGAGGCCGGGCAGCTTCTGGCGGCGGTGCCGCCGCGAGCCGTCGTGGGACGGGCGACCCGGGAGAACGGCAAGGAGATCGTCCACCGCAGCGGCCTGGCCGAGGCGTGGTTGTGGAAAGCGCTGCGGGAGGCCCTGCCCCGGGCGGCGGACGCACAAGAGGGCAAGGGCAGGGGTGAGGCGGCGTGACCGGGACCACCAGCGCTTCCGCGGGGCGCGGTGCCCGCGGGCTGCGGCCCCACTTCTGGGAGACCTATGCTCCCGGGGAGCCCTATGCGGCCAGAAGTATCGCCGCGCTGCGGGCGGGAGTGGGCCGCGAGCCGGGTGCCCTGCCGAAGGCACTGCACCGGGTGCAGGTCTCCGATGCCGACCAGGCGGCCGGGAGCGTGCCGGCGGGTTTCGCCGCCGAGCATGTGGCGCTGACGCTGTTCGGCGTGCACCAGCAGGGCCAGGCACGGACCGTCCACCAGGACGGGGTCGGACTGGGGACTGCCTGCCGGGCGCTGCGCGGCTGGGGCCGGGCCAGCGAGCTGGCCGTGGACCGGCGGATGGAGGCCGTGGCGGGTTCCCTCGATCTGGGCGAGCTGGCCTCTCACCTGCGCCCGCTGGTGCAGCAGTTGCGGGGAGCCGGTATCGGTCTGGACTACACCCGTCTCTACTTCGACCTGCGGGCCTGGCAGCGGGCGGAGCCGGAGCGCGACCGGCGGCTGCGGGCCTGGGGTCTGCAGTACACGGACCTGGCCCGTACGGACCCCGGCACTGCGGGCCCGCTGCTGCGGACTGCCGACGAGGGGCGTCCCTACTGGGAGCGGTACCCCAATACGCCGCGTGCGGCCGCGGAGCTCGCGGCGCTGCGGGCCGGGGCGAACCGGGAGGCCGGGACGGTGCCCGCGATGTGGCACCTGTACCGCAGCAAGGTCAGTCCCTACGGGCAGAACACCGGCGCTCTCGGGAGCCGGCTGGCCGCGGAGCACACCGTGCTGGTCCTCTTCGGGCTGCACCAGCACGGCCGGCGGAAGACGATGCATACCCCGGGTGTGGGGCTCGGCGAGGCATGCGGACGGCTGCGGGCTGCGGGCCGGGGGAGCGCGGAAGCACTGGAGCGCCGCTTCGGGAACATCCTCACCGCCGTGGACGGCCATGAACTCGGCCGGCATCTGCGCGGTCTCGTGCCGCTCCTGCGAGCAGCGGATCAGCCTCTGGACTACGGCCTTCTCCAGGACGATCTGCACGGCTGGGACGTCCCCGAGGGGCGGACGGCGATCCGCAGCCGGTGGGACCGCGCGTTCCACACAACCGGTGCTGCCCCGGCCTGAGCAGAGCTCGCCGCCGTCCGGGAGCACACCGCCGACGGCAGCACACGCGCGCCGACGGGGGCCGTCCCGGCCGCGGCGGACCATATCCGGCCCGCCGCCTGGCAGGTTCCCGGCCTTCGACGCCCGGCCCCGCCCGTGCTACCGCCATCACAACAGATCCAGGGTCACAGCACCCCGCACCGAAGGAGTTCACCATGACCACACCCACCCTGTTCGTCGAGGTTCACATCCTGCAGAGCCTCCCCCCGTCCAACCTCAACCGGGATGATTCCGGCACCCCGAAGCAGGCCGTGTACGGGGGTGCGCGCCGGGCCAGGGTCTCCTCCCAGGCGTGGAAGCGCGCCACACGGATGCACTTCGCGGCCTCGATCCCCGAGACGGACCGCGCCACCCGCACCAAGAGGATCGGCAGCCTGCTGACCGGGCGGCTCGCCCAGGCCGTCGCCGAGGGCGGGGCCGGCCTCGCCCAGGACCAGGCCGAGGGCCTGGCCGGTGCTCTGCTGACCCCGCTGGGCATCACCCAGTCCGCGACCAAGGCGAACCAGTCCGCCTATCTCCTGTTCTTCGGCAAGCGGCAGCTCGACGACCTCATCAAACTGCTCGACGGGCGGGCCGCCGAGCTCGCCGAGCTGCCGGACGAGGAACTTAAGCAGGAGATCGGGAGGCTGGACGTCGTCCAGACACTCTCCAGCGGGCACCCTGCGGAGGTGGCCCTGTTCGGCCGCATGGTCGCGGACCTGCCCTCCCTCAATGTGGACGCCGCCGTGCAGGTCGCCCACGCGCTCTCCACCCACGCCGTGCGCACCGAGTTCGACTACTACACCGCCGTTGACGACGAGAACACTGAAGACTCCGGCGCCGGCATGATCGGCACCGTGGAGTTCAACTCCTCCACCCTCTACCGCTACGCCGTCCTCGGGCTGCACCAGCTGCGCGACAACCTCACCTCGCCCGACGCCACCCTGGACGCCGCTGTCCGTTTCGTGGACTCCTTCACCCGCTCCATGCCCACCGGGCATCAGAACACCTTCGCCCACCGCACCCTGCCCCAGCTGGTCCTCGTCACCCTGCGTACCGACCAGCCGGTCAACCTGGTGTCCGCGTTCGAGGAGCCCGTGACCGGAGCGAGCGGCCTCGCCGCGCAGTCAGCGGTCCAGCTGGCGGCCGAGCTGGACACCGTCGCCACCTCCTGGGGCTCCCTGCCCGCCCAGATCCTGTCCACCCATGCTCTCCAGGGCGACAAACTCACCGAGGCCTTCGGCCCCTCCCGTCCGTTCCCCGCACTCCTCGCGTCTTTGAAGAGCTCTCTCGACAGCTGGCTCTCCACCGGCCAGATCCCCGCCGGGACACCGGTGCACGGCGACGTGCCGCCGGCACGGGACGGTGCCATCCCCACCACGACCGCCGCCCAGGACGCCTGATGCCGCAATCCGCCGTCCTGGTCCTGCGGCTGGCCGGGCCCCTGCAGTCCTGGGGCCGGCCGTCCCGCTACAACCGGCGCGAGACACACCACCAGCCCACCAAGTCAGGCATCCTCGGACTGCTCGCCGCAGCCGAAGGACGCCCCCGCGAAGCCCCCATCACCGACCTGCTCGCCCTGCGCCTCGGCGTCCGCACCGACCAGCCCGGCAGCCTGCTGCGCGACTACCACACCGTCAGCGACCACCGCGGACTGCCCATGCCCTCCAGCCAGGTCAACGCCAAAGGCATCCAGAAGAAGACCAGCCCCGCCAAACACACCGGCGTCACCAAGCGCTACTACCTCCAGGACGCCGTCTTCACCGCAGCCCTGCGCGGCCCCGCACCCCTCCTGACAGCCCTCGAACACGCGATCCGCGCTCCGGCGTTCCCGCTCTCCCTCGGCCGCCGTTCCTGCCCGCCGACCGGCCCCGTCAGCAAAGGCCTGTACCCCGACACCACACTGCTGGACGTACTCAGCAGCGTGCCCTGGCTGGCCGCGGCCCACCACCGGAATCAGACCCGGGGCGCCCTCGTGACCCTGGCAGCCACCCTTGAGGACCCGGACGGCGAGCACCGGATCACCGACACACCCGACACCTACAACCTGCGCACCGGAACAGTCTTCAGCAGCCGCAGCGTGAGCCACACACCGATCACCATCCCCACCGGCCACGCCCCGTCCGAAGCCCGCGACGACCTGCCCGGTACCGACCCGGCCTCCGGCCACGACCCCTTCGCCCTTCTGGGCTGGTGACCTCATGCCGTACCTGTCGAAGATCGCCCTCAATCCACACCGCCGCAGCACCCTCGCCCTGCTGGCCAACCCGCACCGGATGCACGCCACCCTCCTGGCCGGCTTCGCCGTCCAGCCCGTCACCGAACGCGTCCTGTGGCGCCTGGAGAAGGACAACCCGCACCGCGCGGAGCTGCTTGTCCTCACCGAAACCCGCCCTTCCTGGATCCACCTCGTCGAACAGGCAGGATGGCCCGGCGCCGACGACAGCGCACCGCTCGTCGCCGACTACGCCCCCCTGCTGGACAGAATCACCCCCGGCAGCGAATTCGCCTTCCGCCTCACTGCGAACCCCGTCCAGTCCCTGCGGCAGCCCACGAACCTCAGCCCCGAACAGGCCGAGCGGCGCGCCAAGCAGGAGGCCCAGCCGGGCACTGCGGCCGAACGGAAGATCCGGGGCTTCCGCATGCCCCACCGCACCGCGGCACAGCAACTCCACTGGCTCCTCAGCCGCACCGACCGCCACGGCTTCACCATCCCCGCCGTCCAGGACCCCACCCCGCCACCACCACTCGGCCTCGGACAGCCCGGCCCCCCTTCCCCCGCCGTGGCCCTCGCCGCACGCGACATCCTCCGCTTCAGCAAGCGCCAGAACGGACCACGCCTCACCCTCTCCACCGCCACCTACCAGGGTCGCCTGCGCGTCACCGAACCCGACCTGCTCCGCCACACGCTGCTCCAGGGCATCGGCCCCGCCAAGGCCTACGGCCAGGGACTCCTCACCCTCGCGCCGCTCGCCCAGGAGGACCGCCGTGCCTGACCCGTGGTGGAAAGCACGCCCGCAGGACGTGCACCGGCTGGAAGACCGCATCTCCAGCATCTACGTCGAACGCTGCCACATCGACCGCGACGACAACGCGATCGTCCTGGTCAACAAAGCGCGCGTCGTCCACATCCCGGCCGCCTACCTCGCCGTGCTTCTCGTCGGCCCGGGAACCCGCATCACCCACGCCGCAGTCGCCCTGCTCGCCGACTCCGCCACCACCCTGTGCTGGGTCGGCGAACAGGGCGTGCGCCTCTACGCCTCCGGCATGGGCGCGGCCCGCAACTCGCACCTGCAGTTACGCCAGGCATGGCTCGTCACCCGCCCCAAGGAACGCGTCGCCGTCGCCCGCCGCATGTACGATCTGCGCTTCCCCGGCGAAAACACCAAAGGCCTGACCCTCCAGCAACTCCGTGGAAGGGAAGGCACCCGCATTCGCAAGCTCTACGCACACCACTCCCAGCGAACCGGCGTCGCCTGGACCAAACGCGACTACAAACCCGGCGACGCCTTCGCCGCGGGCGACGACGTCAACCGCCTGCTGTCCGCGGCCAACTCAGCTCTCTACGGCATCTGCCACGCGGTCATCACCGGCGTCGGCGCCAGCCCCGCACTCGGCTTCGTACACACCGGCTCAGCCCTCTCCTTCGTCCTCGACATCGCCGACCTCTACAAAGCCGACTTCACCATCCCCCTCGCCTTCGACCTCGCAGCCAAAGGCCTCACCACCGAACGCGACGCCCGCATCGCACTGCGCGACGCCATCGTCAGCGAAAGACTGCTCCCCCGAATCGTCACCGACCTCAAACACCTCCTCGCCACGGAAAGCGAGCCCCTCCTCGAACAGGAACTCAGCGGCCTGTGGGACGACGACGGCACCGTCGTAGCCAGCGGAGTCAACTGGGGAACCGGCCCCTTCTCACAAGACGGGCACCTCGACGTCATCCCGCCCACCACCCCGCCCCACAACCCCAACGACGCAGAGGACGGACCGGAACAGCCAAACGGACCCAGTGAGGCCGGCCCGTGACCGTCATCGTCCTGATCGCCGCACCACCCGGACTACGCGGCCACCTCACACGGTGGTTCATCGAAACCGCACCAGGCATCTTCGTCGGCACCCCCGGCACCCGCATCCGGGAACGACTCTGGCAACTCCTCGCAGACCGTATCCACGACGGCCAGGCCGTCATGATCGAACCCGCCGACACAGAACAAGGCTGGTCCACCCGCACCGCCGGCCGTGACCGCTGGACCCCCACCGACTTCGACGGCATCACCCTCATGGCCCGCCCCCGTCAAAGCAACCAGCCCCGGTGACCACCCTGAAGCATGTAAAGGAAAACAGCATGATCACGTAACAACGCCGCAGGTCACGAAGTGTCTTCCCCGCCCGCGCGGGGGTCGCTCTACGCACTGGGACGGTCCCGCGTCCGCCGCGTTGTCTTCCCCGCCCGCGCGGGGGTCGCTCCTAGAACCCGCCGACACGGCCGGGCCCCGCAGGGTCTTCCCCGCCCGCGCGGGGGTCGCTCCACACCTCACGGTGCTTCCAGATCCGGCCTATCGTCTTCCCCGCCCGCGCGGGGGTCGCTCTGAAGACCGTCACTCTCGGAATGTTCACCGTGGGTCTTCCCCGCCCGCGCGGGGGTCGCTCCCCCGATACGCTTGCCGCGTAGCTATTTCCGCAGGTCGGCACGGTCGTAGGCTTTGTCCGCGTGTAGACGCTCCGGCTTGAAGTACCTGCCCCGGTGAGGGTCGTGTTTCGTTTGGTGGCCCTCCACCATGAGCTTCAGCCCTTCGCTGTCGTGCGTGTTTCCGGCCGAGACGCCGACGAGGAGCGGCAGTCCGTTCGCGTCCGACAGAACGTGCATCTTGGAACCCGGCCTGCCTCGGTCCAGGGGGCTCGGACCTGTGAGTTCGCCCCCTTTTTTAGCCCTGACGTGGGCGGTGTCGAGGACGGCTCGGGTGACGTCGATCAAGTCGGCGTCGTCGAGCCGGTGGAGCACTGCTTCATGCAGGCGGCCCCAGACACCGGCCCGGGACCAGATCACGAACCGACGGTGAGCGGTCGACTTCGAAATCCCGAAGCAGGGCGGCAAAGCCCGCCAGGCGCATCCGCTGACCAGGACGTAGATGATGGCCGCGAACAGGGTCTCTCAGGTGTGTCCCGTGTTCCGCCGCCCTGCGGCCGTACCTTCGACGGCGGGATCAGCGGCTCCGCGATCTCCCACAGCCCGTCCGGCACGATCTCGCCGTCGCCCGCACTGGTCAAACCGCCTGTACGGACGGCGGCAGGTCCTCACACCGGCTCCTCTCCTCCGGAGTCGGCGCGAGGAGATCGTCGCTGACCAGCTGACGTACCTGCGCGCAGCCGGACGGTACGAACCGAGGCGATGAAGTCGCTCCCCGGTGCCGCCGAGGGACGGGATGGCCCTCTGGTTGGGCCGCTCGGGTGGTCCGGTGCATCCCGGCGGTGCCTGGTGCGTTGTGTTGGCCGACACGGTCCCGCCGAGCCTCGAGTCACCATCCCGGCGGGGAACAGACTGGATCCGAACTTCGCCACCCGCTGCCGCGGTGGATACCGGATCCACCGCGACGGTGCTCCCGCCGTGGTGTCCTGTGGCAGGCCGCTCCGGCCCCTGGGGTGAGGTGTACGCATTCTGCTGCGGCAGCGCGGGAAGGGCGGGGCGGGCATGTAGCTCGAACCGGTGATCCGACTCGGGGGCGCGGTCCGGTCCCCGCGCGCCCGGGTGGTGTCGCTGTCCGCTTCGCTCAGCGCGATTTCGTACGGGTGACGGCTCGTGCACGGTGCAGGACGGCTGAGGCGTGGGGCTGGCCGCGGAAGCCGTGCAGGGATGTGCACATGTGGTTGAGTGCCTGGTCCGCCAGGGGCCAGGTGCAGCCCCGGACAGTGGTCGAGGAAAGTGCGCCAGTGGAAGCATGCCTCCTCCAGGCGGCCCAGGGTCAGCAGTGTCGCGGCGAGCCGGGCGTGGGTCAGAGCGCTGTTCTGCGCTGGTCGTCGGTGCGGGCCGCGGCCGAGGAGAGCCAGGCCGCGCTGATAGTCGAGGCTGGGGCGGGTGTAGCCGCTGAAGGGGCCGGGCGGGCTGGTTGCCCGGTCGTGCTGTGCTTCGGCGGATGAGAGGTCGCTGACGGCCTGGCGGCGGTTCTGGGCGTGGGCGTGGATGACGGCGCGTTGACTCAGCGGCGAACGGCTCCGCGAACTCCAGGGGCGTCGCGCCGACGGCTCCTACGACGAGGGGTGGACCGTCTGTCACACCACCCTGCCCGACAACCCGAGCGACGCCGTCCCCCCGCCCCCTCGGTCTGAGCCTGGGGTGCCCAGAACCCCCAGGCCGCAGCCCGCTCCTTGGCCCTGCGCATCGGTGCTTTCCTGGGTATCGACTGCACCGAGCCTCCGCCTGCGCCTTGATCGTCACCTCTCCGCTCACGACGGTCACTCAGGCGGGGACGTCAACAGCCAGGTGAGAGCCCCGAACCTCAACCCCATCCGCGACTGCCGGAGTGAGGGACATGGACTTCGTGGACGACACTCTTCATCACCCCTGGCGTGGACCGTCGTGCGCGCCTTCACCCTGGCTGTGATGACTGCCACTGGTCGGGATTGTGGCCACTTTCCTCACTAAGCCGCAGCGTTGTCACCAGATCCACATCGCTTGCGCGTCGGTCTGACCTCTCTCGTCAGCGCCGACCGGACTGGCCGCCTCGGGACCCATGCGCGAGGCCTGGTCCAGCGGGATGGCAAAGCGGTGTTCTCCGAAGTCCACCGCGAGGAGCCGATCCGGAAGCAGCTCGTAGTTGTCGACGGTCTTGCCGATGAAGGAGCGCATGAGCTCCAGAGATCCCTGCGCAGGGAAGTGCCATTCGCGGCAGCCGTACAGGCCGAAGGGGTTGCTCAGGGCCCGCAGGACCGGTCCGTCGAAGTGCAGCTCGACATAATCGCGCACGAAGCAGACGGCGCTCACCTCCCGACCCAGAAGCAACCGGAGGGGGTCACTCGCGTCGTCAACGATGGTCACGGGCACATGCTGCCAGACCCTTCTGCTCCAGCAGGTTCGACTTTCTCCGCCCTTCAGCGAGGGCGCGGTGACAGATGGCGCGACCAGATGACACCTGTTCACAGCTCTGTGTCTCGGACGGCGCCGGGTGAGCCGGTATGACGGTGCGGTGGAAACCGGCCGTGCCCGGCCCGGAGCACATCACTGGCCATCCCGTGCAGACCGCCGTCGGGGCGGAGATCCTGATCGCCCCCGACCTGGGCGGCAAAACATAAAACCATCAACTACTCTGCAGTAAAAGGGGACGAGACCCTGTTCATCATGAAATACCCGCCCGGCACCGTCCGGCGAACCCTCTTCCGAAGGTTTCCCGCTGGCCGTGCGAGACGTCGACCGGGTCGCAGGGCAGTTCGTGGAGGTGTGGTGTGGCGACGTCGATGACGAGGGCTCCGGCTTCCCCGGCGGCCGGGTTCCAGTACAGCGAGGCCTCTCCGTTCCGGTGCCTTCGGGGCGAACTTCCGCTGCCCGGTGACGGGGCTTTGACCGCGGGGGAGGGGCGATACTGATCGTGACCGTCGCTCCGCCGCCGGGCAGACCTCCGGATGCGGGCCGGGCGGCGAGGAAGACCTGCGCCGATGTCTTGAGGGGAGCCGTTCATGACCACGGCGAAAGACCTGTTCATCATCACCATGTACCCGGAGGCGGAGCACTCCGTGGGACAGGGGGACCTGTCGCTCGCACTCGCGGGCGCCGAGCTGATCGATCTCCTCGATGCGGCGACGGTCACCCTGGAAGACGACCGCATCGTGCCGGACGGGCCGCCGGTACTGGACGATCGGCTTGTGGCCGAGGCTGCGGCCGGACTCATCCGGCAGGTGCCATACGAGCGGATCGAGGACTGGCTGTGGCGCCGGGGCCGGGACCTGTCGGCCGCGTACCAGACGGCCCTGGAGGAGGACGGCGAGCTGACCCGCAAGCGAAGCGGTGCCTCGCTCTTCGGCCCGCGACGCGTGGAACTGATCGACACGTCCGCGCGCCGCCGGGCGGTTTCCCGCTGGGAAGAAGGCGAACCCGCCCTGTGTGCCCTCGCCTTGGTTGTGGGCATCGGGCCCGAACGATCCGACGATGAGCCCGGCCTCGCCGACGAGGCGTTGACGGCCGTGGTGGCCGCTGTCCACGACGCGGTGATGGAGCTGGAGGCGGTACGCCAGAGACGGTCCATCGAGAGCGCGGCCTTCGCCAACCTCTGGCGCGGAGTGTGAGCCTGCTCCGAAGGGAGCGGCCGAGATCGACGGCAGGGGCAACGGTCGCACTGACCTCTGAAGCAGGGGACATCCGGCCCGGTCTGATCGCGGTGTTCCCTGAGACACCGCCGAGCCTGACGAGCGACGGGCACCGGATGCCGACTCCGTCCGGTGCTCTCGGACGTCCTGCTGGTGCTGTCGCACTCGCTTCCGTACTCGCAGGAGCCTTCCGAACCGTGGAGGGGGCGGCGGTCCGCCCAGACACAGGCCTTTGGAAGACCGCCCATATGGCACTTCTCCATATCGACCAGGTACTCGGCGACCACCCCTTCGCCGAAATAGGCGAACCCTCCCTGGCTGTCGCCGACAAGCGTCGCGCACTGCTCGCCGTGGCGGGCACCCACACCCACCACTTCGCCGGCGGCGCGCCGGTCGGCGTGTACGACACCGGGGACCTGGTCTGCCAGACGCTGCTCCGCTCGCGGTACCGGGTACACGCCCTGGCCTTCCACCCCACCCTTCCGCTGCTCGCGACCGGTACCGGACGCTACGACGGCGGCTACTTCTTCGATGGCGAACTCCTGCTGCTCAACCTGGAGACTGGCGAGTCCGTCTCGGCCATCGAGCACGAGTCCGGCCGTCAGGTGCTGGAACTGGAGTGGCAGAACGAGACCGATCTCCACCTGCTGATGGCCCCGCCCGACGACTGGCAGGACAAGGAGGCGCACACCCACGGGCACACCGCCGTGGTGAACCGGCCCGACTGGAATGCCGTAGACCCGCACTCGCTCACCGGCCGCGACCTGGCCGGGCCACGCGTCGCAGCCCCGCGCGGACGTCGGCCCACGAGCCCGCCACCTGGTCACGGCACTCGCGGCCAACTGGGATCCGCGCCGCCATGTCCGCGCGGTCGAACCGCTCTCCGACGGCAGGATCCTGTCCTGCGGCGACGGGCGTAAGGCAGGAGTGCTGGTCGTCGTCCGGGGAACGGGAATGGGCGGTCACCGACGGCGTGGGCGGACAGGAGATCGCGGTCGCATATGACGAACGCTCGTGCGTTGCGCGGACGGCACCTCGGTGCTCACACCCCACGGGTCGAACGGCGTCCGTAGCGCCCTGCCCATCCGGCGCGGTCGTCGGCTCTACTTCCAGACCCAGTCCGGGCCGCGTCGGGCACGGCTCCGTGAAGACGGGGTGCGCTGGGTGGCCGCCGCGGAGGTTGCCCGTCCGGGGCCCGGCGTCCGGCCGAGCCGGCCCGCGCGAAGACGCGAAGGCTCTTTCCGTACTCCTGGGCTCCCGGGGAGACATACTTCGGCGGCCCCGGTGTGAAGATGGTGGGCGGCTCGCTGGTCCACGCCGGGACGGTGTATGACGGCAGAGGGCTCCAGCCCGGCGGTTCGTTTGTCGTCCGCCGGTCGCTCGTCGGCGGAGCACCCGACTGGGTGTTCCGCACCGACTTGCCCGCCACCTCGCTGGACGCCGACGACGACACTGTCTATGCCGCCTACGACGACGGCGAGATCGTCATACTCGGTCTCGGTGACGGCACTGTGCGCGGCCGGCAGCGCCGCCTCACCGTCGGCGCGGTGTCCGCCGTGCCGACCGTGCTCACTGTCGCCGAGCCCGGCCGGCTGGTCATCGGCACCGGCGACGGACGCGTCCTGCTCTGCTCGATCAGCCCCTGAAGCGCCCCTGGGCCAGGCCGGTCACGATCACCCGGCACGGAGAGGGAAACCCTGAATCCCGGTCTCCCGGGCCCCTCCCGCATCCTCGACGGCAGCGCTCCGCCTGCTCTCCCTGACGGCCGAGCTGTGGTGAGGGCCAGGCCCTGGCTCGGTATACGCCGACGCGGTGTATAGGAAAGTACTGGTGCACTCGTTCGGCTCACGGACCCTCCGCACTAACGAGACCAGGCGCGCAGGGCAGGGCATCGTGGATGGTGGAGTCCGCCCGGACGCTCTGCGCACGTCGACCGGGCGGACCACCCATCAGCCCCTCCTCCACCGTCCTCGCCCGGCCCGGCGACCGTGCTCGTCTAGCAGCAGCAGACCGTGCTCCACCTGACAGAGCAGCCCACACCCCGTCGCCGACTACTTTCACCACCTCGCCGACCCTCTACCGGCCGGCAACAGCCCTCGCACAGTGGCCGAAGCCGTCCTCCACGACGCCCGTCTCCTGCGCGTCCTGTACGGGCACTTCGCCCCCCCTGAACGACCCGGACCCGCCTGTTCCGGACTGGACTTCGCAGATGCACCGCGGCGCGCCTCGGCTTCACAGTACGTACCGAGAGCAACGAGCCGCCCCGCTATGCAGCGAACAGCACGAGAAAGCCGACGAAAGCGCTGAACCCGACGAAACCAAGGGCCGTTCCGGCCGCCGCGACCCACAGACGTCCGACACCGTGCCGCGCATAGTGGATGCCCGCCGCCCCGAAGGCAAGGGCGAGGCCGTCGGCGGGCGCGTCGAACGGGGTCAGGAGGAAGAACACGGGCACCGACACCCCCAGAGCGGCGACGGCGCCGAAGAACAGTGCCGTGGGGGCCGGCAGAACAGCCGGCGAGTCGGCCGGGTCGGCCGCGGATCGCCAGGACATGACCCACGCCTCATTTTTGAACACGTTCAGATCGTGTCGATCGTACTTCAGGCACTGACCGGAGCCCCCGCACTCACGCCGAGGCCGGTTCGGGCGGCACCGACGGCGGTGTTCGCTGAGCACCCCTATGCTTCACCAATGCTCGACGCAGACATACACACCGGCGGCATGCCGGCCCCACAGTCCAACGGCAGTCCCCGGAACGGGGCTGTCCCGGTATGGGTCTCGTTCCGGCGCACTCTTCTCGTGGTCGCCATCGGTCTCGCGGCCGCCGCTGCCAATACTCTGATCGCTTATCTCACGATGGGGATCGCAGGCTTCATCGCGGTCATGGCCAGCGTCATCTTCGGTCTGGTGATCGCCGTGGCGCTGCGGGCACTGCACCGCGCCTGGTGGCTCGCCACGCTCTCCCTCGTACCGTCGCTCATGGTCATGTTCGGCGCCGGCGACTACACGCCCGAGCTGGCGCTGGAGCAGCGCGGTGTCCGGGAGCAGGTCACGATCACGGCGGACAGCGCCGCCGGGACGGAGAACAAACGCCACGCCTACACCCTCCGTGGCGACCAGGGGATCCTGAAGGAGAAGATGGTGTGGCGCGGCGGGGGTTCCCCCTACGAGGTGGGGGACCGGATCGAGATCCTCCGAGACCCGGAGGGAATCGCCCCGCTCTGGGACCGGAGCGACGTCGACTCCGCCGAGAAGCTGGACTGGCTGATCTGGGGAACCGCTACCTGGACGGCCATGGCGCTCCTTGCCGGGTACCGCGGGCACATGCGCCGGAAGAAGAACAAGCAGCCCTTCCTGGACCGGTTCGACTTCTGAGCACCGCTCCGGTGAACGCGAGCCGTCGGCGTGGGCACGGTGTGAAGGCTGCCCCCGGCGTGGGGTCGGCGACTGGTCGTCTGCACGGAGACCCGGTGGTTTCCGGTACGACTCGACCCCGCCTGCTACGGAGGCTCTCCGCAGGTACGGACATTCAGCAAGGACGCCCTGAAGAAGATGGGACGGGAAGTGCGTCCCTGGCCGCCAGCCGATGTACCGGGCGCGGAACGCCAACCCCATCCATCCGCCGCCGCGCCCGTCAGTCCTGGCAACCCCATGGTTGAGCGTGGACCGCTCCATTCGGCAAATAGGCTTCCAGCGCCCGCTGTTCCTCGTCCAGCGCCCGGTCTGAGCCAGCAGCGACCACCGGATCTCCTGCGTCAGATCATCGAGTTCGTACGCGCCCGGTGGGCTGGCCAACCTTCCTTGCCGCTGGCCCGTCCAGTATCAGCATCCGCCGCGCGTACACCGCATCCACCGCGAACAGACGACGTATCGTCACGGAGATCGATAACAGGTCGCACAGGGGCGATCTGCCTGAACCAACGCCCTCTGGAATGAGCAATTGGACCGCGCAAGGATTGGTCGTCGAAGGGGTGCCGGCCAGGCGCTTCGCCGCTGTGCCCGGAGAGGCAGGCGGCGGTGGTCGCCGACGTGATCGACCGTATCTGCATAGCCCGCCTCGCGACTACCGTCCGGCTGTGCCGCGTGCCGGCTCCCCTGCGCGAGTGGAGATCGCGGTCAGCTACCAGGACGGTCCGGCCCTGGCCGCGCTCACCGACCGTCTCGATGTCCCGGTCCTCGGCCCGCACTGGCCTCTGGCAGGGGCCGTCGGTCGGGACGCGGGACCGGTCGGCAGCGGTCCCGGCCTTCGCGAGGCGGCCAGGGCCTCTTCTGTCCCTGCCACGAGCTGTGCTGACCAGGCTCGGCTCGTTCCAGATTTCCGGTCAGACGAGGGGCGACGTGTCGGCTGCGGTCGCGCCGGTGGGAACCCTGACCTTCACGGGCTCGCCCTGCTCGGTGAAAGTCAGAGTGGTCGTGGACCGGATCGCTCCCTCGATGTTCATCTCCAGCCGGACCTGGACGAGTCGGCCGTGCTCGTCGATCCACACGTTGGAGGTGGCGGGGATTGAGCCGTCCAGCATGTCGCGCATCCGGTCGGTCTTCTTCCGGGCCTCCGGGGACATGTTCAGGGTCAGCGCCTCCTGAGTGAGCGCGCCCCGGTAGAGAGTGGCGGAAGTCCCGGCTACGTCATCCACCCCGATCCGCTGGTAGCGCTCGGTCTGGATCACTTGGCGCAACAGGAACTCGGGGTCGTTGCCAGGAGCCTTGAGGAGTTGCTTGGTCTTGACGCCTGAGCGGTCCACGGACATCCAGTCGACCGAACCCTTCTTCGTGCCGCCACGAATGTAGAGCCGTTCTGGGGTGAAGACCTGCTCAAAACGGGCCGCGTCCTCAAAACTCACCACGAGCGTTCCCTGCTTACGCGCGAAGTCGTGGCCGCCCCTGCCCGTGAGGACGTACACACGGTCACCCGGCTGGGCGACCTCCCAGCGATAGGCCGTACGGGACGTGGTCAGCCCCTCGACGGCCGCCCGCACCACCTGCGAGCGGTCGGGCTCGGCAGTCGCGGAGGCGGATGCCGCGGGTGCGGCGGCCTGGCTCTGTGGGCCCTTCGCCGCGCAGCCCACGGTGAGCAGCGCGACGCAGGCCAGGGCCGAGAAAAGGGAACGGCGCATGGCGGGATGGAGCCTCCAGAAACAGACGACAGGGAGACGGAAGCGGCCGGGCTCGTCATTGACCTGTGCACGCAGATCGTCCAGGCAGCTTATAGCGGGCGACAGACAGCCACTGACACCGCAGTTGGCGTCGAGCCGGTGGGCATCGATCAGGAAGAAGCACCGGCGGTTGTCCACCGTCGTCGTCACGCCGGTTCAGCCCCGGAACAGGAGCGCGAACGAGGCACCATACCTGTGAGCGCGCTCACTGCTCCTGCTGGACTCCGGGCGGTACTGGCACGACGTCGAGGCCGCCCGGTCGTGCCTCGAGGCTGAGCCGGCCTCCGAGGCCGCAGGCACCTGGAGTCGACAGACCTCTGGTGACCGCTGGCAGCCAACACCAGGCCGGATGCCGCGGAGCGGTAACTCTGTCTGTCACCACCCGGACTTTCTGGCCAGTCGCCCGGTGCGTCGACGGTGAAGCAGGACGCTGTATAGCCGACGATGCCCGGTTCGCCAAACCGGGAATCCTGCGGACCATTGGTGGTGTTCGCGCTGGCTGTACTTGGCGGTGGGGCCGCGCGATCGAATGTCTCCTTGTGTGATTGCACCGGCGGCTCCAGTGGATGCCTGCGCACCGAATGCTGAAGTGCTGCGCGACCCGCCGGCGGACGCTGTCTCATGCGCACTGCTGAAACCTGAGGAAGGTTCCCATGGCTCGCCCCCCTGCACTCAAACTTGCCGACGTACTCGCGGAGATTCCGTATGAGCCCGTCGGCGTTCTACCGCCTGCGAGCCCGGGGCGATGCTCCCCGAATGATCAAGCTGCCGAACGGAGAGCTGCGCTGCCGCCGCGCCGATCTGGGTGCGTGGTGGGCCGCGTGCGAGAGGGAGACGCCCGAATGGCGATGAGCTAAAAAGTCCGATTCTGGCAAATACGCGAGCGGCCCAGCCGAAAAAGAGGATTCGAGGTCCGCTGGACCGTCAACGGCCTCGAGAAGTCGGAGTCCTTCAAGACCAAAGGGCTCGCGGAGAGCCGCCGCGCCAAACTGATGACCGCAGCCCGGGACGGCGATACGGCTTCTTCGGCTGCATGTACTAAGCGGGCATGCGCCCTGCCGAAGTCATCCACCTGCAGAAGGCTCAGTGCCGCCTCCCGGCGACAGGATGGGGCCTGCTGAACCTCAAGGGCGGCGTCGTGACCGCTGGAAAGGAATGGACCGACGACGGCTCTGCCCACGAAGTCCACTCCCTGAAACGCCGCGCCGCCTCTTCCACAACGCCAAGGGCAACTACATCAACGCCCCCGCCTACGGCATCTCCTTCTGGCTTGCCTCCGGCGTGGACCCTGCCGAATGCGCCCGCCGCGCCGGACAGAGCATGAAGGTCCTCTTCCGGCACTACGCCAAGTTCTTGGCCGAGGCACGTGATCACGCCAACCGGCTCATCGAGGATTCCATGCGACGCTGGTAGATGAAGGGTGCCTGACAGGGAAAACACCTGGTCAGGCACCCTTTTGCGGTGCCTAGAAGAAGCCCACCTTCTTCGGCGAGTACGACACCAACAAGTTTTTCGTCTGCTGGTAGTGCTCCAGCATCATCCGGTGGTTCTCGCGGCCGATCCCCGACTGCTTGTACCCGCCGAACGCCGCGTGCGCCGGGTAGGCGTGGTAGCAGTTCGTCCAGACGCGGCCTGCCTGGATGGCCCGGCCCGCGCGGTAGGCGGTGTTGATGTCGCGGGTCCAGACGCCCGCCCCCAGGCCGTACAGGGTGTCGTTGGCGGTCTTGATGGCGTCGTCGAAGTCGGAGAAGGAGGTGACGGCGACGACGGGGCCGAAGATCTCTTCTTGGAAGACGCGCATGCGGTTGTCTCCCTCGAGGACGGTCGGCTGGACGTAGTAGCCGCCGGCCATGTCACCGTCGTGCTCGATGCGTTGACCGCCGGTGAGGACCTTCGCGCCTTCCTGCTGGCCGATGTCGAGGTAGGAGAGGATCTTCTGCAGCTGGTCGTTGGAGGCCTGTGCGCCGATCATCGTGTCGGTGTCCAGGGGGTGGCCGGGGAGGATCTGTTCGGTGCGGGCGATGCCGGCTTCCAGGAAGGCGCCGTAGTGGCCGCGCTGGATCAGGGCGCGGGAGGGACAGGTGCAGACCTCGCCCTGGTTGAGGGCGAACATGGTGAAGCCTTCGAGGGCCTTGTCGAGGAAGTCGTCGGCGGAGGCGGAGACGTCGTCGAAGAAGATGTTGGGTGACTTGCCGCCGAGTTCGAGGGAGACCGGTTTGATGTTCTCGGAGGCGTACTGCATGATCAGCCGCCCGGTGGTGGTCTCCCCGGTGAAGGCGATCTTGGCGACGCGCGGGCTGGAGGCCAGGGGCTTGCCGGCCTCGACGCCGAAGCCGTTGACGATGTTGAGCACGCCGTCGGGGAGGAGGTCGGCGACGAGGCTCAGCCAGAAGTGGATGGAGGCGGGGGTCTGCTCGGCGGGCTTGAGCACCACGGCGTTGCCGGCCGCGAGGGCGGGGGCGAGCTTCCAGGTGGCCATGAGGATGGGGAAGTTCCACGGGATGATCTGGGCGACGACGCCCAGCGGCTCGTGGAAGTGGTAGGCGACGGTGTCGTCGTCGAGCTGGCTGAGACCTCCCTCCTGGGCGCGCAGTACCCCCGCGAAGTAGCGGAAGTGGTCGATCGCGAGCGGGATGTCGGCGGCCAGGGTCTCTCGTACCGGCTTGCCGTTCTCCCAGCTCTCGGCGACAGCGAGCGCTTCGAGGTTGGCCTCCATGCGGTCCGCGATCTTGAGCAGGATCCCGCCGCGCTCACCGGCGGAGACCCGGCCCCAGCCGGGTGCGGCGGCGTGGGCGGCGTCCAGGGCGCGTTCGACGTCCTCGGCGGTGCCCCGGGCGATCTCGGTGAACGGGCGGCCGTTGACCGGGCTCGGGTTCTCGAAGTACGCGCCCCGGGCCGGGGGCACGTACTGTCCGCCGATCCAGTGGTCGTAGCGGGGCTGGTACGAGACGATCGAGCCGTCGCTACCCGGTGCCGCGTATCGGGTCATCTCCACAACCTCCCGGTGACGCCGCCGCCACCTTGGGACGACGGTCATCGGGAGGCTAGGAGCCCGGACGTTGCGAGCGCGTTGCGTCACCCGTCACCGCCGCTGCCAGCCGTCCAGTTCGCGGACCCTGGCCAGCGCGGCGGGCCGCTGCGGCGGGGGCAGTACGGCGGCGAGCGCCCGCCACACCGGCAGATCCTCCTCGCCCCAGGGGCTGTACGCCCAGTCCGCCAGCAGCCCGGGATCGGCGCGCGCCAGCAGGGCGGCCCGGAGCTGGTCGGCGAGTCTGCGGCGCAGCCGTACGACGGAGGGCGCGCGGGAGGCGGGCAGCAGCGGCCCGGCGTAGGCGCTCATCGCGCCCGTGACCGCGCCCGACGCCAGCCGCCGGGTGACCGTGCCGAAGTCGGCGTCGACACGGGCGGCGGCGATGCGGTAGGGGCGTGAGCGGAGCACACCGGGGCCCAGCAGGGCGCGCAGCCGGTGCAGTTCGGCCCGCAGGGTCACCGGGGTGACCGACTCGTCCTCGTACAGCTCGATGAGCAGCTCGTCGCCGCCGATGCCCTCGGGGTGGTGGGCGAGCAGGACCAGGATCTCGCTGTGTCTGCGGCTCAGCCGTGTCTTGCGACCGCCGGTCACCAGCAGGGCCTCGTCCCGGCCCAGGGCGGAGAGCCGGACGCCGTCCGGGGCGGGCGGCGGCGCGAGCAGTGCCAGCTGGGACTCGGCGGCCCGCGCCACGGCCCCGACGAAGGCGAGGCTGTGCGGATGCGCGAGCCCGTTCCCGCCGGTGATGTCCACCGCGCCCAGCACCCGTCCGCTGGCGGGATCGTGGATCGGGGCCGCCGCGCAGGTCCATGCCTGCACCGGGCGGCTGAAGTGCTCGGCGGCGAAGATCTGGACGGGCCGGTCCACGGCGATCGCCGTGCCGGGCGCGTTCGTGCCGGCGACCGTCTCGGCCCAGCGGGCGCCCGGCACGAAGTTCATCCGGCTCGCCGCACGGCGGGCGGCGAGCGGCCCCTCCACCCACAGCAGCCGTCCCTCGGCGTCGCAGACGGCGACCAGATGGCCGCCGTCCCTGGCATACGCGTCCGTCAACTCCCGCACCAGGGGCATCGCCCGCGCCAGCGGATGCCCTTCGCGGTACGCGGTGATCGCGCCCTCGTCCAGCTCGACGCCCGGGGTGCCGTCCGGGCTGACCCGGGCACGGGCCGAACGCCGCCAGGATTCGGCCACCACAGGGCGTACGGGAGGCTCGAACCGGCCCTCGCTCAGATAGGTGTCGTGCGCTCTGCGCAGCGCGGTGATCCGCTCGTCCGGGTCCTCGCCCGGCTCCAGGGCCACCCATGGGTCGGTCAACTCGGCCTCCCTGGGGTCCATCGTGACCGAGTCGACCGGGCGCGACAAGAACGACTGCCGCGCCGTAAGAGAGGCTTTCCGCGCTGCTCTCCGTGCTTTCCGCGCTTTCCGTCAGGCGAAGTTGACGAGCCGGATGTATCGCGTCCAGTCCCAGTACGGCCCCGGATCACTGTGGGTGGCGCCGGGGACCTCGTGGTGGCCGATGATGTGCGCGCGGTCCTTGGGGATGTCGTAGCGCTCGCACACCGAGGCGGTGAGGGCCGCCGAGCGTTCGTAGAGGGCATGGGTGAAGTAGGCGGGTCTGTCCACCCAGCCCTCGTGCTCGATGCCGACGGAGCGGGTGTTGTAGTCCCAGTTGCCCGCGTGCCAGCCGATGTCGCGCTCTCGTACGCACTGCGCCACATGGCCGTCCACCGAGCGGACCACATAGTGCGCGGACACCTTTCTCGCCGGGTTCTGGAAGATCTTCACCGTGTCGGCGAAGGTCTCCTGGGTGACATGGATGACGACGAAGTCGATCCGGTGGGACGAGGGCCGGTCGGCGGCGGTGAGATTGGACGCGGAGGCGGGCGTCCAGTGCGCGGAGGGATGGTCGGTGTCCGCCTGCGGGCGCGACGAACCGGTGGCGGTGGCGGTGGCGGCCCGGGCTGCGGCCGGCGGCAGCAGCGCGCCGGTGACCGCCGTCAGCGCTGCGCCGCCGAGGAGTGTTCTGCGGTCCATGGGTCCTCTCCTGGTGGCGTGTCAGAAGCGGGGGAGGTGCGTACGGGGATCCTCCGCCGGAGGGCGGGGTCACCGAGAGGATCTCCTGCCGGCGGTGGTTGGCCGGGGATGTCGGTGTCGACGGTGCGCCGTCCCGGGTGGGACGGGTACGGCGGGCACGGCGGGTACGACGGATACGGGACGGGGGTACGGACCGGTGCGAGTGGGTGCGAGTGGGAACCCACCGTACGAGGTGCCGGGCTACGGGGTGGTGATTCGCCGTAAATCGGTACAGGAGGGTCGTGGCTGTGGTACGGCGAAGCCGCCCGGGGCTCGGGATCCGGGCGGCTCCGGGGCGGTGGGCGCATGCGCGTCCGGGCGGGTCAGCCGGTCAGCTGCTCCGGCAGCCGTACCTGCACCACATGGGTGTTGATACCGCTGTCCACGAGCCGTCCGTTCGGATCGAAGGCCCCGGGGCCGTCCGTCATCCCGAAGTCGTTGTCGTTGATGAGCGCGAGGGTCCGCTTCCCGACCACGGCGACGCCCTCGATCTTCCCCGGCACCCCCGCGACCTTTCCGAAGTCGACGAGAAGGGACTTGCCCAGCACCGGGACGCCCGCCGCCGAGGGATCGTCGAGCTGCTCATAGCTGGGGGAGGTCGACGGGTCGTCCCATCGGCCGCCCAGAATGCCCGCGCCCGGCGGGAGGGTGACCCGCTGGAGCCGGGACGATCTGTCCGTGCGCTCCTGCACCAGGAGGGTGTCCTCGTCGAGGGCGACGAGCGAGGAGATCTTCAGCTCGGAGGTGTCGGTCTCGCCCGGATCGACCACGCCCACCGCGTCGAACCGATAGGCGTACTCGGCCGTCACCGCCCGCTTCTCGGGGGAGAACCGGATCAGCCGGGCATTGCGCGACGCCTCGCCCGCGGCCTGGTCGGGCACCGCCAGCGGGCTCTGCACCGCGGCGACCAGATCGCCGCCCGGGAGTACGGCCAGTCCTTCGAAGCCCCGGTTGAGCTTGCGGTTCAGCAGGATCGACGGCAGGGCCTCGATCACCGGATAGTCCGCGCCCGTCAGCTTCAGACCCTGTGGCACATAGCGGGCGAGCACACGGCCGCGCGGGGAGACATGGATCAGCGAGGGCCCGTACTCGTCGGAGAGCCAGAACGAGCCGTCGTCCGCTCGCACCATCCCCTCGGTGTCCAGCCCGCTGGGGTTGCGGTCGAGCGGGGTCCCCGCGTCGTACGAGTACGGGGCCTCGTCGCGGGAGGCCTGGTTCGGCAGCCCGGTGACCGGCTTGCCGGAGGAGGTGGTCAGCCCGATCGCGGTGAGCACCCTGACCCGGTCGCCGGAGACCCGGATCTTCACCAGGGCCGGGTCGAACTCCGGCACCGCGAAGGTGCGGCGCTTCTTGCCGTCGACCCTGATCTGGCCGTTGGGACCGCGGTCGGTCAGTGCCCAGAACTCGCCCTTGCGGCCGGCGGGGTAGAGGTCGCTGCCGACGCCGAGGTGGACGCCCCGGTCGTTGGAGACGGAGCCGGGCAGCAGCGAGTTGCTGAACTCCGCGAGGGGGATCTCGTCGAGGACGGCGGAGCCCACGACACGCGGGGGCTTCTCGGCCTTGCCCGCGGGAGCCGGGGCCCCGATGGCCGTGCCGGCGACGGCCATGGCCGTGACCAGGGCGATCGGCAGACCTACGGCGAGGGTACGGCGCGGTGCGCGGGACGGCTGGGTGTGGGGGGACAACGGGCCTCCTTGGCAGGACGGGCGGTTGGCTCCGGCGGACCGGACCGGACCGGAGCGGCGCGTACCGGAGCGGAGCGGCGCCGGCCGGGGCGGTCCGGGCGGCTCTCCCGTCCGGACGCCGTCCGGCGTCGGGACGTACACTGCCGGACCCGGCGGGGGCCCGGGGGCGGTTTCGCTGTTTCGGCCGATACACGCGCTGCCTGGTGAGGCTGTCGGGATCTCGCGTTGGGCCCGCGCCCCGGACTACGGGTGTGTCCGGTACGAGGTTCTCGCGCCTCGTACCGGACGCCTGCCCCGGACGCCTGCCTCGGACTTCCGCCCGGGCCCGGGCGGTCAGCCGCTCTCGCCCAGGGCCTCCGCCAGGGCCGCCGCCGGGTCGTGGGAACCCGGACCCGAGGGCGACCAGTGACCCCGCTCCTTGCGGTACGGCCACCAGCGGCCGTCCTCGCCGAGCCGCAGCTGAGCCTCGGAACCGGTCACCGTCCAGCGGCCCGGCGCGGACGCGCGCAGCCGGGGCCGGTCCGTCTCCTCCCAGGCGGTGTCCAGCACCGACGACGCCCGGGCGAGCGCCTCCGGGCCGGGCGTCCACTCCCCGTCCAGGACGGCGAGCGCGCTCGTACCGCCCGAGCGCCAGGCCCGAACCGCCAGATCCAGCTCGGCGCGTCCCCGGCCGGTCGCGGAGGCGAGACGCCGGACGATCACCGGTCCCGGGGCGGCGGCGGCCATCCGCACCGCGTCCTGGTCCGGCGTCAGCACCTGCTCCACCGGCTGGTCGCCATGGCCCGGAGCGAGCGCTTCCGAGAGCAGGCGGTGGGCGCGCGCGGCGGCGTCGGCGGCCAGGAACTCCAGCGCGTCCGGATCGATCCCCGGAGCCGGTGCGGTCCCGGTGTCCAAGACGGGCGGCTGGCCCGGCTCCTGGAGCGGCGGCGGGGGAGCGGGCAGCGGCGGAAGGATCTCCCGCGCCGCGAACGCCTCATCGGCCCGTACCCCCGGGGAAGCCGCTTCCGGCTCCTCGTCCGGTGTGGCACCGGCCGAGGCCCGTGCCACGCTGCGCAGCTGGAGTTCGTCCAGCAGGCGGCGCTCCCCGCGCCCCCGCATCAGCAGCAGCACGAACGGGTCCTGGTCCAGCAGCCTGGCCACCTCGTAGCACAGGGCCGCGGTGTGCGGGCACAGGTCCCATGCCCCGCAGTCGCACTCGGGCTCCAGATCGCCTACGCCGGGGAGGAGTTCGACGCCGGCCGAGGCCGCGTCCTCGACCAGGTGCGGGGGCATCTCCCGGTCCAGCAGGGCGGCGATGTGACCCGACCGGTCGACCGCCATGTCCAGGAACCGGTCCCACCCGGCGTCGGTCAGCTCGGTGAGCAGCACATCGCAGCGCCGGCCGGTGCCGTCGCGGTCCCGTACGACCGCGGTGACCCGGCCGGGGCGTACCGACACCGCGCCGACCGCGCCGGCCCTGGCCTGCCGCCGGCCCTTCTGGAGCTGCTCGCCGTCGAGCGCCGTGTCCTCCAGGGCCTTGATCCAGGTCTGGCCCCACCAGCTCCGGGCGAAGCCACGACCCCGCACGGGCGGCCGTGCGGCAAAGGTCCGCACCTCGTCCCGGCCGTCGCGGGACCCGCCCCCGGCCTCCTCGGTGTCCGTGTCGGTGTCGTACGTGTCGTCGTACTCGTCGTTGTCGTTCATCGCGTCGCGCCGCCCCCTCGCAGCTCCACCAGATCCGCCAGTTCGGCGTCGGTCAGTTCGGTCAGCGCGGCCTCGCCGGATCCGAGGACCGCGTCGGCCAGCTCCCGCTTGCGCGTGAGCATGTCGGCGATCCGGTCCTCGATGGTCCCCTCGGCGATCAGCCGGTGGACCTGAACCGGCTGGGTCTGCCCGATGCGGTAGGCCCGGTCGGTGGCCTGCGCCTCGACGGCCGGGTTCCACCAGCGGTCGAAGTGCACGACATGCTCCGCCCGGGTCAGATTGAGACCGGTGCCGGCGGCCTTGAGCGACAGCAGGAAGACCGGAACGTCACCGCTCTGGAAGCGGCCCACCATCGCCTCGCGCTCCGCGACCGGCGTACCGCCGTGGAGGAACTGCGTCGGCACACCCCGGGCGGCGAGGTGCCGCTCCAGCAGCCGGGCCATCTGCACGTACTGGGTGAAGACCAGAACGGCGGCACCCTCGGCGAGGATGGTGTCCAGCAGTTCGTCCAGCAGTTCCAGCTTGCCCGAGCGGTCCGCGATTCTCGGTTGTTCCTCCTTCAGATACTGGGCCGGGTGGTTGCAGATCTGTTTGAGCGCGGTGAGCAGCTTCATCACCAGGCCGCGCCGCTCCATGCCGTCGGCCTCGGAGATCGCGGCCAGCGTCTCGCGCACCACCGCCTCGTAGAGACCGGTCTGTTCGGCGGTGAGGGAGACGGCGCGGTCGGTCTCCGTCTTCGGCGGCAGTTCGGGAGCGATGCCCGGGTCGGACTTGTGCCGGCGCAGCAGGAACGGCCGGACCAGTGAGGAGAGCCGCCGGGCGGCGGCGGCGGGGTCTTCGCCTCCTTCCACCGCCTGCGCGTACCGCGAGCGGAATGTGCCGAGTGGGCCGAGGAGTCCGGGCGTGGTCCAGTCGAGGATGGCCCACAGCTCGGACAGGTTGTTCTCCACGGGGGTGCCGCTCAACGCGACCCGCGCCTTGGCCCCGAGGGTGCGCAGCCTGCGGGCGGTCGCCGAATAAGGGTTCTTGACGTGCTGTGCCTCGTCGGCGACGACCATGCCCCACGCCGTCCGGGCGAGTCTCTCGGCGTCGAGCCTCATCGTGCCGTACGTGGTGAGAACGAACTCTCCGTCGGCCAGGTTCCCGAGTTCGCGGGACGATCCGTGGAAGCGCCGGACCGGAGTGCCGGGGGCGAACTTCTCGATTTCCCGCTGCCAGTTGCCCATCAGCGAGGTGGGACAGACCACCAGGGTGGGTCCGGCCGCCGACGGCTCGGTCTGCCGGTGCAGATGGAGGGCGATCAGCGTGATCGTCTTGCCGAGGCCCATGTCGTCGGCGAGACAGCCGCCGAGGCCCAGCGACGTCATCCGGTTGAGCCAGTTCAGTCCGCGCAGCTGGTAGTCGCGCAGGGTCGCGGTGAGCGCCGCGGGCTGCGCGATCTCCTGGGTCCCGCCCTCGGGGTCGGCGAGGCGGTCGCGCAGCCGGGCCACCCAGCCCGAGGCGTGCACCGCCACCGATCGGCCGTCGACCTCGGCCGTGCCGGTCAGTACGGCTCCGAGCGCGTCGATCGGGGTCAGCTTCCGGTCCTGGCTCTCGCGGGCGCGGCGGGCCTCCTGGGGGTCGATGAGCACCCATTGGTCGCGCAGCCGCACCAGCGGCCGGTTCGCCTCGGCGAGCAGATCCAGCTCCTCGCGGGTCAGTTGACGGTCGCCCAGGGCGAACCTCCAGTCGAAGGCGAGGAGGGCGTCGGCGGACAGGAAGGAGGGAACCCCCGACTCGCCGCCGTCCGCGCCGTCGTCGGGCGGGCCGATCACGGCCCGGGCGGTGAGACGGTGGGCCAGTTCCTTCGGCCAGTGCACCTGGAGGCCGCCCGCCGCCAGCGCCTTGGCCGCCTCGCCGAGGAGTTCGGCGACCTCCTCGTCCGCGAGGTCGAGCGCGTCGGGAACGGCGGCCTGCAACAGCGGCGCGAGAGGGGGCCACGCCCGGGCGGCGCGGCGCAGCGCCAGCAGCGCGTCCATCCTGGCCCGGGGGCCGAAGGCACCGCCCGGCCGGTCGCCGCCCGCCCATACGCCGGCCGCGTCCGCGACGACGGCCGGGTCGCTGACACTGTGCATCTGGAGGACGGCGCGGAACGACGGTTCCGTACCGCCCTCGGCCTCCTCGCCCGCTCTTTCGCCCACGAGTTCGACGCGCAGGGAGAGGCGTACGCCGGCGTCGTGCCCGGCGGCGACGTCCGCCGCCCAGGCGCGCCGCTCGGGCAGCCGCTGCGGCTCCCGCGCGGCGAACGCCGGACCGCCCGCGGCGGCCTGTGCGGCCGGGGTGCGGGGCATCGAGTCCGCGATCGCGTCGAGGAACGAGCGCAGCAGCCGCTCCGGTTCCGGCAGCAGGGGCACTTCGGTCGCGCCGCCCGCGACGGCGGCGTCCGGCGGTGTCTCCAGCGGGGTGGCGTGGGCGGTGGGCGGCATCGACGCGGCGAGGGCGCGGATCCCGTCCAGGTCCTCGGGGGTCAGCGGCCCGATCCGCCAGGAGTCGTGATCGGTGGCGGTGAGTCCGGGCAGCAGCAGCCCGCGCGCCACGAGCCGCAGGGAGAGCACGGCCGCGGCTCCCCAGAAGGCGACGGAGGGGGAGGCGTCCGCGGCGGCGCGCATCCTGGTCAGGAGCGGCAGCGCGGTGGAGACGGGCAGCAGCAGCGCGGGCACGGCGCGCGGGCGCAGATCGTCCCCGACGACCGTCAGGGTGCCGGGCGCGGTGTCGGCGTCGGGGTGCCAGAAGGCCATGCGCCCGGTGCGTGCCGGATCGCCGGGAAGGAAGACGGCGTCGGCGCGGGGGAGGGGGACGTCGGGGGAGAGGGAGTCGAAGGAGACACGGGAGGGCGTTGCCGCGGAGGGTGGATGCACAGCGATGACGCATTCCTCAAATTTGACTAGTGCACAGGTGGGAGTCGCCGAGGGTACCCGATGCGATGGCTGAATCGCCTCTCGTGATCAGGTGACCCTCCTCACGCGTGTCTTCGTCCCCGCCGGGAGGTGTGGCCAGCACCAGCCGGTGCGGCGGGCTGCCCCCCACCCGGTCCGGGGGATGGCGTCATGGTCCGGTGAGGTCCCGCTTGCCTACGTTTTCTCAGGTCAGCGCAGCCGCACAGGGCCCTGCGCGACCCCGAGGACCGGAGACCTCCATGCCCCAGGCCACCGCCCCTTCCACGGGCCCGCCGTCCGTGGCGGCCCGCACCGGGTCCGAGTTCGCGCCGCTGCTGCGGATCGTCAGGGAACAGGGGCTGCTCGAACGCCGCACCGGCTGGTACGCCCGGGGCATCCTCCTCAATCTGCTCGCCCTGGCCGCCGTGGTCACGGGCACGGTCCTCGCCGGCGACTCCTGGTGGGTGCTGTCGCTCGCGCCCCCGCTGGCGCTGTTCTCCACCCGTACCGCCTTCTTCGCCCATGACGCCGGGCACTCCCAGATCACCGCGGACCGGCGCACCGGCCGGATCATCCAGCTTCTGCACGCCAATCTGCTGCTGGGGATGAGTCAGGAGTGGTGGAACGACAAGCACAACCGGCACCACGCCAACCCCAACCATGTCGACAAGGACCCCGATGTCGCGGCCGACATTCTCGTCTTCACCCAGCGGCAGGCCGTGGGGCGCGCCGGATTCCGGGGGCTGCTCACCCGCCATCAGGCCTGGCTCTTCTTCCCGCTGACCACCCTCGAAGGGCTCGCGCTCAAGGTCTACGGCTTCCGGGCCGTCTTCTCGGCCCCGTCGGGCGAGGGGCCCCGCCCGTCCGTCCGCGCCCGCTCGCTGGAGGGGCTGTTGCTCGTCGCCCATGTCACCGGGTACGTCACCCTGCTGCTCGCCGCGATGCCGCCGGTGCGGGCCCTGGTCTTCGCCCTCGTCCATCAGATGCTGCTCGGGCTCCATCTGGGCATGGCCTTCGCGCCGAACCACAAGGGGATGGAGATGCCCGACGAGGGCCGCGGCAAGAGCTGGGGGCATCTGCGCCGACAGGTGCTGACCTCGCGCAACGTCCGGGGCGGCCCGGTCACGGACTGGCTTCTGGGCGGGCTGAACTACCAGATCGAGCACCATCTCTTCCCCAGCATGCCCCGCCCTCACCTGAGGCTCGCGCGGCCTCTGGTACGCGCCCACTGCCGGGCGCTCTCCCTCGCCTATCACGAGACCGGGCTCGTCGAGTCCTATCGGCAGGCGCTGGGGCATCTGCGCGAAGTCGGCGAACCGCTGAGGGCGGACGGACGGGGACGACGCGTGGAGGGGGTGCGGGGCGCATAGTGGAACTGTGCGGTGCACCCGCGCGTTTCACCGGCAGAAATAGGCGAAGGCCGCACAAGGAGGCGTCGAGATGTCGACACGTACAAAGATCGTCATAGGGGGAG
The DNA here is from genome assembly GCF_039532665.1 of Streptomyces amakusaensis. Taxonomy (NCBI): domain Bacteria; kingdom Bacillati; phylum Actinomycetota; class Actinomycetes; order Kitasatosporales; family Streptomycetaceae; genus Streptomyces; species Streptomyces amakusaensis. The sequence goes on along the minus strand of NZ_BAAASB010000010.1, from coordinate 283,576 downwards.
TGGCCGTCGGGCTGCTGCTGATGACGGTGATTCCGTTCTGGGCGGCTCTGCTGATCGTCCTGGGCGTGCCCGCGGTGGCGTATCTGGCGCTCGACCCCACGCAGCGGCGTCGGCTGCGCAAGGCCTCCCGCAAGGAGCTGGGCCGCTGAAACCGCGCTGTTCCGGGGGGTCGTCATATCTCCGCGTTCCCCGCGGGAAAGGGCGGTCGCCGAGGCTCCGGGGAAATTGAATATGCCTCTCGAATGTACCTGTGCCGCCATGTGATTCGGCGGACAGGTTGCACCTTGCCCTGCCGTCCCCGGTGCGAAAGGCTTACCGCAACACGGGGAACGTATGAGCGGGGAGGGACCGACCATGCCACTGGACAAAGGACTCGACTGGCTGCTCGATGATCTGACCAAGCGGATCGAGCACATCAGGCACGCACTGGTGCTGTCCAACGACGGGCTGGTCACAGGAGCGAGCACCGGACTCGCCAGGGAGGACGCCGAGCATCTCGCCGCGGTCTCCTCCGGGCTGCACTCCCTGGCCCGGGGCTCCGGGCGGCACTTCCGCGCCGGCCGGGCGCGTCAGACCATGGTCGAGTTCGACGAGGCGCTGCTCTTCGTCACGGCGGCGGGCGAGGGAAGCTGCCTCTGTGTGCTGAGCGAGGCCGAGGCGGACGTCGGCCAGGTCGCCTACGAGATGACCCTGATGGTCAACCGGGTCGGGGAACACTTGGGCGTCGCGGCCAGGCAACCCGGTCTCTCTCGCCCCTGACCTGCGAGAACTCCAGTCCTCTCCCCGTCCGTCGGGTCTGCGTGAACAGGTTGTCCACAGGCCCGGCGGGATGTCGCCGCAGCGGGCTATCGTCGTCACTGAGAGTACTCATGACGCACGGGGGAGACGATCATGACGGTACGGGAAGGGCTGACCGCGGCGGGAGCCGCCCGGCTGCTGGAGCTGAAGCAGTCCGAGTTCGATCTCGCGATCCGGCTCGGCCACATCCGGGCCGTGTCCCGGGCGGCCGGCGGGCCCGCGCGAGTCGCCCGGGCGGAGATCGAGCGGCTGCGCGGCGCTCCGGGGTTCCCGAAGGAGCTGCGGGAGCGGGTGCGGACCGCGGGCACCGGGGAAGGGGCGCGGCTGCTCGCCATCAGCCCGGGGCGGTTCACCCGGCTCGCCCGCACGGGCCACTTCGCCCCGGTCGTTTTCTATCTCAACCGCTATCACGCGGTCGTCTGGCTCTATCTCGTCGAGGAGCTGGAGGACTTCGCCGCCGACCACCCCGATCTGCTCAGCGGCCGGACACCGCCCGCCCAGCGGGCGATGCTCGACGAAGGGGAGGACCGGCGCGCCCGCACCTGGCGGGGCCGGCTGCTGGAACTGCTGCTGCGAGAGGCGCGCGATCCGTGGGAGCGGGCCGCGGCCGTCGCCGCGGTGCTCGATCCCGACACGGTCGCCGAGGTGGTGACCGACCCCGGTGAGCGCGAGACGCTCCGTCTGCTGCGGCCCGAACTCGTCCCGGTGCGGCCGTTGTCTCCGGCGGCCCAGGACGTGGTCGACCGGCTGCGGCTGGCGGATCACCCGAGCGAGATCCTTCGGCACCGGATGAGCCTCGCCCTGGCGGTACGGGAGGCCAGGCTCGGCCGCTCCGGACCCGGGGCCGGCCCGGTCGCGGGCCGAGGCGCGGGAGTGGTCCTCGGGCCCGTCGGGGTCCTGGGGGTGGGCCGCGCGACCGTCCCGGCGGTGCCTGTACCGGCCGTCTCCGTCCCGGCGCGCGGGCCGGAGCCCGTCCCGGCGGGCCGGGTGGCCGCGCCGCGCCGCCGATCGCGCGGGCGCTCGCTGTTCAAGCGGCTGTGGCCGAGGGGGCCGAGACACGCGGTCCGGCCGCCCCGCCGGGATTCCTGACGGGTTCAGGCGGGCTCGCGGGGCACGGCGGGGACGGTCGCGCCGCCGCCGCTCGCCACGGCCTCCACCACGGCCTGGTGGAGGGTCCGGCTGGCTTCCTCGGAGTCGCAGGGCGTGGGGCTGCCCGACATGGTGAACCAGTCGGAAGCGCCGCTGTACTGCACCGCGACCTTCGCCTCGCCGTCGGCCCAGGTGGTGTGCACGGTGAGATCCCCGGTCAGTGCGCCGACCTCGTCGGTGAGGACTCCGCCGCGCCCGGAGTACACACCTGTGGTCGTCCACGATGCCCAGCTCATCCTCCCAGGCTCGCACCGCGGGGCCGAATGTGCGACCGAAGTGCCCGGCTCCCGGAATCACCCCCCGGCGGGACGGCCCCGTACCCGCCCGTACCCGCCTGGCGCGGCCCGCCGCGCCGCGCCGCCTGTGAAGCTCCGCTGTTGGCCCGCTTAAGAAATCCTCGATGGACTCCGGCGGGCCGCGCTGGGCAGATTGGTCCCGGTCCATTCGTTGACGCTGACATATTTTGCCGTCATTGGTGTGATCATCTCGTTCGACCGCATTTCCTGTGATCCATCCCCACCATGCCTGGAGCCGCCCCGATGAAGGCACTTGTCAAGCAGCACGCCGAGCCCGGTCTCTGGCTCCAGGACGTGCCGGAGCCGGAGACCGGCCCGGGCGATGTGCTGATCAAGGTGCTCCGTACCGGGATCTGCGGCACCGACCTGCACATCCGCTCCTGGGACGCCTGGGCGCAGCAGGCGGTCGACACTCCGCGCGTGCTCGGACACGAGTTCGTCGGCGAGGTGGCCGCCGTCGGTTCGGACGTCCAGGACATCGAGGTCGGCGACACGGTCAGCGGCGAGGGCCATCTCGTCTGCGGCAAGTGCCGCAACTGCCTCGCCGGACGCCGTCATCTGTGCCGCAGCACGGTGGGCCTCGGCGTCGGCCGCGACGGCGCGTTCGCCGAGTACGTCGCACTGCCCGCGTCCAATGTGTGGGTGCACCGCACCCAGGTGGACCTGGACATCGCCGCGATCTTCGACCCCTTCGGCAACGCGGTCCACACCGCGCTCACCTTCCCCCTCGTCGGCGAGGACGTGCTCATCACCGGCGCCGGCCCCATCGGCATCATGGCCGCGGCCGTGGCCCGGCACGCGGGGGCGCGCAATGTGGTGATCACCGATGTCAGCGAGTCCCGTCTCGAACTGGCCCGCAAGGCCGGGGCCACCCTCGCGCTGAACGTCTCGGCCCACGGCATCGACGAGGCCCAGCGGCAGCTGGGGCTCAAGGAGGGCTTCGACGTCGGCCTGGAGATGTCGGGCCGCCCCGAGGCGATGCGCGACATGGTCGACAACATGACCCACGGCGGGCGCATCGCGATGCTGGGCCTGCCCGCGCAGGAGTTCGCCGTCGACTGGGCGAAGATCGTCACCTCCATGATCACGGTCAAGGGCATCTACGGCCGCGAGATGTACGAGACCTGGTACGCCATGACGGTCCTGCTGGAAGCGGGACTCGACCTCACCCCGGTGATCACCGGCAGCTATGGCTTCCGGGACTTCGAGGCCGCGTTCGACGAGGCCGCCACCGCCCGCAGCGGCAAGATCATCCTTGACTGGACCCGCTGACCCGCTGACCCGCTGACCCGCTGACCCGCTGACCCGAGGCCCCGACCACCAGACCGCAGTCACACCCGAGGGAGCACCCTTCATGTTCGCGTCAGTCCGCGACGACCTCCGCACCACCCTGGACGAGATCCGCGCCGCCGGCCTGCACAAGCCGGAGCGGGTCATCAGCACACCGCAGAGCGCCACGGTCTCCGTCGCCTCCGGCGAGGTGCTCAACTTCTGCGCCAACAACTACCTCGGCCTCGCCGACCACCCCGAGGTCGTCACGGCCGCCAAGGAGGCGCTGGACCGCTGGGGCTACGGCATGGCCTCCGTGCGGTTCATCTGCGGCACCCAGGATGTGCACAAGGAGCTGGAGGCGAGGCTGTCGTCCTTCCTCGGCCAGGAGGACACCATCCTCTACTCCTCCTGCTTCGACGCCAACGGCGGCGTCTTCGAGACCCTCCTCGGCCCCGAGGACGCGGTCATCTCCGACGCCCTCAACCATGCCTCCATCATCGACGGAATCCGGCTCTCCAAGGCCGCCCGCCACCGGTACGCCAACCGCGACCTCGCCGATCTGGAGCGCCGCCTCAAGGAGACGCGGGACGCCCGCCGCCGGCTCATCGTCACCGACGGCGTCTTCTCCATGGACGGCTATGTCGCCCCCCTCGCCGAGATCTGCGATCTCGCCGACCGCTACGACGCGATGGTCATGGTCGACGACTCGCACGCCGTCGGCTTCGTCGGCCCCGGCGGCCGGGGCACCCCCGAGCTGGCCGGCGTCATGGACCGGGTGGACATCATCACCGGCACGCTCGGCAAGGCCCTCGGCGGCGCGTCCGGAGGCTATGTCGCCGCCCGCGCCGAGATCGTCGCCCTGCTGCGCCAGCGCTCCCGCCCCTATCTCTTCTCCAACTCCCTCGCCCCGGTGATCGCCGCCGCCTCCCTCAAGGTGCTCGATCTGCTGGAGTCGGCAGGGGAGCTGCGCGAGCGGCTCAGGGCGAACACCGAGCTGTTCCGCACCCGGATGACCGAGGCGGGCTTCGAGATCCTGCCCGGCGACCACCCCATCGCCCCCGTCATGATCGGCGACGCGGCGGAGGCGGGACGCATGGCCGAGCTGCTGCTGGAGCGCGGCGTCTATGTGATCGGCTTCTCGTACCCGGTCGTCCCGATGGGCCAGGCCCGGATCCGGGTCCAGCTCTCGGCCGCGCACTCCACCCAGGACGTGGAGCGCGCCGTCGCCGCGTTCATCGACGCGCGCGAGCAGCTCAAGGGCTGAGGCCGGGCGGCGGGAGCGGTCGGCCGGACTGACAGAATGACCTGGTGATCGACCCCAGACGGCTGCGCATTCTGCGGGCCGTGGCGGACCACCGTACGGTGACCGCCGCGGCCTCCGCGCTCTATCTCACCCCCTCAGCGGTCTCCCAGCAGCTGAGCACGCTGGAGCAGGAGACCGGGCACACCCTGCTGATCCGCAGCGGCAGGGGGGTCCGGCCGACCGCCGCCGGGGAGATCCTGCTCACCCACACCCACGCGGTGCTGGCCCAGCTGGAGCGGGCGGAGGCGGAACTCGCCGAGTACGCGGGCGGCACGGCCGGCGAGGTGACGGTGGCCGCTTTCGCCACCGGCATCGCCGAGGTCGTCGCCCCCGCCATGGCCCTGCTCGCGGCCGGCCACCCGGGCATCCGGGTCCGGGTGCGGGACGCCGAGGGCGACGAGAGCCTGCCGCTCGTCCTCGACGGCGAGGCGGACCTCGCGGTGGCGGTCGAGTACCGGGGAGCGCCCGGCGACGACGGCCGGCGGCTGTCCCGGGTACCGCTGTACGCGGAGCCCTTCGACGCGGTTCTCCACGAGAGCCACCCACTCGCGGACGCCGGGCGGGTCGCGCTCGCCGAGCTGGCCGACAGCGACTGGATCGGCCCCTACCCCGGCAACCCCTGCCACGACATGGTGCTGCTCGCCTGCGAGCTGGCCGGTTTCCAGCCCAGGCTGGTGCACTCCTCGGACGACTTCCGGGCCGTCGTCGCGCTCGCGGGGGCGGGCGCGGGCGTCGCGCTGGTGCCGCGCTCCGCCCTGCGCGACGTGGAACCCCGGCACGCGGTGGTACGGCCGGTGTCCGGCCCGGCGGCGACCCGCCGGGTGTTCGCCGCGGTGCGCCGGGGCGCCGAGGGGCACCCGCTGATCAGCCCGGTGCTCCAGGCCCTGGCCGAGGCCGCGTCGGCGAACGCCGCCGTCTGAGGTCAGCCGGGGGGCGGGACGAGGGCCGCCTTGAGGCCGGACTCCAGATCGGTGGTGGTGCCCCGCAGATACGCCGTCTCGTAGACGGTGTCACCCACCACCGCCCGCGCCGCCCGCTCGCACTGCTCCCGCACGGTGGCCAGCTCCGGGGTGCCGCGCTGCGGATGCCCGACGGTGCTCCAGAACGCCTGGCCCGTTCCGTACACCTGACCCGCCCGCTCCCCGTCGCCCGCCGCCGCGATCGCCGCCGCCAGCAGATCCAGCCCCAGCGCGATGCCGAAGCTGTCGCCGATGCCGCTCTTGCCCGCGAGCATGGCCCGCGCGTGCTCGGCCGCGTCGAGCGGCTCTCCGGCGAAGAGCGCGATCAGGCTGAGCTGGTAGTCCAGATATGCGCGGGTCCAGGACTCGCCGCGCTCCACACACCCCCGCCGCAGGAAGAGCGCCCGCTCCCTCGCCTCCGGCAGTCTGCCGAGCCCGGTCAGCGCGAAGACCCGCACCAGATGGCAGCGGAGCCCGTCGGCCGAGTCGAAGGGACCGGCCGCCGCCGCGCCCAGCGCGTCCGCCGCCAGCCGGTCGGCGTCCAGCGCACGGCCCGTCAGCAGGGCTATCAGCCCGCCGAGATACGCGGCCGCGAGCGTGCCCCGCGCATCCTCGTCCCGGCTCGCGGACCGGGCGCACGCGTCGCTGATCCGCCGGGCCGTGTCGTACTCACCCTGGAGGGTCACCGCCACCCCGAGCGCCCACAGCCCCCGGGTGCGATGGGGGCCGTCGTCCGGATGGGCGGCCAGCGCCTGCTCCAGATAGTCGCGGGCCTCGTGCAGATGGCCGCAGCAGCTCCAGAAGAAGCCGACCAGCCCCATCAGCCGCAGCGCCCGGTCCGGGGAGACGGCCAGCAGATGGTCGAGGGCCGTGCACAGATCGGTGTGGACGTCGCCGACCCTGCGATACCAGTGGGCCTGTTCCGGACCGAGCCACTCCGCGTCGGCGCGGGCGGCGAAGGCGAGGAAGTGCTCGGCGTGCCGGTCGGCCACCGCGCCCTCCTCCCGCAGCGTGCGCAGCCAGAACCCGCCGTATTCCCGGATGGTGTCGAGCATGCGGTAGCGGATGCCGCTGCCGCCCTCCGACTTGACCGAGGTGAGGACCGAAGCCGCCACCAGACGGTCGAGCAGCGGGCCGATCCGCTCGGTCTCCAGCGGGCCGCCGGCGCACACGGCCCGGGCCGTGGTCTCCTCGAAGTCGCCCCGGAAGACGGAGAGCCGCGCCCAGAGCAGCCGTTCGAGCGGAGCGCACAGCTCATGACTCCACCCGATCGTGGTAAGCATCGTCCGGTGCCGCTCCGGCCGTACCGCGGCGCCGTCGGCGGCCCGGAGCACATCGAGGCGGGAGCCGAGCCGTTCGGCGACATCGGGGACACCGCTGCGCCCGGCCTGGGCGGCGGCCAGCTCCAGCGCCAGGGGGATGCCCTCCAGGCGGTGGCAGATCCAGCGGGCGGCCGCGTCCGGGCCCGCCCCCTCCCACCCCGCGTCCGTCCCGCCGCCGCGGCCCTCGCCGTCCTCCCGCTCCCCGGGAAGGAGGGCCCCCCGGTCGGCGGCGGCGGTCGCCACACGCTGCCGGAACAGCTCCAGCGCGTCCGGCCCGTCCCCCCGCAGGGGACAGACCTCGACCAGCCGCTCGTCGTCCATCCCGAGCGGCTGTCTGCTCGTGGTCAGTACCGTCAGCCCGGGCACGGTCGTCAGCAGGTCGCCCACCATGGCCCGGCAGGGGCCGGTGAGGTGCTCGCAGGAGTCGAGGACGAGCAGCAGTTCCTTCCCCATGAGCCACTCGCACAGCGCGTCCACCGGCATCCGGGGGGTGTGGTCGGACAGATCGCAGGCGTCCGACACGGTCGACAGCAGCAGCCGGTCCCCGTGCAGCGGCGACAGATCGGCCCAGGCCACTCCGTCCCGGAAGGTCCCGGCCCCGCCCGCCGCTCTCGCCGCGCGCAGCGCCAGCCTCGACTTGCCCACGCCGCCGCTGCCGACGAGCGTGATCAGCCGATGGCGTTCGAGGTCCCGGTCGAGCCGGGACAACTCCCGGTTCCGTCCGACGAAACTGGTCGTCTCCTTGGGAAGGTTGCCCAACACACGGCCAGTCTCGCCCATCGGAGCGCCGCCCGCGTCAACCTCAGCGAGAGGTTGACGCGGACTCCATCGCCTCCTTCAGATTGCGCAGCGTCCGGCGTATGTTGCCCCGCTGGTAGTCGGCGAAGGTGTGCCCCCGGGTCGCCAGCCGGTCGAAGGCGTTGGCCAGCGCGTCCGGCCAGCTCCGCCGGTCGTCCCGCCAGGTCTCGGTCACCCGGGTCCCGCCGTCGATCGCGTCGAAGCGGTACTCCCAGGTGGCGATCCGCCCGCGCAGCAGCGGCCGGCGGCGGCCGATCGCGTGCACACGGAACGCGAAGCGCTGCCCCGGTATCGCCGCCGTCACCGTGCAGCGGGTGGTCCAGCGCAGCCCGCCCCGTTTGTTGTGGCCGTCGAACTCCATGCCCACATGGGCCCCCCGTGCCTCGCCGCGCACGGTCGCGCCCAGATTCTCCGGACTCCAGCGGCCCATCAGGGCGGGATTGCTGACCTGCTCGTAAATGGCGGAAGGGTGGGCCTGGATCACGATGCTGTCCGAGACGGCCAGGGTGCGTGGCATGGGGACGACTCCGTTCCTTGAGTACGGGCTTGCGCGGACCCTTGCCCGCGCGACGGCGTTCAACTCCTCGCGCGGCACGCCTCCTTGCCCGCTCCGGCCGGAGAAGGGCCGGTCGGGGCCCGGAGGGAGAGGCACACATTACCCGCCGGTATGCGCGAGGCGCCCCCCGCGGGCGCGGCCCGGCCGGATCCGGTCGGGCCGCGATCGGTTCCGGCGTCGAACGCGCTCGCGCCCGGTGGAGCGCCGTACGGCCGGCGCGGAATCCGGAGGATCGGCGGAATCCAAAGTTCCGATTGACTTCCGATAAAGAAAAGATAAGCGCAGAATGAAAGAGCGCGGCTCGGCCGCGCGCTTCGGTCAAACGCACAGAGCGCTGAAGGAGGCGAGTCGTATGGCCGGCGTCTCACACAGGGAGGATCTGGCGGGGCACCCCGACATCACGGAGATGCGGGACCGCTACGCCCGTGTGCTGGGAGGGCGCGATGTGGCGCTCGTGGACGGCCCGGTGTTCCTGGTCGGCCTGGCGTGCGCGATCTCCCCGTGGATCGTCCATTTCTCGGCCGGCCAGCCCGCGCTGGCGACCCACAATCTGATCATGGGTGTCGCGATCGTCGTGCTGGCGCTCGGATTCACCGTCACCCCCGCCCGGATGTACGGCCTGAGCTGGGCCATGTGTGTCATGGGCGCATGGCTGGTGGTGGCGCCGTGGATCGTGGGCAGCAGTCCCGACAAGGGGGTCATCTGGACCAACGCGATCCTCGGCGGTCTCACCTTCCTGCTGGGGCTGGTCTGCACGGCGGCGGCGATGAGAAGCGGTCGCGCCGCCAGGTGAGCCGCCCCGGGCGAACCGTTAGGAGTCGCTCAGCAGCCAGCTCCGCGGCGACCGGTGGCGGGCCGTGCTGAGCAGCGCGTGAATGCGTTCCCCCGCCTCGTCGACGTCCCTGACCGGGACGGGGAAGGGCAGCCGCGCGTCCTCGTGGGCGTCGGTCCCCTCCAGGCGCAGGGTGATCCCGTAACGGTCGATGGCGAGCGGCAGCGCCCGCCGCACCCCCTGGGTCACCCGCGGCTTCACCAGCCGCAGCAGCAGGCCGACGATGTCGCTGTGGTCGTCGAGCAGATGGGTGAGCATCCCGGCCTCGCAGGTGGCCAGCGGATCGGTCTCGGCGTTCATCAGGGCGTCGAGACCGACCGTGACGCGTTCCCCGCCCCGGTCCAGGACCGCGTGGGAGAACTCCATGCAGCGGCTGCCCTCGGGCGAGTCGTGCCGCTCGTTCGGCAGCAGCCACCCCGCGAGCAGCACCCGGGCGCGCACCCGGTCGCGCACCGGGGTGGGGGCGACGTCGGTGAACTCCAGGGTGGCGCGTACCGGACCGTCCCCGGGGGCGGCGCTCTCGCCGTCCCACTCCCGTGACATCGCCGGGTGCAGATGGATGTGTTCCGTGACGCCGGTGCCCTCCAGCCGCGAGACCTCGGTGCGGCCCTCGTCGGTGACCACCGTCATGGAGTCGGCCGCCATCAGGATCGACCGGATCCGTTCCGCGCTGGACGGCTGCTGGGGAGGGGCGTTGAACAGGCGGCGCATCCGGGTCTCCACATCTCCGCACATCGAGACGGCAGCGGTAATTAGGTTTGCCTAACCTAACCTCCCGGGGCTGTCATCGCCAAGCCCGGACCGGGTGGGATCCGGTCACGTCCGGCGGTACGGGAGCCCCGGCCGCCTCAGGCGCCGGGCACCGCGTCGTCGGGGCCGGGCACCGGATCGTCGACGGGTCGCACCGAAACCGGCAGCCCCGGGGCCTGATGGCCCCCGCTGGCCAGCATGCGGACCTCGCCCCGGTCGCTGATCTCCGCGCGGACGATGCCGGTGTCGTCCTCGTAGACCGGATACCCCCCGGCCCCCGCTCTCCCGGTCCGCCGGACGACCACCACGTCGTCCTCCGCACCGGATCCCTGGAAGATCAGCTCGTAGCTCTCCGAGTACTCCATGGGTTCTCCCGACAGCTGCCCGAGGGGCTGGATGCCGCCTCCTCCCATCCTTCCCCAGGCCCGCCCCCGTCGCCTGGGGAAGGGCGGGAGGTGGCCGGGATCCGTCCCGCCGGGGTGGTGTGCCCCGGCGGAGCGGGACGCCCCGCCGGATTACGGAGTGGTCTCCTCCAGCCGGCGCACCCGCTCCGCGTCACTCGTGCGGGGGCAGGTGGCGCAGGCCTCGGCCGGGCGGATCGTGTAGTAGAGGCAGCAGCCCATCCGGTCGCGGGTGGGGTACGACTGGCCGTCGCTCCCCTCCAGCCTGCGGAACGCGGCACCGCCGGGGTACGGCCCGACGGCCTTCGGCAGCAGCTCGCCGGCCTCCCGCACGGCCCGGTCCTCCTCGCCGAGCATCCGGCCGACGTACCAGATCCCGGAGATCAGATCGTCCGTCACCATGCCCCACAGCGCCCGGGGCCCCCGCCGCAGCCGGGGGCCGGCCGCCGCCAGCACCGGACGCACATGGTCGGCGACCGCCGCGCGCAACTCCGCGCGCAGGGACTCCTCGTCGGCCAGCACCCGTACCCCCGGAAGTCCGGCCGCAGGGTCGTCGGGCAGACAGGAGAAAGCGCCGGGCACCACCGCGTAGGCGTCGCTCGTACGGCTGAGTCTGACCTGGTCGGGACGGAGTCGGGGCACCCGCCGTTCCAGGTACCACGGGCCGCTCATCAGCAGCGCCGCCGACCAGAGGAAGCCGTGCAGCGCACGGGAGGCGACCACATGGGGCCGGGCCGTGTGCGCGTACCGGTCCTGGATGCGGCGGTCCTCGGCGTCGAGGAAGGCGTTGAGCAGCTCGGGCCGGCAGGCCAGCTCCGCGCCGTCGACCCAGCCCTGACCGGCGGGCGCATGGGGCTCGGCCACCACCACGTCGAGCGCCTCGCACAGCCGGGCGAGCCGCCGGTAGGAGGAAGCGAGCAGGGTGGAGCAGCTCAGCGCAGCTCCGGCAGGTGCAAGCGCCGGGGCCAGGGTCACGGGGACTCCTCAAAGAAGCGTGCGAAGGGAGGGGTGAGGGGAGGGGCGAGGGGGGTGCAAGGGAAGGGTGGGAGGAAAAGTCGGGAGGGAAGACAAGAGGGGAAGGTAAGGCTCACCTTAACCACATCGTCGGACCAGATCGTTAACTGGGGGCGCGGCGCTGCGAATTGGCAAAATTAGGGATGCCTAACCTAAGCTCCGTCATGGTCATCCGGAGCCTCCGGAACTGCTGCGACCAGGGGGTTCATCCTGTGTCCGCAGGTCAGGCCGTCATACTCGGCCCTGACTTGTTCCCGACTGTCCCCTCCCCAGCGAATGTGCGCGCGGAAGTATTTCACCCATGCAGATGTATGTGCTCGCCCTCAATCCCACCGATTCGGTCACCGAGGGTTTCCTCCCCGCCGCACGCCGGCTCGGGCTCGATGTCACCCTGTTGACGGACCGGCCCGAAGCCCATCGCGACCGCTACCGGGACACGTACCCGGACGCCGAGATACTGGAGTGCGACGTCCGCGACCACCACGCGGTCATCACCGCCGTCTCCGCCCACCGGCGGCCGGACGCCATCTTCAGCAACAGCGACCACCTCCAGACGCAGACCGCCCTGGCCGCCGGATACTTCGGCCTCCCCGCCAAGAACTGGCACGCCACCCTGCGCACCAAGGACAAGGCGCAGATGCGCCGTCACCTCGCCGCCGACCCCGTGCGCTCGGTGGAACTGGCGGCCCATCAGGACCCCGGGGAGCTGCTCACCGCCGACCTTCCCCTCCCCTGTGTGCTCAAGCCCCGCGAGGGAGTGGCCAGCGAGGACGTGGTCCTCGTCGAGGACGCCCGCGAACTCCTCGAACACTGCGCCCGCATCCGGGCCCGCCGGCCGGGGGCCGCCCTCGTCGCCGAGGAGTACCTCCCCGGCGAACTCCACACCCTGGAGACCCTCGGCGACGGGAACCGCCTCCATGTCCTGGGCGGATTCCACACCGAGCTGTCGCCCCTGCCGTACTTCATCGAGGAACGCATGGCGTTCGTCCCCGCCCACCCCGAACCCGTCGTCGCCCAGGTCCTCGCCCAGCTCGACGCCCTCGGCGTCGGCCTCGGCGCCTGCCACACCGAATTCGTCGTGCACCAGGAACGCGTACGCCTCATCGAGGTCAACTACCGGGCCATCGGCGACCAGTGCGATCTGCTCCTCGCCGAACTCCTCGGCATACCGCTCTTCGAACACATCCTCCGCACCCATCTCGGTGAACCGCTTCCGGCCGATCTGAACGCCCGGAGCGACGGCGCGGCCCGGCTCGTCTACCCGCTCGCCGACCGAGCGGGCACCCTGAGCGCAGCACCGGGACCCGCCGATCTGACAATCGACGGTGTGAGACTCACCTACCGTCCGACGCGCTTCACAGGCGAGCGGCACGACCTTTACCACACCAACCGCGACTTCCTCGGCATCATCCGCGCCACCGGCACGGACCAGACGTCCGTGGACCGGGTCGTGGAGGACTTCCTCGCCGGGCTCAGCTGGGAGATCACACCGTGACGGTGACCTGCGCGGACCAAGAGCGAAGCCTGCTCCTGAAGGTACTCAGCACCCTGGTGCGGGAGGACGTCGTCGGACTCCGCAGCCGCAGCACCCCCTGGCAGGGCCCCGACGGCCCCTGGCTGCGCCTCGCCGTCCCCGGGGACGACGCCTGGCTGCTGCCCGTCAGCCATGTCGCCCCCGGCTTCCAGTGCGACACCGAGGCCCGGCTGCCCCTGCTGCGACGCGAGTCCGACGGCACCGAACTGACCACCACCGACGCCGTCGTCGCCGCCCTGGGCGCGCTCGCCGACCCCGGGGACCGCCCCGGCTTCGACGCCTTCGCGGCCGAGTGCCGGCAGACCCTCACCGCCCGCCGGCTGCACGCCGAGACCCGCCACGAGACCGACGCGGAACTCACCGCCCGCCACGGCCCGGATCCGGCCCACTGGACCGGCCCGCACGCCGCGCTCGCCTTCGACACCCTCGCCGCCCGTCTCGACCACCCCGTCTACCCCACCGCCCACAGCAGACCCGGCCTCAGCGAGGCCGATCTCACCGCGTACGCACCCGAATTCCACCCCCGCTTCCCGCTGCGCTGGCTGCTGCTGCCCCCCGAGGCCGTCACCGCGCACGGCTGGGACCCCGCCGCCCTTCCGTCGCCCCGCCCGGACGACGGCCGCTTCGCGCTCCCCGTCCACCCGCTGACCGCGCGCGACGCCCTGCGCGAGGCCCTGCGCGCCACCGGGCTCGAAGACCGCGCCGAACTCCTGGAACAGCCCGGACCGGAAGCCGTGCCCACCCTCTCCATGCGGACCGTCGCCCTCACCGCCGACCCCGCGATCCACCTCAAACTGCCCCTCGCCACCTCCGCGCTGGGCCGCCTCAACCGGCGCACCGTCAAACCCGGCACCCTCACCGACGGCGCGGCGGGCCAGCGGCTGCTGGAACGGGTGATCGCGGGCGAGCCCCGCTTCCGGGACACGATCCTGCACGCCGACGAGACCCGGTACGCCCACGCCGGACACGAACTCCTCGCCGTCCTCTGCCGCCGCCTCCCCGCCGGACTGGAGAACACCGCCGTCGTCCCCCTGGCGGCCCTGCTCGCCCCCGCCCCGGACGGCCGGCTCATCGTCGACCACCTCGCCGCGCGCTTCCACGGCGGCGACCCGCTCGCCCTCCTGGACTCCCTGCTCACCCTGCTCTTCGACTGGCAGACCACCCTCTTCGGCCACGGCATCGCCCTCGAGTCCCACCAGCAGAACATCTCCCTCCTCCTCGACCGGCCCGGCGGCCGGACCCGGCTGCGGCTGCTCTTCAAGGACAACGACGGCCCGCGCGTCAACACCGCCCGCCTCCGCGCCACCCTCGGCACCGGCCCCGAGACCTTCGACGACCACCGGATACTCCACGACACCGACCAACCGGTACTCGACCTGTTCACCACCATCACCGTCCATCTCTGCGCCGGGGCCTACGCCTTCGGCCTCGCCCGCCGGGGACACACCCCCCTCGGACCACTTCTCGACCTCGTACGCGACCGGCTCACCGAGGCCGCGGACCGACTGGACACCACACGCGGAGCCCTGCTGCGCACCCATGTCCTGGACGCAGCGCGACTGCCCATCAAGGCCATGGTCACCGCGGGCACCCTGCTGGCCAAGGAGAGATCAGGGGCTTTGGACATCAACAAGCACTACGCCACCGGCCCCAACTACCTGGCACCGGGGAGGCAGCACCGATGACCAGCACCACACCCGACCGCCCCACCGCGGCCGGCCCGCCCGCCGGGCTGCCCACCGCCGACGAGGCCGTCGCCCACACCCTCCTCAACTGCCTGCTCCGCGAGGTCTCCGGACCCGAGCACCAGACCGCCGTCAGCGGCGGCCGGCTGATGCTGCGGCTGCCCCGCCGGGGCGTCCTGCTCCGCGTCGGCCTGCGCCGCACCTCCCTCCTCGGCTCGCACCGCTTCACCGGGCCCGTCACCGAGCAGTGCGCGGACGGCTGGACCGAGGTCGACTGGCGGCGGCTCGCCGCCTACACCCACGCCGAGCTGTCCCTGCGCACCGGGGCCCGCAACGACGAGTTCCTCCCCCAGATCGCCGCCAGCCACCAGGGCGTCACCGCCGCCCTCGCCGCCCACGGCGGCCCCGGCCGCGACGACACCGACCCCCTCGCCGCCTACCTCGCCTCCGAACAGTCCCTCGTCCTCGGCCACCGCTTCCACCCCACCCCCAAGGCCCACAGCTCGGACCCCGCCACCTGGTCGGCGTACGCCCCCGAGGCCCGGGCCGCCTTCCCGCTGCGGCTGCTCGCCGTACGCGAGGAACTCATCGCCGAGGAACGCGCCGAACCCCTCGCCACCGAGCCGCTGGACCGGATGCGCCCGGTGCCCGACGGCTACCGGCTGCTCCCCGCCCACCCCTGGCAGTACGAACAGCTCTCCGACCGGCCCGCGCTGCGCGCCGCCCTGGAGCGCGGCGACATCCTCGACCTGGGCCCCGGCGACCGGATCTTCACCCCCACCGCCTCCGTCCGCACCCTCTACGACGGCGACACCTTCCTCAAATTCAGCCTGAACGTCCGGATCACCAACTGCGTCCGGAAGAACGCCCACTACGAACTCTCCGGCGCGGTCGCCCTCACCCGCCTCCTCGCCCCCGCCCTCGCCGACCTCGCCGCCCGCTTCCCCGGCACCGGAATGCTCCGCGAGCCCGCCTACCGCAGCATCGCCGTCCCCGGGCCCGGCGGCCGTCCCGACATCGGGCTCCTGGAAGGCTTCGGAGTCATCGTCCGCGAAGGCCTCGGCGGACGGCTCGCCCCCGGCGTCACCCCGCTGCTCGCCGCGGCCGTCGCCGACGAGTACCCCACCGGCCCCGGACACATCTCCCACCTCGCCGGCCGGGACCCGGCCGACGCCCTCGACTGGTGGCGCGCCTACCTCGCCCTCCTCGTACCGCCCGTGCTCGCCGCCTACTTCGACCACGGACTGGTCCTCGAACCCCACCTCCAGAACGTCATCGTCGGCGTCGGCCCCGACGGCCGCCCCGCCCAGATCCTCTTCCGCGACCTCGAAGGCACCAAACTCGTCCCCGACCACCACGAACAGGCCCTCGCCGCCCTCCCCGCCGACGTCGCCGGACCGCTCACCTACGACGCCCGGCACGGCTGGGACCGGGTCGTGTACTGCCTGCTCGTCAACCACATCGCCGAACTGCTCGCCGCCCTCGCCGATCTGCACCCGCAGACCGAGCCCGCCCTCTGGGCCCAGGTGCGCCGCGCCATCGAGGAGTACGCGGAGACCAGCGGCCACCCGCCCCGGCTCAGGGCCCTGCTCGCCGGGGTGCCGCTGCCCGCCAAGGCCAACCTCCTCGCCCGCTGGGACCGGTCGGCCGACCGTCACGCCGGATACGTACGCCTGCCGTCCCCGCTCGCCGAGGACATGCTCACCGAAGCGACCCGCGCCGAAGCCGACCGGAGCCCCCGATGACCCCGACCCCGACCCCGCCCCCGGCCTGGGCCCCGCCGCTGCCCCCGTCCGGCGTCCACCGGCTCGCCCGGTCACTCGAATCCGGCCGGCTCCCCGCCTATCTGTACGACCTCGACGCGCTGCGCGAACACGCCCGCGCCGTCCGCGCCGCCCTCCCCGACGGGGTCGAGCTGTACTACGCGGCCAAGGCCAACCCCGAACCGGAGATCCTCACCGCCCTCCTCGACCACGTCGACGGCTACGAGGTCTCCTCGGGCGGCGAACTCGCCCATGTCGCGCGCGCCGTGCCCGGCCGCCCCCTGGCCTTCTCCGGACCGGGCAAGACCCCCGACGAGATCGCGTCCGCCCTGCGGCTGGGCGTGGCCCGCTTCCATGTGGAGAGCGCCCACGAACTGGCCGTCCTCGCCGACCTCGCCGCCCGCACGGGCACCCGCGCCCAGGTGCTCCTCCGCTTCAACCTCGCCGTCGAGGACGGACTGCTCCACGGCAGCGCACTGGCGATGGGAGGCCGTCCCGCGCCCTTCGGCATCGACCCGGCCGAGGCCGACGCCGTGCTGCGCACCCTCACCGACGGCAGCCGCCCCCGGCTGGAGTTCCTCGGCGTCCACGCCCATCTCGCCAGCGGCCTCACCGCCGAACGCCAGCTCACCGTCGCCGCCTCGGTCCTCCGCTGGTCGGCGGCGCTCGCCGCCCGCCACGGCGTCGTACTGCGCGAGGTGAACATCGGCGGCGGCATGGCCGTCGACTACGCCCGCCCCGACGAGACCTTCGACTGGCACGCCTACGGCCGGGGCCTCGCCCGGCTCCGCGAGGACTGTCCCGGCCGCCCCCTCCTGCGCATCGAACCCGGCCGGGCACTGACCGTCTACAGCGGCTGGTACGCCACCGAGGTGCTCGATGTGAAACACAGCCACGGCGAGGACTTCGCCGTCGTCCGCGGCGGCACCCACCATCTGCGCACCCCCGCCACCAAGGACCACGACCAGCCGTGCGCCGTGCTCCCCGTCGCCGACTGGCCCCACCCCTGGCCCCGGCCGGGGACCGCGGCCGGACCGGTCACCCTGGTCGGACAGCTGTGCACCCCCAAGGACGTCCTCGCCCGCTCGGTCCCCGTGCCCGGCGGACTGCGCGCCGGGGACCGGGTGCTGTTCGCCATGGCGGGGGCGTACGCCTGGAACATCTCGCACCACGACTTCCTGATGCACCCCAGGCCCGGATTCCACTTCCTGTCCGACCGGACGACACGGCCCGGCGGCGCGCCATGACCACCGGGACATCCCGATACCGTTCGCCGAAGGGGGCCTACGGAGAGCCGAGGGAACAGTGCAGCCGAAGCCCGGCGCGGGCCTCACCGGGGCCATGGTGGTACTCACCCTGACCACCGGCGTCGTCGAAGCCGTCAGCTTCCTCGTGCTCGGCCCGGTGTTCACCGCCGTCCAGACCGGCAATCTGCTCCTCCTCGGCTTCGCCGTCGCCGGGGAGGGCGGACTCTCCCTGGTGCCCCCGGCCCTCTCGCTCTGCGGCTTCACGGCCGGCGCGGTGCTCGGGGCCCGGCTGGAGCCGGGCCCCGAACCGCACGGCCGGGACCGCCGGTTCACGGCGGGCCTGGCCGCCGAGGCCGCGCTGCTGGGGCTCGCGGGGGCTCTCGCCCTCGCGGCCGTACCCCGGGGCGCGGTCACCGTGCTGGTCGCCACCGCCATGGGCCTGCGCAATGTCACCACCCTGCGCGCGGCCGTACCCGATCTCACCACCACCGTCGCCACCCGCGCCCTCACCGGACTGCTCGCACCCCTCGCCTCGGACGCCCGAGTCCTCACCGACACGGCCGGACGGCTCCGCAGGGCCGCCGCCGTCGCCGCGATGTTCGCCGGCGGACTCCTCGGCGCGTCCCTGCTCCACGCGGGGACCCCCGGGGCGGCCCTGCTCCTCGCCGTGGCGGCGACCGTGCTCATCACCGGCCTCGCCCGCGCCGCCGTCCGCCGACGGCACGAAAACCGCGCGCCCGGCGGCGGCCCCGGCGGGTAGCGTCGCCCGTATGAGGGAACAGCCCCCGGAGATCGACGACTCGGCCGTGCGCCGCGCCCTGCGCGACTGGGACATCGACCCCGCCGAGCTGGCCTACGCGCCCGTCGGCTTCGGCGACCACCACTGGATCGCGCGCGGCCCCGGCCGATGGTTCGTCACCGTCGCGGACCTCGCCGACAAGGAACACTGCGGAACGGGCGTCGAGGCCGCCCGCCGGGGCCTCACCCGGGCCCTGGACACCGCCGTCGCCCTCGGGGGACAGGGCCTCGGCTTCGTCGTCGCGCCCCTGCCGACCGCCGCCGGCCACCCGCTGCGCCTCCTCCCGGACGGCCGGCACGCCGTCAGCGTCTTCCCGCTCGAAGAGGGCGTCGCGGGATCCTTCGGCGACCCGCCGTCGCCGGAGCGGCGGACCGCGACCCTGGAGATGCTGGCCGCGCTGCACAGCGCCGCGCCGCCTCCAGGGACGCCCTCGCCCCCGCCGGAACTCCCGGCCCGGGAGCGGCTGGAGACGGCGCTGCGCGAGACCGGACGCCCCTGGACGGGAGGCCCCTTCGCCGAGCCCGCCAGGTCCCTTCTCGCGCGCGCCGCCGCGCACCGCGCCCTGGAGACGTTCGACGGACTGCTGGAGCGGACGGCGCGCGGCGGCGCGGAGCCCGTGGTGACCCACGGCGAGCCGCACCCCGGCAATCTGCTGTGGCGGCACGGCCGGGGCCTGCTGGTCGACTGGGACACCGTGGGTCTGGCGGTGCCCGAGCGCGATCTGTGGCACCTCGCCGGGAACCCGGGCGACCTCGACCGCCACACGGAACTGACCGGGAGAATCCCCGACCCCGCCGCTCTCGCGTTCTACCGGCTGCGCTGGGACCTGGAGGACCTCACCTTCTTTCTCGGTCTGTTCCGCTCGCCCCACGGCAGGAGTCCGGACACCGAACTGGCGTGGTCGGGTTTCACCGGCATCCTGAAACGCCTGACGGAGGGATGAGCACCCCCGGCGGTTGCGGTACAAAACCGCGAGCAGGCGGCCCTGGCCCGGTCCGTCATTCGGACCACGGCGACTCCAGGATCGTTCGTACGAAATCCCCTCGTTCGAAACCGGACACATAGTGTTCGAGGACATCCGCCTTCACATTGCCGAATGTGGTCTCCGGTTTGGGGCTGATTCCCTCGGTGAACGCCCGGAGGATGCGCCGCTTGAAGTCGGGGCGCGGATGCAGCGTGACGATTGCCGCACGGTCCGTGTCCGAGACGGTGTCAAAACCGATTCCGAGCACGTCGTACTCGACTCCCGCGGTGACCAGAGCCACTTCAGGCTCCATGAACTCGGGAATACCGGGGGTGGTGTGCAGCGCGATGGCGGTCCACACCCTGCGGACGGAGTCCTCGGGCACTCCCCGGCTCCGCAGAAAGCGCCGCGCCTCGTCCGCCCCGTCCACCTCGAAGCGCCGCCCGCTGTCGCGGAAACGCTCGCCGAGCCCCAGGTCATGGAACATGGCACCGATGTAGAGCAGCTCCGCGTCGAAGGACAGCCCCTGGTCACGGCCCCGCAGCGCGCCGAAGAAGTAGACCCGCCGGGAATGGTCGTAGATCAGCGGGCTCGTCGTGTCCCGCACCAGCTCGGTGGCCTCCTGTGCGAGCGTGGTGTCCGGAACGGACACACCCGCGATCGGCGGAAGGTCGCTCGTCATGGGTATTCACAGCCTTTCCTCGTACGATTTCTCCGAGGACGCCGATCCTGCCGGGTTCCACCGGCGGCGGCCATGACCCCGGTATCCGTGTCCACGTGCGACCGGACGCCGGCCGGATCACTGACAAGGAACGCGGTATCACTCCGTGTTCACGGCGTGATGGGAGGTGTGGGTGAACGCCGGTACAAATGTGACCACTGGGACCCCTGTGGCTGATGGTGACCGACATCACCTACCGACCCAGTGCACGGAATTGCCTCGCCGTACGTCTTCATAGGTGTCAGGGAACGTCAACGGCCCGCGCGCGCGGATGTGTTAGCGGTGTGGAAATACAGCTGCTCGGATCGGGGACGTCCGACTGGCACGTACTTTTTGGCAATATGACGGTATGTGATGAATCGACTACATCCAATCCTCGTATTGCTCTCATGTGGCCACGCAGTGGCCCCGGACAGTCCCGTGTGGGCCAGGGAGAAAGCATGAAACCGTTCGCGTGGAACTACGCACGACCGGCCGAGTCGGCACCTGTGATCGACCAGTACTCGTACGACTCCACCCTCCAGCTGAACGTCCTGCCCGACGGGCGTCCGGCCATCCTGGACAGGGCACTGCTGGCGGCGGTCGGAACCACCACCTCCACCGCCGGCTCCGCCACCCACTTCGACGACTGACGCGTCGAGAACGATGACCGTACTGATCCTGACCTGTGAGCAGGATGTGACGGCGGACATGGTGGTGGCGCAGCTCCACAGGAGAGGCGCTCCCCTCGTCCGCTTCGACCCCGGCGACCTTCCGGGTGAGGGCGCGCTCTCCGCCGAGTACGTCCGGGGCGAGTTCCGCGGCTATCTCTCGACGGGTGGCCGCGTGGTGAGCATGGACGGCCTGCGCTCCATCTGGGTGCGCAGGCCCGGCGAGCCGGCCGCCCACGCCCCCGAACCGTCCCCCTGGCTCTCCGCCGAGACCGGCCAGGCGCTGTACGGGATGCTGGACTGCACGGCGGCCCGCTGGATGAACGAGCGGGGCGCGGCGGCCCGGGCCCGGCTGAAACCGTGGCAGCTGCGCACCGCCCACCACAGCGGGTTCCCCGTGCCGGCCACGGTCGTCACGACCTATCCGCGAGTGGCCCAGCAGTTCGCGGACCAGTACCGGCATGTGGTGGTCAAGGCGGTGTCGGGCAGGCCGCCGGGCGATCCGCCGATGGCGCTGCCCACCACCCTCGTACCCTCCGACGCGGACTTCTCCGAAGTGGCGGCCGGTCCGACGCTGCTTCAGCGGTACATCGCCAAGAGCGCCGACATCCGGCTCACGGCCGTCGGCGAGGAGTTGTTCGCCGCGCGCAAGACGGCCGAGCCGGGGCAGGTGGACGGGAGGTTCGGCGACACCGGGCACACCTGGAAGCCGGTCGAGCCGCCGGCGCGGGTGCGGCGGGCCGTCGCCCGGTACATGGAGCTGGCCCGTCTCGCCTACGGCGCGTTCGACTTCGCCGAGGACGCCGAGGGGACGTGGTGGTTCCTGGAGTGCAACCAGGGCGGCCAGTTCGGCTTCATCGAGCTGGAGACCGAGCAGCCGATCGCGGACGCCGTCGCCGGCTGGCTGGCCGCGCCCGGCGAGACGGGGTGAGGCGGCTGAATCCTTGCGACTTCAACGAAATTTTCTCTTCGGCATATGGTTTGGGCATACGCTGAGCCTCTGAGCCGGGCCCGACATTGGGGGGTGCCCGGCCTTCGATGTGAAGGGTGCTCATGCGTCACACACGTTCCATCGCCGCTGCCGCCGTCGCGGCGTGTTTCGGAGGGCTCGTCCTGCTGCCCTCGCCCGCCCAGGCCGCCAAGGGCTCGGTCCACCTGTACAAGATCTACTACGACAGCCCGGGCAAGGACAACCGCAGCAACTCCAGCCTGAACGGCGAGTACGTACAGATCCGCAACACCACCAAGTCGGCCGTCAGCCTCAAGGGCTGGGTGCTCAGCGACAAGGCGAACCACAAGTACGTCTTCGGCTCCTACACCCTGGGCAAGGGCAAGACGGTGACGATACGCACCGGCAAGGGGAAGAACACCGGCTCCACCCGGTACCAGGGCCGGCGCGCCTATGTCTGGAACAACGACAAGGACACCGCCACCCTGAAGAAGGCCTCGGGCTCCAAGGTCGACACCTGCTCGTACAACTCGACCAAGGTCGACTACAAGGTGTGCTGACCGGCCGCCGGTGACGACGGTGCGCCCGCTCCCTCCGCGAGGGGGCGGGCGCACCGTCATGAGGGGCCGGGCTCAGCAGCAGCGGGCCCGGGTGCGCCGCTCCTCGCGGTCCGTCCGCAGCCGCTGGAACTCGCGCGGCGTCGGCGGACGCACCCCGGGGTGCTCCCGCCGGTGCCGTTCGCAGTGCCGGTCGTAGGCGCTCTCGCCGGTGAGTTCGCGCAGATACCAGTGGACCGCGCGCAGCCCCCGGCGCAGCGCCGCCGCCCAGGAGGCGGGCGCGGCGCTCACTCGCGCACCCCGGCCAGCGGCTCCGACGCCTTCGACACATCCAGCTTGGAGGCCACATAGGGGGCCTCGCTGCTCGTCGGCGGCGTCGGGGAGAGCCTGGCGCGCACACAGACCACGGCGGCGTTGACGATGACCGTGGCCACCAGCACCACGAAGAGAATGATCAGCACGCCGTCCACGGTGGAGTTGGTGACGATGGTGTGCATGTCGTCCATGCTCTTGGCGGGCGACAGCACCTTGCCCGCGTCGATGGCGTCGGCGAACTTCTCCCGCTGGGCGAAGAAGCCGACGCGGGGGTCGGGCGAGAAGACCTTCTGCCAGCTGGCGGTGAAGGTGACGGAGACGACGAAGGCGAGCGGCAGCCCGGTCACCCAGGCCCAGCGGAACCGTCCCGTCTTGATGAGCAGGGTGGTGGCCACGGTCAGCGCGATCGCCGCCAGCAGCTGGTTGGCGATGCCGAAGAGCGGGAACAGCTGGTTGATCCCGCCGAGCGGGTCGGTGGCCCCGGCGTACAGGAAGTACCCCCAGCCGGCCACCACCAGCGCGCTCGCCAGCCAGATGCCCGGCTTCCAGTTGACCCGGCCGAGCGGCTTCCACACATTGCCCAGCATGTCCTGGAGCATGAACCGTCCCACCCGGGTTCCGGCGTCGACGGTCGTCAGAATGAACAGAGCCTCGAACATGATGGCGAAGTGGTACCAGAACGCCTTCATCCCCTCGCCGCCGATGACGTCCGAGAAGATCTGCGACATGCCGACCGCCAGCGTCGGCGCTCCGCCGGTACGGGCGACCAGGGTGGACTCCTCCACCGCCTTGGCCGCCGCCGTCAGCTCCTCGGGCGAGATGGTGAAGCCGAGATTGGCGACGGCGGCGGAGGCGGACTCCACGCTGGAGCCCAGGAGTCCGGCCGGGGCGTTCATCGCGTAGTACAGACCGGGGTCGAGCACGGAGGCGGCGATCAGCGCCATCACGGCGACGAACGACTCCATGAGCATCGCCCCGTAGCCGATCATCCGGACCTGGGACTCCTTCTCGATCAGCTTCGGCGTGGTGCCGGAGGAGACCAGGGCGTGGAAGCCGGAGAGCGCGCCGCAGGCGATGGTGATGAACAGGAAGGGGAAGAGCGACCCCGCGAAGACCGGGCCCTGGCCCGAGGAGGCGAAGGAGGTGATGGCGTCCGCCTGGAGCATGGGCGCGGCGAACAGCACGCCGAGCGCCAGCAGCGCGATGGTGCCGATCTTCATGAAGGTGGAGAGATAGTCGCGCGGCGCGAGCAGCATCCACACGGGCAGCACCGAGGCGACGAATCCGTACCCCACGAGCGAGAAGACCAGGGTGGTCGGGCTGAGGGTGAAGGTGTCCGCCAGCGAGGAGTTCTCGATCCAGCCGCCGCCCACGATCGCCAGCAGCAGCAGCACGACACCGATCAGACTGGTCTCCAGCACCCGCCCCGGGCGGAACACATGGAGATAGAAGCCCATGAACAGGGCGATCGGAATGGTCATCGCCACCGAGAAGGTGCCCCAGGGCGAGTGCGCCAGGGCGCTGACCACGACCAGTGCCAGCACCGCCAGCAGGATGATCATGATGATGAAGACGGCGATCAGCGCCGCCGCCCCGCCGACCTTGCCGATCTCCTCACGGGCCATCTGCCCCAGGCTCTTGCCGTCCCGGCGCATCGACAGGAACAGCACCACCATGTCCTGGACGGCACCGGCGAAGATCACTCCGAAGACGATCCAGATCGTGCCCGGCAGATATCCCATCTGCACCGCCAGCACCGGACCCACCAGGGGGCCGGCCCCCGCGATGGCCGCGAAGTGATGGCCCAGCAGCACCCGCCGGTCGGTGGGCTGATAGTCGACGCCGTCCTCCAGCCGCTCGGCCGGCGTCGCCCGGGTGTCGTCGGGCCGCAGCACCCGCCTGGCGATGAAACGGGAGTAGAAGCGGTAGGCGATGGCGTACGAGCCCAGCGCCGCGCCGACCAGCCAGACGGCCGAGATCTCCTCGCCCCGGGCGAGCGCCAGCACTCCCCAGCAGACCGCGCCGACGATGGCGACCGCAGTCCACACGAGAATCGTTTTCGGATTGGCCCGCGACAGGGGCGTGGATGACCGGGACACACTGGCTCCTCAGAAAGACGGCAGACGGCAGACGACGGACGGCTGGTGACGGACGGTTCGGACCGGGACGGGAACCGGGACCGGGGTCGGTGGCGGCTCAGGGATCCGGCGCGGGCGGCGGCCCCGGCCCGGCGGCCCGCCGCGTCAGCAGATACGCGGCGAGCAGGCCGAGAGCGCAGAGGGGTACCCAGGCGAGCTGGTACCAGTAGAAGAACGGCACCCCCGCCAGCCGGGGCTCCTCCCGCGCGTACCCCGGCACCCACAACAGCGCCACGACCGGCGCGAGAAGACAGACCCCGGCCGCGCCCCGGCGGAGCCTCCCCGCTCCGCCGGACCCCGCACGGCGGCCGTCCCCTCTCATGGATTCCTCCCAAGTCGTCCCATCCCGGTCCCTGATTCCGGACGGTCTGTGGAAGAGTTGCCGATCTCCACGGTTTGGTTGACACACGGGGGCGGGAGATTTCCGCGCCCGCGCCCTGACCCTTCCCCGCGGAGACGCATCCCAGCTCACAGCCCGCAGCACGGACGGTGACCATGACCGAAGGAGCCGCCGTCGCGGCGTTCCTCGCCGTCGTCGGCGCGGCCTCCCTGCTGGCCGCCCGCGCCCGGCGGCTGAACACCAGGGACAGACTCCCCGCGCTGGAGGGCTGGGCACTCGCCGACCGGAGCCTGGGCACCGGCTGGACCTGGCTGCTGCTCGGCGGCACGATGTTCACCGCGTACACCTTCACCGCCGTCCCCGCGCTCGCGTACGGCAACGGCGCGCCCGCCTTCTTCGCCGTCCCCTACACGGTCATCGTCTGCCCGCTCGCCTTCGTCCTGCTGCCCAGGCTCTGGTCGGTGGCCCGCGCCGGCGGCCACATCACCGTCGCCGACTTCGTCCGCGCCCGCTACGGCTCGCCGCCGCTGGCCCTGGCCGTGGCGCTCACCGGCATCCTCGCCACCATGCCCTATCTGGCGCTCCAACTCCTCGGCATCCGGGCCGTGCTCGCCGCGAGCGGCCTCGACGCCTCGCAGGCGCTCCTCGGGGACCTCGCGATGGCGGTCCTCTTCGCGGGCCTCGCCGTCGCCACCTACCGGCACGGACTGCGCGCCCCCGCCCTCATCTCCGCGCTCAAGGCCGTCGCCGTCTTCGGCTCCGCGCTCGCCGTCGGCCTGCTCGTCCTCGACCGCTTCGGCGACCCCGGCGCGGTCTTCGCCGCGGCGGCGGCCCGGCTCGGCGACCGGGGCGGCCCGCAGGCCTCCCTCCTCCTCGCCGACGACCAGCGGCTCGCCTTCGCCACCCTCGCGCTGGGCTCCGCGCTCGCCCTGCTGATGTACCCGCATGTGCTCACCGCCGCCTTCGCCGCCCGGGGGCCCGCCACCCTGCGCCGGGTCTGTGTGGGCCTGCCCGCCTGGACGGCGGTGCTCGCCCTCTTCGGCCTGCTGGGGATCGCCGCCGTCGCCGCCGGAGTGCGCGCGCCCGGCCCCGGCTCCGAGTCCGCCGTGCCGATGCTGGTGGACCGGCTGGCACCGGCCCCCCTCACCGGGCTGGTGCTCGGCGCGATCACGGTGGGAGCCCTGGTCCCGGCGGCGGTGATGTCGGTGGCGGCGGCGACCTCCTTCGTACGGAACGTGTATGTGGAGTACGTCCACCCCACCGCCACCCCCAAACGGCAGGTGCGCATAGCCAGGGCCGTCTCCCTCACCGCGAAGGCGGGCGCGATCGCCTTCGTCCTCGGGCTGCGCGACCAGGCCGCGATCAATCTCCAGCTGCTCGGCGGCGTATGGATCCTCCAGATATTCCCCGCCGTCGCGATCGGCCTCTACACTCGCCGACTGCACCACCGGGCGCTGCTCGCGGGGTGGGCGGCGGGCATGCTCCTCGGTACGGTCATGGTCGTCCGGCGGGGCTTCTCGCCGGTCGTCCCGCTGGGCTTCGGCGGGCACACCGCGGAGATCTACGCGGGGCTCGCCGCGCTTCTGCTCAACGCGGGCGTCGCCGTGGCGGGCACCGCGCTGCTGCGCCGGCGGGGTGTGCCCACCGGCCCCGACACCACCTCGCTCGCCCGGCGAACCGACCACCGGCCCCGGCCCCAGACGGGAACCAGCTCCCCATGAGACGGACACCACGCGCCACCCGCACGCTCTTCCCGCCGCCGTCGCGGGCCGCCGAAGCGCTCGCCGACCCCGCCGACCCCGCCGACCCTGTTGACCCGGCCGATCCCGTCGAACAGGAACGGGAGACGGCGCTCGCGCGTCTCTTCGAGCGTCACTACACCTCGATGCTCCGGCTCGCCGCCCTGCTCGGTGCCGACGACCCGGAGAACATCGTCGCCGAGGCCTACTACGAGATCTACCGCAAATG
The DNA here is from genome assembly GCF_039532665.1 of Streptomyces amakusaensis. Taxonomy (NCBI): domain Bacteria; kingdom Bacillati; phylum Actinomycetota; class Actinomycetes; order Kitasatosporales; family Streptomycetaceae; genus Streptomyces; species Streptomyces amakusaensis. The sequence goes on along the minus strand of NZ_BAAASB010000010.1, from coordinate 256,496 downwards.
GCGGAAACTGCGCGACGCCGACCGTGCCGAGTCGTATCTGCGCTCGGTCGTCTGCAACCTCACCCGGATGCGGATACGCCACCTCCAGATCGTCCGCAAACACGCCGAGCCCCCGCCCGTCGAATGGGCCGTGTCCGCCGAGTCCACCGCACTGCTCCACGACGATCAGCGGGCGCTCATCAACGCCCTTCGGCAACTGCCCCCCAGACAGCGCGAGGCACTCGTCCTGCGCCACTGGATGGGCCTCAAGGAAGGCGAGATCGCCACCGCCATGGGAATCTCCTCCGGATCGGTCAAAACCCACACCGCGCGCGGCATCGCGGCACTGACCCAGGTGCTGGAGAACCGCCGATGACCGGCCCCGACACCGAACGCCGGCTGGCCGAGGCGATGACGGCCCTGGCCGGGCAGGTGCACCCCGCGCCCGACGCCTACCGCACCGCGCGCGTCCAGTGGCGGCGGCGCGAACGCCGCCGGCGGCTGGTTCTCGCCCTCCTGGTCGCCGTCGTCTTCGCCCTCGCCGTACTCGCCGGACTCTGGGTGCTCAACTCCGCCCCGACCGGCTCCGGCACCGCCCCCGAACCCGACCGCCCCCCGGCCGCGACCGCACCACCTCGCGGCTGAGCCGCCACAGCCCCGAACCGCTGAGCAGCCGGGCCGGGCGACCGCTGCGATCAGCGCCGAGCGCTCCCGGCGACCCGGTCGATGGCAGGCCCCAGAAAGGCGGCCGTCAGCCCGGCCCTGCGCTCGATCCACCCGGGCGGGACCACCCCCTCCTCGCCGCTCCGCCGCCGCCGGATGTCCTCGACCACCTCGGCGGGCGCGGCCGGATCGGCGCGAAGGACATCGAGCGCCTCGGCCTTGGAGATCAGCGCACCCGTCCGGATCGTCACCGAGGCCCGCGCCAGGGTCAGCATGCCCAGATCGACCCAGACATCCTGTCGCCACAGCTTCCGCTTCCGCACCAGGGGTTGCCAGTAGCACCGCAGATCCCGGACGACGAAGTCCACGAGCATCTCCTCGCTCACCGGCGGCAGCACTTCGGCGGGCGGCCGGCCGTGCAGCACCACCCCGAAGCGGTGCAGCTCGCAGCGGGTCACCTCGGTGACGGGCCGGCGGTACAGCTCCCGGTGGGCCCAGGCGAGATGGCGGCGGGCCGGATCCGCCGTCCGGCCCGCCGGGAGATAGCCGCAGTGCAGCTTCGCGGCGAGCGGCTCCTCCCGCTCCAGCCGCCGGTGGAAGGCGGCCAGCCGCCCTCTCTCCGCCACCGGGACGGGCCGGGCGAGCACCGCGATGAGATCGAGATCGCTGCGGCCCTGGAGATAGCCGCCACCGCCCAGCGAGCCGTGGGCCCACACCGAGACCGGCCCCAGCAGCTCCACGATCCCGTGGGTGAACCGGTCGAGGAGATCATGCGTCGCCTGATCCTTCATGACACCAGTGTGCGGCAGCCCCGGGGCGGGGGAGGCGGGGAAGCGGCGCCCGGCCGCGGTGGACTGACGGCTTGTCGGGCCGTGCCGGAACAGGGATATGCTGCCAGCGGCTCAAGGATCTTGTATGACCGCGGCAGGGACCGCGGCTCGGTGGTCCCTGCCGCAAGAGACGTCAGTGAGCGCCCCGCCGGGATCTCCGCGACCGTGTCCGCCCGCGCGGCGCGCTCCTCACCATGGCTTCGGAGGCCCTGTGACCACCCCGCGCCCAGATGTCCACCGCGACGCTTCCGCCCCTGTGCCGCCGCCCGGCTGCCCCGCGCACAACATGGGCCCCGACGGACTGCACAGGCTCTACGGGCCGGTCGCGGAGAACGACCCCCGGGCGCTGTACGAGATGCTCCGCCGGGAGTACGGCCCGGTCGCGCCGGTGCTCATCCACGGCGATCTGCCCGCCTGGCTGGTCCTCGGCCACCGGGAGAACCTCGAAGTCATGCGCACGCCCTCGCTGTACACCCGTGACTCCCGGCTCTGGACGATGTTCCGGGAGGACCGGGTCGCCGCCGACTCCCCGCTGATGCCGATGCTCCAGTGGAAGCCGCTCTGCGTCTTCACCGACGGCGACGAGCACGCCAGGCTCCGCCGCGCCGTCACCGACGGGCTCGCCCAGTTCAACCGTCACGGGGTGCGCCGCCATGTCACCCGCCACACCCGCCAGCTGGTCGCCGCCTTCGCCGAGAGGGGCGGCGCCGATCTGATCCCGGAGTACGCCGAGAAGCTGCCCATGCTGGTGATGACCCAGCTGCTGGGCATGCCCGAGGAGAACGGACCCCGGCTGGTCGACGCCTCCCTCGACCTGATGAAGGGCACGGAGACCGCCCTCGTCAGCAACGAGTTCGTGGTCGACACCCTCCGCTCCCTGGTCCGGCGCAAGGGGGTACGGCCGGGGCGCGACCTCGCCAGCCGGCTGATCGGCCACGAGTCCGACCTCACCGAGAACGAGGTCGTCGAGCATCTGCGGCTCGTGCTCGTCGCCGCCAACGAGACGACGGTCAACCTGATCGCCAACACCCTGCGGCTCGTCCTCACCGACCGGCGCTTCCGCGCAAGCCTCTCCGGCGGCCAGATGACCCTGCCCGACGCGCTGGAACAGGTGCTCTGGGACGCCCCGCCGCTCTCCACGATCCCCGGCCGCTGGGCCGTCGGCGACACCGTGCTCGGTGGCCGCCGGATCAAGGCGGGCGATCTGCTGATGCTCGGCCTCGCCGCGGGCAACACCGACCCCGACATCCGCCCCGACCTCTCCGCCCCCGTCCACGGCAACCGCTCGCACCTGTCCTTCAGCAGCGGCCCGCACGAGTGCCCGGGGCAGGACATCGGCCGCGCCATCGCCGAAACCGGCATCGACACCCTGCTGACCATGCTCCCCGGTCTCGAACTCGCGGTCTCCGACGCCGAGCTGGAGACCAGCGCCGCCTGGCTGACCGAGCGCGTGGAGTCCCTCCCCGTACGGTTCGAACCGGTGCGCACGTTGGCCGCCCCCCGGGCGGAAGACCGTACTCCGCGCTCCGCCGCCGACCTCGCCCCGGCCGAGCGGCCCGCTCCGCCGCCCGAGCGGCGCTCCTGGTGGAAGTCGCTCCGCGGCTGAGCCCACCCCGTACCCCCTCGTACGCCCCGTACCCCCACGGTCCACAGCGCGCCGGTGAGAGATCCACTCTCGCCGGCGCGCGGCGTTTGGGCCTTCGGTGACGGTGACGTGAGGGGAACGTGTGACCCCGGGAACGGCCGTGCCCCATGGGTACGATGCCGCGTATTCGATCAGTCACCGTCCGTACGGAACGCCGAACGCGCCCTGGGAACAACGCTGTTGACCGGGCGGACGGGCCGACGCGGAAGAACCAGAAGAACCAGAAGAACCAGAAGAGGAGTACGCGAGTTGTCCGCTGGCTTGCTACAGATCCCCCGGGCGCCCGGTGCGCTGCCGTTCCTCGGCCACACCCTCGGGCTCGGGCGCGATCCGCTCGGCTTTCTCGCCTCGCTGCGGAGAACGGGCCCACTGGTCCGCGTCGATCTCGGCACGATGCCCGTGTACTTCGCCACCACCGCCGAACTGATCCACCAGATCACCGTCGCCCAGGCCCGCTCCTTCGAGAAGGGCCGGCTCTACGACCGGGTCCGCCCGATCTTCGGCAACGGCCTCGCCAACGCCAACGGCGAGCAGCACCGCACCCACCGCCGGCTCATCCAGCCGATGTTCCACCGGTCCCGGATCGCCGGATACACCGAGGTCATGAGCCGTCACGCGCTCGCCCTCGCCGAATCCTGGACCGACGGCCGGCGCATCGCCGTCGAACGCGTCATGAGCGACTACACCATCGCCACCCTGAGCGAGACGATGTTCTCCGGCGACCTCGGCCGGCCCGCCATCGAGGCGGTACGCCGGGATCTGCCCGTCATCCTCAAGAACGTGCTGGTACGGGCGGCCTCGCCGCGCTTCCTCGACATCCTGCCGATCCGCCCGAACCGGGACTTCGACCGCGCCAGGAAGAGCATGCGGGGCATCATCGACGAGGTGGTGGCCGCCACCCGCCGGGAGGGCTGGAGCGGACGCCACGATCTGGTCTCGCTGCTCCTCGACGCGCGGGACGAGGAGACCGGGGCCGGGCTGACGGACGAGGAGGTCGGCGACGAACTCGTCACCATCCTCTTCGCCGGCACCGAGACCACCGCCTCCACACTCAGCTGGGCCTTCCACGAACTGGCCCGCCACCCCGAGGCCGAACGCCAGGTGCTCGCCGAGATCGACGAGGTGGTGGGGGAGCGGCCGGTGACCCTGGAGGACGTGCCCCGGCTGACGGCCGTCCGCCGGGTGCTGGACGAGGCGATCCGGCTGCACGGCGTCACCCTCCTGATGCGCCGCACCACCGACGCCGTCGAACTCGGCGGCTTCCGCGTCCCCGCCGGAACCGAGATCGCCTTCAGCCTCTACGCCGTCCACCGGGACCCGGCCCTCTACACCGACCCGGAACGCTTTGACCCCGACCGCTGGCTTCCCGAACGGCGCGCCGCCGTCCCGCGCGAGGCGTTCGTCCCCTTCGGCGCGGGCAACCGCAAATGCATCGGCGACGCCTTCGCCTGGACCGAGGCCACCATAGCCCTGGCGACGATCCTCGCCCGCTGGCGACTGCGCCCGGTCGACGGCCACATCACCCGTGAGGCGGCCTCCGCGATGGCCCACCCCGACCATGTCCCGATGGTGGTCGAGGCCCGCCGGGCCGGCTGACACCACGTACCTCGGGGGGCCGGACGGGCGGACTCACAGACGTACGACGAGCTTCCCGGCCCTCCGCCCCTCCTCCAGATCCCGGTGGGCGTCCCTGATCCCGTCCAGCCCGTACACATGGACCGGACCCAGGGACAGCTCCCCGGCGGCGACGCGGTCCAGCGTGCGCTGGAGAACCCCGGCGGGCAGATCGGCGGCCTCCCCGGCGTACGCGGTCAGCCGCACCCCGCTGGGCAGATACCCGATCGGGTAGAAGTCGTGGACGATCCACTGGTTGGAGAGCATCCCGGTGAAGCAGACCGTGCCGTGCACCCGGGTCGCCGCCAGGGTGTCCGGCAGGGTCGGCGTCCCCACCAGCTCCAGCGCCGCGTCCACCCCCGCCGGGACGATCTCCCGGACCTTCGCGGCGATCGCGCCGTCGTCCACCAGCGGATGGTCGACCCCGTGGGCGGCGAGCGCCGCGGTGCGCTCCGCGGAGCGGGTGGTCGCCAGCACCGTCGCGCCGAGATCCCCGGCGAGGGCGGCGGCGGCCAGCCCCAGCGCGGAGGTCCCGCCCCGGATCAGCAGCGTCTGGCCCGCCGCCAGGTCCAGCCCGGTGGTCAGCGAACCGTGGGCGGTCTGAAGGGTCTCCGGCAGCGCCCCCAGCGTCTCCCAGGGCAGTGCGGACGAGAAGGGGATCACCTGCGAGCGCGGCACGACCGTGTACTCGGCGTACCCGCCGTCGTAGGTACGCCCCATCCCGCCCATCATCGCGACGACCTGCCGCCCCCGGGGCAGTACCCCGTCCGGGTCGCTGTCCACGGTTCCGGCCGCCTCGATGCCCAGCACCCTCGGAAGGGTGACGCCCTCGGCCAGACCGAGCCGGGTGTGAAGCTCCGAACGGTTGAGCCCGAACGCCTCCACCTTGATCCGCACCCACCCCGGCCCCGGCTCGGGCACCGGCAGCACCCGCAGCTCCAGCCTCTCCGGCGGCCCCGGCTCCGACAGGACGACGGCTCTCATGGTCTGCTCCACCGGACCTCCCTGGGCACCTCTCCGCCGAAGGCCATCCTCACCCCGTTCCCGCCCCCGGCGCGCGCCGGGGAGCGCGTGAGACCCCGGCCCCGCGCCGTGGAATCCAACGGTCCGGTCCATGGGTGTCAGGTGTCACGGCGTTCTTGCAGCGGTGCCGTGCCCGGCCGCATCCTGGGAACCGGGGGAGCCGGACAGGGGACGGAATGACCGAGAACATCACCGAGACCGACAGCCGACATCTGCCGTGGGACCAGCCCGCAGGCACCGGCGACCGGGACGGATTCGCGCACATACGAGCCGTGGAGTACGGCTATCTGGACGAGACCCGCCACATATACCTCGACCACACCGGCGCCGGGCTGCCCGCCCGCCGGCAGCTGCGCGCCCAGAGCGAGCGCCTCACCGGCGGCGTCTTCGGCAACCCCCACACCGACAGCCCGGCCTCCACACCCACCACGGCCCTCGTGGACGAGGCCCGGGAGCGGGTGCTCCGCTTCGCGGACGCCGACCCCGCCGAGTACACCGTCGTCTTCACCGCCAACGCCACCGCCGCCTGCCGGCTCGTCGGCGAGGGCTATCCCTTCCGCCGCCGCCGGGCCGAGCTGCTGCTCACCCTCGACAACCACAACTCCGTCAACGGCCTGCGGGAGTTCGCCCGCGCCCGCCGCGCGCCGACCACCTACATCCCGCTCGCGGGACCGGAGATGAGAGTCGACGAGGAGGAGGTGGCACGCGCGCTGCGCGGGCGGCGCGGCGGCCGGGGGCTGTTCGCCTTTCCCGCGCAGAGCAACTTCAGCGGGGTCCGCCATCCACCCGAGTGGATCGCCCGCGCCCGGGAGCGCGGCTGGCACGTCCTGCTCGACGCCGCCGCCTTCGCCGCCGCCAACCCGCTCCGGCTGAGCCGCTGGGGACCCGACTTCACCGTGCTGAGCTGGTACAAGGTCTTCGGCTACCCCACCGGGGTGGGATGTCTGATCGCCCGCAAGAGCTCGCTCGCGCTGCTGCGGCGGCCCTGGTTCTCCGGCGGCACCATCCAGGTCGTCAGCGCCCTGGGCCGGTGGCACCGGCTCGCCGAAGGAGCGGCGGCGTTCGAGGACGGCACGCTCGACTTCCACGCCATCCCGGAGGTCCGCACCGGACTCGACTGGATCGAGTCCGTCGGCGTCGAAGCCGTCCACGACCATGTCGCCCGGCTCACCGCCCGGCTGCTGTCGGGCCTCGCCCGGCTCCGGCACGGCGACGGCCGGCCGCTGATCCGGCTGTACGGGCCCCGCACCACCGCCCGGCGCGGCGGCACGGTGGCGCTCAACGTCCTCGACGCGCGCGGCCTCGTCGTGGACGAGCGGATCGTCGCCCGGGACAGCTCGGCCGCCGGGATCTCCCTGCGCACGGGCTGCTTCTGCAACCCGGGCGCGGGCGAGGCCGCCTTCGGGATCGGCGCGGAGGCACTGCGCCGCACCGGCCGTGACCGGGGCGCGCTGACGATGGAGGACTATCTCTCCCGGCTCGGACTCCCGTCCGCCGGCGCGATCCGGGTCTCGGTCGGACTGCCCTCCAACACCGGGGACGTGGACGCCCTGCTGCGGTTCCTGGAGCGGACCTACCGGGACCGGACACCGTCGCCGCACGGTCTCGCGCCGAGGGACGGCTGCTAGGGACGACCGCGGGGGAGGCCGCCGGGTCAAGCCCCGGCGGCCCGTCCTCAGCGGCGGCCCGTGCCCCCGGCGAGCGGCCGGGACCGGGTGGGGCACCTGCGGTGGAGCACCCACCCGGCCGCGCTCAGGAAGAGCACGGTGAAGCCGGCCAGGATCAGCCAGCGCGACCAGGGGGCGTGCGCGAAGCTGTCCCCGTACGAGGCGAGCAGCGGCGGTCCCAGCGGCGAGGCCCCGTGCGTCCACAGCTCCTCCAGACCGGCGGCGGAGCCCAGCGCCTCGAACGCCCACCGGTTGGTCATCGCCGCGCCGATCCACTGCCCGGCCGCCGCCATCAGCGGCACCGGGACGAACGCGCCGGAGAACAGCACCTGCGGGAAGCACAGCAGCGGCAGGGCCAGCGCGGCCTGCCCCGGGTCCGAGACGGCGGCCGAGACGAGCAGCCCCAGCGCCAGCCCGGCCGCCGACGCCAGGGTGCTGGTGGCGAAGAGCGATCCGTACACCCCGGCCCCCGCGTCGGGCAGCCGGTCCCCGGCCCGCAGCACCACCAGCAGCAGGGCGTCCGCGATCGCGAGGACGGGCAGCAGCAGGGTGACCTTGGCGGCGAGATAGGGGCCGAGACGCAGGGTGGTGAGCCGCTCCCGGCGCACCACCGCCAGCTCGGCGCAGATCTGGAGGAGGCCGTAGGCCAGCCCGAAGAAGAACGCCCCGAACGCGATCCAGAACAGCACCATCGCCGTGGAGGAGGGGACCGGCCGCGCCGGGTCGAAGACCCCCGGCCGAAACAGCAGCGCGAACATCGCCACGATCATCAGCGGCGAACCCACCATGATCGCGGCGGACAGCCGGTCGCGGCGCAGCAGCTCGCCGCCGCGCCGGGTGAGCAGCAGCCACTGCGCGAACGCCCCGGGCCCCGGCCGGGGCCCGGGGCGGCGGGCGGCGCGGGCCGGGAGCGGCGCGGGCGGGCCGGCGGGCTCCGGGACCGGGCGGATCGCCCGGTCCTCGGCGACCGCCGTGTACACCTCGGTGAAGTCGGCCGCCCCGTAGTGCCCGAGCACCTCGCCGGGGGCTCCCTCGCGGGCGGGGGAGCCGTCGGGGGCGAGGAAGAGGATCCGGTCGCAGCGGGCCAGATCGGCGGGGGAGTGGGTGGTCAGCACCACGGTGACACCGGAGGCGGCGAGCCGGCCGAGAAGATCCATCAGCCGTGCGCCGGTCGCCGGGTCGAGCCCCGACGTCGGCTCGTCCAGGAACAGCGCCCGGGGCCGGGTCAGCAGCTCCACCGCGATCCCGGCCCGTTTGCGCTCCCCGCCGCTGAGGGTTCCCACGCTCTGCCCGGCGCACCCCCACAGCCCCAGCTCCCGCAGCACCCGGTCGACGTCCTCGCCGTCCGCGCCGCGCAGCCGGGCCGCGTACCGAAGGCTCTGCCGCAGCCCGAGCCCCCGGTGCAGGATGTCCTCCTGCGGTACGAACCCGAAGGGCACGGCGGCGTCGGCGGGGTCGGCCCCGTCGTGGCCGACCAGGCCGCTGCTCGGCCGCCGCAGCCCGGCGAGGGTCTCCAGGAGCAGGGTCTTGCCCGCGCCGCTGCCGCCTGCGATCGCGGTGATCCGCCCCGGCGGCGCCTCAAGGGTGACTCCGCGCAGCACGTCCCTGCCGCCGCGCAGCCGCAGTCCCGCCCCGGCCGCGTGGATCCGCGCCCCCTCGGCAGCCTTCTGTCCGGTCTCCGTCACCCGTGCACTCACCGTCCCGGCCGCCCTCCACCCCGGCACCGTGCACGGGGACCGGGGGCGGCTGCCCGAGCCCTGCCCCGATGCCGGACCGGACACACCTGACGGCCGCCCGCCGGCGGCGAATTCACCCGCGCGGGGTGATTCCGGCGATGCGGTGACGGCGTCAAGGAGGCTGCACATCACGGAAGTTGACGCACCGACAAGTGCCCGCCGACCCTCCCGATAATTGGTCCGGACCAATTATGGTGTGCGGTGATCCGGGCGCACCCCGCGCCCGGGACTCCCGGAGGTGCTGGTGCTCGCTCGTCGTTCCCTGCTGCTCGGAGCCGCGGTCGCCGCCACCGCGGCCACGCTCCCCGGCACCGCCGCGCACGCCGCCGCCGGCAGCGCCGCCGGTGGCCCGCTGCCGCTGCCCCGGCCCACCGGCGCGCACCCGGTCGGCACCCGCTCCTTCCCGGCGACCGACCACGCCCGCACCGATCCCTTCGCCTCCCGTCCCGGGCCGCGCGAACTGATGGTGCAACTGTGGTTCCCCACCGCGCGCCACGCCGGACAGGGCCTTCCCGGACAGGGCCTTCCCGGACAGGGCCGCGCCGGGTACACGGACGCGCCCACCGCGGCGGTCCTGGAGGCCGGGTGGGGCGTGGCGGCCGGGTCCCTCGCGCGGGTGCGCACCGGGGTCCGGCCGGTGCGGCGGGTCCCCGCCCGCCCCACCCTGATCCTGCTCAGCCACGGCCGTGGCTCCGTCCGCGCCCTGACCACCTCGCTCGCCGTCGAACTCGCCTCGCACGGACATCTGGTGGCGGCCGTGGACCACACCCATGACGCCGCCGCCGTCCACTTCCCCGACGGGCGGCTCATCCGCGGCAGTCTGCCGTCCGCGCCCGAGGACTGGGACGCCCAGGACCGCATCGAAACCTCCGTGCGCGCCGCCGACCTGCGATTCGTCGCCGACGAGCTGACCGCCCGCCGCCTCGCGCCCCGGCGCGTCGGCCTCCTCGGCCACTCGATGGGCGGCGCGGCGGCCGCCGAGGCGATGCGCCAGGACCCCCGTTTCGCCGCGGGAATGGACCTCGACGGCGGCCTGTTCGGCACCGCCGTCGCCGACCGGGGCCTGGACCGCCCCTTCCTGCTGCTCACCTCCTCGCCCGACCACGAGACCTGGGCCCGCTGGCGGGCCGCCCAGCAGGGCTGGGGCCGCCATCTGCACCTGGCCGGCGGCGGCCACCTCAGCGCGACCGATCTCGCCGGGTACGCCGAGGCCATCGGCCTGCGCGAGAGATGGCCCGAGCCGCTGTGGGGAGAGCTCCTGGGGACCGTCGCACCGGAGCGGGCCACCGCGGCCGTGCGGGCGTTCACCGTCGCCTTCTTCGGCCGGTTCCTCGCCCACCGCCCGGCCCCGCTGCTGCGCGGCCCCTCGGCCCGCTTCCCGGAGGTCGAGTTCCGCTGGAGCCGGGGCCGCTGACCCGCCCGGCCTCGGGCGAGCACCTCCGAAGGCGTGGTGCTATGGTCGTTCGCGTACCGCACCTCATGGCGGCCTCCCCCAACCGTTGCTCACGGAGGCCCTTTCATGCCTGCGATGTCCCATGTGCGCGTTTTTCGTCGCGAGGACCGCGACCAGCTCACCACCCTCGTCAACGCCCACGCCGCCGCCGTCGTCCCCGGCGCGACCGTCTCGGTCAACACCGTCCTGAGCAGCCTTGAGCGCTGCCCGGAGGAGTACGTCACCGACCCCTGGGTCGCCGAGCGCACCACGCTCGTCGCCGAGCACGAGCGGCAGATCACCGCCGCCGCCCATCTGCTGCGCTACCGCAACGACCCGGACGTCGGCGAGGACTACCGGGACACCGGCCACATCGCCTGGTTCGTCCACTTCCCCGGGCCGGACGCCGACGCGGGGAGCGGGACCGGGGCCGAGCACCCCGCCGAGCAGCTGATGTCCGCCTGCCTGGCCCAGCTCACCCGCTGGCACGTCCGCGCCCGCCTCGCCGACGGGCAGCTGCCCGCCCCCGGCGTCTACGGCGTACCCGAGCAGTGGCCCCATGTGCGCGCGACCCTGGAGCGCGCCGGATTCGTCCACACCGGCCACACCGAGACGGTGCTCATCGCCTCCCTCCACGAGCTTCCCGCGCTCCCCGCCCCCGGAGAGCCGCCGCTGCCGGGACTCTCCTTCCACCGCACCCTCGGCGAACTCGGCACCCGGCTCACCGCCCGGCTGGACGGCGAGCCCGTCGCCCACATCGAACTCGACACCAACCTCGAACGCCCGGAGCGGCACGCGCGCTCCGGCGGCCTCGCCGACATCGCCGATCTCGAACTCCCCGAGGACCCGCACCCCGAACTCCTCGGCCGGCTCCTCGCCGAGGCCCGCCAGTGGCTGACCCTGAGCGGCTGCGACCGGATCCTGGCGTACGCCACCGAGGACGAGGCCGAGGAGATCGCCGGACTGACCCGGCACGGCTTCCGCGAACTGACCCGTACCGCGCGCGGCTGGGAGCACCGGGCCGTTTGACCCCAGGTCCGCCGAGGGCTCTCGAACGGCTGGTTCGAGAGCCCTTTCCCTGTCCGGAATTCGGCTCCGAATCGGCCTTGAATCGGGGCCGGAACACCAGCGGGACCACGGTGAAGACGCAGATTCCAGCGGTGAAGTTCCGTCCTTGACAAAGGGAATTGACTCCTGATGGGTTGTCGTGGGGCAACCGGTCCATGGTGCCCACAACAACCTTTTGCAGAGCTCTGGTTGGGAGACCTTTTGTTCTTCCGTACTTCTTCCGCGTCCCCTTCGGGGAGACCGCGCGGGGGCAGCCGAATCCGTACCCTCGCCATAGCCGCGATCGCGCTGGCGACCACCGCGACGACCCTCGCGCCCACGGCCGCCGCCACCGCCGACGGCCCGCCCGGCGAGCGGGTGTCCCGGGTGACGGCCGGGTCCCTCTCGGCCACCATCCGCTACACCGAATACGGCATCCCGCACATCACCGCGAGCGACTACACCCGACTCGGCTTCGGCTCGGGCTGGGCCCAGGCCGCCGACCAGGTGTGCGTCCTCGCCGACGGCTTCGTCACCCTCCGCGCCGACCGCTCCCGCCACTTCGGCCCGGCCGCGAAACCCGAGAACGCCCTGTCGGGAGGGCGCACCAACCTCAGCAGCGACCTCTACTTCCAGGGGCTGCGGGACAGCCGCACGGCCGAGAAGCTGCTCGCCCGGCCCGCGCCCCAGGGGCCCAGCCGCCAGGTCAAGGATCTGCTGCGCGGCTGGGCCAGGGGCTACAACGCCTGGCTCGCCCAGAACGAGATAGCCGACCCGGCCTGCCGGGGCCGCTCCTGGGTGCGCCCGGTCGACGTCAACGATCTCGCGCTGCTCTCCCACGCGATGACCTCGACCGCCGGACAGGTCATGGCCACCGAGGGCATCGTCGCCGCCACCCCGCCGGCCACGGGGGCCGCCCGGGCGGCGGCCGACGCCGAGATCGACCCCGACCGGGCCGTCAGGGGAGCACGGGAGCTCTTCGACCACGCCCGCCGGAGCATGGGTTCCAACGCCGTCGCCTTCCACGGCGACACCACCGCCAACGGCCGGGGCCTGCTGCTGGGCAATCCGCACTACCCCTGGCAGGGCGGCCGTCGCTTCTGGCAGTCCCACCAGACCATCCCCGGCGAGCTGAACGTGGCCGGCGGTTCACTGCTCGGCTCGCCGGTCGTCAACATCGGCTACAACCGGCATGTCGCCTGGAGCCACACCGTCTCCACCGGCACCCCGATGAACCTGCACGAGCTGACGCTCGACCCGAAGGACCCGACGGCCTATCTGGTCGACGGCGAGCGGGAACGGATGCGGAAGCGCACCGTCACCGTCGAGGTCAAGGACGGCGCCCCGGTCACCCGTACCCAGTGGTGGACCCGGTACGGCCCCGTCGTCACCGCGCTCGGCCGCGATCTGCCGCTGCCCTGGACCGCCGACCGCGCCTACGCCGTCGGCGACCCCAACGCGAGCCACATGCGGTTCTTCGACACCGGACTCGCCTTCGGCAAGGCGCGCAGCACCGGCGGAATACTCAAGGGGCTGAACCGCACCCAGGGCCTGCCGTGGGTGAACACCGTCGCCGCCGACTCGCGCGGCGGCAGCCTCTACACCCAGTTCCAGGTGCTCCCCAGGATCACCGACGCCCTGGCCGAACGCTGCTCCACCGACCTGGGCCGCGCCGTCTACCCGGCCGCCGGCCTCGCCGTCCTCGACGGCTCGCGCGCCTCCTGCGCACCCGGCACGGACAAGGACGCCGTCCAGCCCGGCACCTTCGGCCCGGGGAAGATGCCGACGCTGAAGGACGCGCCGTACGCCGCCAACTCCAACGACAGCGCCTGGCTCGCCAACGCCGAGCGCCCGATCCGGGGGTACGAGCGGGTCTTCGGCGACCTCGACACCTCCCGCTCGCTGCGCACCCGCGGCGGCATCGAGGATCTCGCGGCGATGGCACGGCGCGGCGGGCTCACCGTCGAGGACGCCCAGCGGCTCCAGTTCGCCAACCGGACGCCCGCCGGCGACATGGCCGCCGCCGACACGGCACGCGCCTGCGCCGCACTGCCCGGCGGGAGCGCGACCGCCACGAACGGGGCCGTCGTCGATGTGTCGGCGGCCTGCGGAGTGCTGGAGCGGTGGGACCGGACGACCAACGCCGACAGCCGGGGCGCGCTGCTCTTCCAGCGCTTCTGGAACCGGCTGACCAGGGCCCTCCCCGAGGACCAGCTCTGGAGGACGCCGTTCTCGGCGGCCGACCCGGTGCGTACCCCGCACACCCTCGACACCGGCCGGCCCGCCGTGGCACGGGCCCTGGCGGACACCGTGCAGGAGCTGCGCTCCGTCAACGCCGCGCTGGACGCGCCCTGGGGCGAGCACCACTTCGTCGAGCGCGGCGGATCGAGGATCCCCGTGCACGGCGGCCCGCACGGGCTCGGTGTGTGGAACATGATGATCGGCGTCTGGGACCCGGCGGGCGGCGGCTACACGGAGATGGTCCACGGCTCCAGCCACATCCAGGCGGTGACCTGGGACGGCTCCCGGTGCCCGGTGGCCCGGACCCTGCTGGCGTACGGGCAGTCCTCCAACACGCTCTCCCCGCACTCCAGCGACCAGACCCGGCTGATGGCCGAGAAGAAGTGGGTGACCCCCCGGTTCTGCGAGAAGGACATCCTCGCCTCGCCCGAGCTGAGGGTCGTCACGGTGCGCGAACGCGCCTGACCCCCGGCAGCGGCCAGGAGCCCCGCCGTCCGCCGATTCGGCGGACGACGGGGCTCCGTCATGTCCGGGACATGGCGAAGGCCCCCGGGGGCGGCAAGGCCAGGGACACCGCCGCCGGGGGCCTTCGGGATCAGGAGGGGATCAGCAGGCGCCCAGGTCCTGCCAGGCACCCCACTGGCTGGCGCCGGGCTCGTCGCCCTTCGTCCACCACTTGGCCTTGTAGTTGCGGGACTTGTGGGAGACGGTCGTGTTGGCGGGGTACTCGCCGGTCACGGCCCAGGCCGGGTTGGTGCAGGTGCCGCCGGGGCCGCCGGGGCCCGAGCCGTCGGTCGGCTCGACGATCTTGGTGCCGCGCGCCAGGTCGCCGGCGAGGGAGTACGTCTTGCCGCCGAAGGTGACCGTCCAGTTGGACGGGGTGGAGGTCGGCGAGTAGTAGACGAAGTCCAGCTCGACCGAGGCGCCGGGGGCCACCGACTGCCAGGCCGGCAGCTTCAGCGAGACGCGGTGGAAGTCGCCCTTCAGGCCGCCGATGTTGTTGTTGCCCGTGTGGTCGCTGCGGATGACCGTCGCACCGAAGCCGGACTGGTCCTTGGCGTTGCCGGGCGCGGAGGTCGCGTAGTCGAACTGGAACTCCGTGCCGCCGGGCAGCGGCTTGGTGGTGTTGTTGGTGATCTTCATCTTGGGGCTGATCGGGTAGTTGGAGTCGCCCAGCGCGAACTGGCCCAGCTCCACGTCCACCTTGACCGCGTCGGTCGGCAGCGCGATGTTCGTCTTCTTGTTGCCGTACGGGGTGGCGGTCTTGTACTTCTGGTACATCAGGTTGGTGAGGGTGTCACCGGGCTCGTACTGGCCCTTGGCGGCGTTCCAGCGGTAGTCGCCCGCCAGCTCCCAGATCATCGTGCCGCCGATGCCCTTGTCGACCACGTAGTCGGCCTTCGTGGCGATGGACTGCTCGTCCTCGGTGGAGATGAAGACCTTCTTCTGCGCGTTCCACAGCCACGGCGCGACCAGCGTCGAGTCGTACTTGCGGACGTAGGTGCCGGTCAGTTTGGTGTCGGCGGGGAGACCGAACTTGGTGACGTAGTCGCCGACGATCCCCTTCTCCAGGTTCTTGGCGTGCCACATCGGGTTGAAGCCGGCGGGGGCTTCCTTGCCCGCGGTGTCCGTCTCGTGCCAGATGTTGTCGATGCCGACCGCGCCGTCACCGCACTTGGTCAGATTCTGTCCGGCCGGGCAGGTGGTCGAGGCGGCCTTGCCCCACAGACCGTCGGTGCCGCCCTGGACGTTCTTCCAGCCGCGCGAGTAGTAGGGCAGACCCACGTTGATGCGGCCGGAGGGCATCGAACCGCGGAAGTAGTGGTAGGCCCAGTCGGTGTTGAGGTACCCGATGCCGCCGTACTGGGCGGTGGAGTAGACGTTAGCCCCCGCCAGCTCCGAGTCCTTGCCGTCGTCGAAGAGGGAGGCCTGGGGACCGACGTGCTCGTTCCAGGTGCCGTGCAGGTCGTACGACATGATGTTGACGTAGTCCAGGTACTGCTGGACCTGGAACGTCTCCATCCCGCGCAGCAGATAGCCCGAGGAGGGGGCGGCGACGGTCAGCAGGTAGTGCTTGCCGTCGGCCGCGCCGGCCCGGTCCAGCTTCTCGCGGAGGGTCTTCATCAGGACGGAGTAGCTCTTGACGAGACCGGCGCGCCGCCCGTTGGCGAGCTGCCAGTCCAGCGGGTTGCCCGCGTCCTTCATCGTCGTCGGGTACTCGTAGTCCACGTCGACGCCGTTGAAGCCGTACTTCTTGATGAAGGCCACGGCCGAGTCGGCGAAGGTGTTGATACCCGCCTGGTTCACCGAACCGTCGGCGTTGGTGGTCATCGAGTAGAAGCCGCCGGAGTTGACCCGGTTGCCGTTGTCGTCGTTGTAGCCGCCGGTGTCCGACCAGCCGCCGACCGAGATCAGGGTCTTGACGTCGGGGTGCTGCTTCTTGAACTTCGTCAGCTGGTTGAAGTGGCCCTTGTAGGCCAGCGACGGGTCCATCTCCGCGCCCGGGACGCCGGGGAAGGTGATCCCGGTGTTGGGGTTGTTCGGTCCGTCCGTGCCGACGGTGATCTTGTTCGCGGAGTCGACCGCCGCGAAGGCGTAGTTGATGTGGGTGATCTTGTCCCACGGAATGTCGGAGGCGAGGTAGGCGGGCCTGCCGTCCTTGCCGGTGCGCCAGTTGGCGAAGTAGCCGATGATGCGGCGCTGATGGTCCGCGCCCATCTTCTCGCGGCCCTCGGTGTCGTAGACCGAGCAGTACGGGACGTCGACGCCCGGCGTCTTGTACAGACCGTCGGGGCGACACGACTCGTGGGGAGTCGTGGGCGGCGCCACCGGGGCCGCGGGGGCCGCCTGTGCGACGCCGGGCGACAGCGCGCCGGCCAGCAGCGCGGCGACGGCCGCGCCTGCCGAGAGCAGCGTTGCCCGTGTACGGGTGGGGGACAGCACGGTCGGATCCTCCTGGTGGGGGGCCGCGCCCGTGGGGGGCGCGGGGTGATCGGCCTTGCTCAACATGTGTGGGGGTGAAGTGCGTTGGATTCCGATGGGTGTTCGCCCGAACCGGAATCAACAGAGGGTGACGCAGAGATTAGGAAGGTCTGGACCGGCACGTCAATAGGTCTGGACCATTTACCTGCTGGGGGAGAGGCCGTTGGCCTGCGTCGATATCGGTCCGCGCCGTGCCTTCCGCCTCACGTCGCGCATCGCGCGAGGGGTGCCCGGAGCCCCCTGAAATGCGGTACGACCAGCGGTAAGTAACAAAGGATGATATTCGAATGGCCGCTGTCGAAATCCGATCGGCGGTGACCGTGACCGCCGTTCACCCCGTGATTCCCGCCGATGGGGCGCGCCGGAACAATCCCGTGAAGCCGCCGGTAAACCACGCTTTCCAGTGACCGTGAAGAATCGTTTGGTCGCTCATGGTGACGACTAATCTTCATGCTGATTCCCACTTCCCCGCTGTTTTCCCCGCCCCGCCCCGCCCCGCCCCGCGTCTCGCGAGCGCACGCACCGGCCCGACCGGCCGAACCCACAGACCGGAGACCGCGCATGCCGCGACCCCTGCGCTTCGAAGACATCGCCGAGGCCAAGCGGCATCTGCTCGACGACCCCGCCGCACACCGGCGCGCCGTGCGCCGCGCCAACGACGCGGCCCTCCTGAACGGACTGGTGCGCGTCCCGCCTCCCGCCCCGGCCCGCCAGGCCGTCTCCCTGACCCGCCATCAGACCGGATTCCGGGACCAGGGCAGCCGCGGCACCTGCTGCGCCTTCGCGGCCTGCGCCGCCGTCGAGGCCGCGTACAAACGCGCCCACGGCGTCGAGATCGACCTCTCGGAGCAGTTCGCCTTCCATGTGCACAAGGCGGGCGAACTCCGCCCCGACTACGCGAGCACCGGCACCCACCCCGAGAACAACAGCTCCTACTGGGGCTTCCAGGGCTGCTCCGACATCGTCGACAAGCTCGCCCGGACCGCTCTTCCCGAGGAGTCGCTCGCCCCCTATCTCGACGGCTGGGCGATGGACCTGCTCCGGCACGCCACCCCGGCGAGCGGATCCCTCGGCCCGGGGTGCGTCCAGGAGGAGGTGGACGCCTTTGAATATCTGGAGGCCCATGTGCCCACCCGCGCCCGCCGCTCGGCCCGCTTCCGGGTGACCGGATTTGCGGCGCTGCCGGACTCGCCCTCGCCCGCCCAGGTGGAAGCCGTGCTCGCCGAGGGCCACGAGGTCGTCGCGGACCTCCCCGGGCACTGTCTGCTGCTGGTGGGGTACGACCGGGCCCGGCGCGTCTACACGGTCAAGAACTCCTGGGGCGAGGGCGAGTTCCTGGAGCTGTCCTACGACTCCGCCGACTGGCCGGTCATCGGAGGCCGCTATGTCACCGCCGTCCAGCCCCCCGACGCCGCTCCGCAGTGGGACGCCTTCTGGATCGGCCGATGGCGGATGGACCACGACGGCTGGCGCGGCGATCTCGTGATCCGCCGGACCACCGACTACCGGAGCGACCCGCACGCCCCCACCAAACTCGGCGACTACTACCGCAACGGGCAGGCCTACGACGTCAACGGCGTGACCACCCAGAACGGTCAGGGGCTGCACTTCTGGGTCGCCGACCTCCCCGGCCGTCTCCCCCCGGGAACACCGGCGGGACAGGAGTTCCGGGCCTACGTCTTCGGCGGCGACCCCGACAGCGCGGCGGGCTGGACCACCTGGAACGGCACCCCGTTCGGGCTGAGCCTCGGCCGCGCGGCGCTTCCCGGCGCACCCGCCCAGGGCTTCACGGCCCCCGACTGGGCAGGGGTCTGGGAGATGAACCACGACGGGGTGCGCGGCAGACTGGACATCGTGTCGGCCCACCCCTTCGCCGCCGTCTACACGACGGAGGACGGACAGGCGCTCCGCGCCTCGGGCGGCCCCCACGGCAGCAGGCCGCACATCCTCGACCTCGCCGTCCCGCTGCCCGGCGGCAGCCGGCGATTCCGTCTGCTCGCGCACACCTGGGCCAGGGGCGTCTTCTCCGGCCACACCTCGGCGGGCGGCGTCGATCTCGGAGTCCGGGGCCACCGCCTCTGAACGCGGGGAGCCCTGGGCGCCGGCATCACTTCGCCGAGGGCTCCGCCGCCGGCCCGGCCTCCAGCCGCAGCGCCGCGAGCCGCCGGCCGCCCGGCTTGCGACCGCCGGTCCTGGCTCCCCGGCCCGCGGTCGCCGCCACGACGTTCCCCGGCAGCCGCAGAGCCTCCAGCACCTCGTCCAGATGACGCCTCGTCGCCGCGCTCGCGGCGGCCCCGTCCCGGTCGGCCACGGCGTCCCGCACCAGCCGGTGGGACTCCCACCCCTGGGGCTCCGCGGTCATCACGACCGACACGAAGGCCAGCATGGTGCGGTACTGGAGAGGCTCCAGCGTCTCGATGAGCGTCGTGTGCCCGGACATCAGGGTCAGCAGCCGAAGGAACGCGCGGTGCGCGCGGTTGGCCGCCGGACGGTTCCCGTTCCGCAGCGCCTCCAGCCCGAGGGCGAGCGCCGCGTCCAGCTCGGCGAGCTGATCCGCGCGGTGCCGCCCGGCCGCCAGCTCCGCCGCCCAGGGCTCCAGCCTCGCCCGTGCCTCCACGGTCTCCACGATCCGGTCCAGATCCTCCGGGCCCAGCCGGGGGATGAAGGCCCCCCGGTGCGGGTGGACCTCGACCAGCCCGCGCCCCGCCAGCGCGCGCAGCGCCTCGCGCACCGGCAGCCGGGAGACGCCCAGGCTCTCCGCCACGGTCTCGGTGACGATGTGGGCCCCCGGCTCCAGGCGCAGATCGAGGATCTCCGCGTTGAGCAGATCGAAGACCCTCCGCTCGACCGTGGGGTTCTTGCCGGACGGGGAAGGGGTGCGGGACGGCATGGGCATCAGTATCCGCCACCGGCCGTGCTTGACGATGGCCCTTGAATCGGATCCAATCTGACTATGGGCACCCTAACTTCTGCTGAAGGGCCGCCCGCCTTCACGACGGCGGAGCCGACACGAGCCGCCACGAGACCACAGAACGGAGCCGGGCCGCCGATGACGCACACCGCCCCGCCGCCCACCGCATCCACCGCATCCACCGGATCCGCCGCACCGGCGTCTCAGGACGACGGCGCGCCCGGGGCCCCGCGCGGACACGACGAGGCCCTCGCCGCCGCGCACGCCCTGGCCCCCCTGCTCGCCGAACGGGCCGCCGAGGCGGAGGCGCGCCGCGCCGTCCCCCACGACACCCTCCGGCGGCTCGACGCCGCCGGACTCCTCCACGTCCTCACCCCCCGCGAGTGGGGCGGCCTCGGCCTCGGCTTCGACACCGCCCTGCTCACCACCGCCGCGCTCGCCAGGGGCTGCGCCTCGACCGGCTGGCTGCGCGCCGTCCTCGGCGGCAACACCTGGGCCGTGGCCCAGCTGCCGGAGCGGGCCCGCCACGAGGTCTTCGCCGCCCCTGACAACCGGGTCGCCCTCCAGCTGCGGATCGCCGGACCGCCCGCGCGGAAGGTGGCCGACGGCTACCTCCTGCGCGATCTGCGCGGCCGGTTCTGCAGCGGGATCGACCACGCGCGGTGGATCCTCGCCGGGATCCGGGCCCCGCGCACGGCGGGGGCGGAACCGGAACCCCACGTCATGCTGATCCCGGTCGACGACACCGAGCCGGTGGACGACTGGCGCACCAGCGGACTGCGCGCCACCGGCAGCCGCTCGTTCACCCTCTCCGAGACCGTCGTCCCCGCGTACCGGGTCCTCCCGCTCAGCGGGCTCGACCCGGCCCTGCCCACCCCGTACGACCGGCCCCCGACCCCCGCCTTCCGCATGGCGTTCACCACCGTCGGGACGCTCCCCCTCGCCGGAGTACTCCTCGGCACGGCCCGGGCCGCCGCCGACGCCCTGCTGGAGCGGGGACGCGTCGGCGCGGGCGCGGACGTACCCGCGCTCCTGGCCCGGACCGACGCCGCCGAAGCGCTGCTGCTCACCGGCCTCGCCCGGCTCGCCGCCTCCGCGACGCCCGGCGGCACCGCGCGGGAGCGGGCCGCCGTACGCCGTGACATCGCCTGGGCCGGGACCGACTGCCGGCGGATCGTCAACACCGTCTTCGAGGCGGCCGGCTCCGGCGCGCTCTACGACACCGACCCGCTCCAGCGGATCTGGCGCGACGCCAACGCGGCGGCGCAGCACCCCACCTTCGACCTCACCCGCTGGGGACCGCCCTCGCTGACATGAGCCCCGGGCGGACAGGCCCTAGCCGGCCGCCCCGGCGGGCCGCCCCGAGCCGACCATGAACCGCCACACCAGACCGTGGCCGAGAAGGATCAGCAGGCTCAGCAGGATCGCCTCCGCCTGGATCGGCCGGAGACCGAGCGGGTCCGCCAGCTCGGGGGCGAGCCCCACGACCGCGATCAGCAGATAGACGGCCGCCGCCCCCAGCTGGGGCAGCACCAGGGAGGCGGAGGAGTCGTCCCGGGAGCCCTGAGCCAGCAGACGCAGCGTCGACAGACAGCCGACCACGGAGATCACCACAAAGCCGGCCCGCCAGATCCCCGGCGTACCGGTACCTCCCACCTGCGCGAACAGCCCCATCAGAGCCGGCAGCAGAAAGGAGAGGTAGATCCCGCCCACGATCCGGCGCATCGCCGGGACCCGCATCCAGTCGGGATGGCTCTGCACCACGTTCCACCAGAGTCCGACCAGGGTGAAACAGGTGGCCGAGAAGAGTGCGTAGAACGTGCTGACATCCACCGGGCCTCCTGCGCAGCCTCCGCGCCCGCCGCGGCTTCGCGGGCGCGCGGACCGAGCGTCCCACGGCCGTGCCGCCCCCGTGCCGCACCGACACCCCCACAAGCCCGAGCGCCGGGCGCGCCCCGGCCGCCGTGCGATGCTGGTGGGCATGACCCTGGAAGACCTGGTACGGCTGCGCCGCGCGCGGGATGCGATGGACCGCGACTACGCGCGGCCGCTGGATGTGCCGGCGCTGGCGAGAGTCGCCCTCATGTCGCCCGGGCACTTCTCCCGCAGCTTCCGGGCCGCCTTCGGGGAGACGCCCTACAACTATCTGATGACTCGCCGTGTCGAGCGCGCGAAGGCCCTGCTGCGGCGCGGCGACCTGAATGTCACCGAGGTCTGCCTCGCGGTCGGGAGCACCTCGCTGGGATCGTTCAGCTCACGCTTCACCGAGCTGGTCGGCGAGACCCCCAGCGCCTACCGGGCCCGCCGCCACGAGGCCGGTGCCGTGATCCCGGCGTGCGTCGCCAAGATCCGCACGAGACCGGTCAGGATCGGAGAAGCGAAATCCGCCGCCGCCTCGTAGGTTCGAAGGCATGAACATCAAGCTCTCACAGTGCTTCATCGCAGTCGACGACCACGACAAGGCGCTCGCCTTCTACCGCGACGCCCTCGGCCTGGAGGTACGGAACGACGTCTCCTTCGAGGGGATGCGCTGGGTGACCGTGGGCTCACCCGAGCAGCCCGATGTGGAGATCGTCCTCGAACCGCCGCTCGCCGACCCCACCGCCTCGCCGGCCGACAAGCAGGTGATGGCGGAGCTGCTGGCCAAGGGCGTACTGCGCGGAGTGATCTTCTCCACCGACGACTGCGACGCCACCTTCGAACGCGTCCGGGCCGCCGGCGGCGAGGTGCTCCAGGAGCCGATCGACCAGCCCTACGGCGTCCGCGACTGCGCCTTCCGGGACCCGGCCGGCAATATGCTCCGCTTCACCCAGCCCCACCAGCGCTGAGCACCGCACCGACGGAGACCGCCGGAGCGGTCTCGAACACGATGGAGAGACGATGAGCAAGGCCAAGAGGACGGACACGCCGCCGCCCGCGTCGCACACCGCCGACAGTCACGATCTGATCCGTGTGCACGGCGCGCGCGTGAACAACCTCAAGGACGTCAGCGTCGAGATACCGAAGCGCCGGCTGACGGTGTTCACCGGCGTCTCCGGCTCGGGCAAGAGTTCGCTGGTGTTCGGCACGATCGCGGCAGAGTCGCAGCGGCTGATCAACGAGACCTACAGCGCCTTCCTCCAGGGCTTCATGCCGTCGCTGGCGCGGCCCGAGGTCGATGTGCTCGAAGGGCTGACCACCGCGATCGTCGTCGACCAGCAGCGGATGGGCGCGGACCCCCGCTCCACCGTCGGCACCGCCACCGACGCCAACGCGATGCTGCGCATCCTCTTCAGCAGGCTCGGCCTGCCCCACATCGGCTCGCCCAACGCCTTCTCCTTCAACGTCCCCTCCGTCCGGGCGAGCGGCGCGATCACGGTCGACCGGGGGGCCGGCAGCAAGACCGTGAAGCAGACCTTCACCCGCACCGGCGGCATGTGCCCCAACTGCGAGGGCCGGGGCACGGTCTCCGACATCGACCTCACCCAGCTCTACGACGATTCAAAATCCATCGCGGAGGGCGCGTTCACCATCCCCGGCTGGAAGTCGGACAGCTGGTGGACCGTGCGGCTCTACGCCGAGTCCGGCTTCCTCGACCCGGACAAGCCGATTCGCAAGTACACCAAGAAGGAGATGCAGGACTTCCTCTACCGCGAGCCGACCAAGGTGAAGGTCGAGGGCGCCAACCTCACCTACGAGGGACTCATCCCCAAGATCCAGAAGTCGTTCCTCGCCAAGGACCGGGAGGCGATGCAGCCGCACATCCGGGCCTTCGTGGACCGGGCGGTCACCTTCACCTCCTGCCCCGAGTGCGAAGGCACCCGGCTCAGCGAGGGCGCCCGCTCCTCCCGGATCGGCGGGATCAGCATCGCCGACGCCTGCGCGATGCAGATCAGCGATCTCGCCGACTGGGTCCGCGGCCTCGACGAACCCTCGGTGGCACCGCTGCTCGCCACCCTGGGGCAGACCCTCGACTCCTTCGTCGAGATCGGGCTCGGCTATCTCTCGCTCGACCGGTCCTCGGGAACGCTGTCGGGCGGCGAGGCGCAGCGCGTCAAGATGATCCGCCACCTCGGCTCCTCGCTCACCGACACCACCTATGTCTTCGACGAGCCGACCACCGGGCTGCACCCCCATGACATCCAGCGGATGAACAAGCTGCTGCTGCGCCTGCGGGACAAGGGCAACACGGTACTCGTCGTGGAGCACAAGCCGGAGACGATCGCGATCGCCGACCACATCGTCGACCTCGGCCCCGGCGCGGGCTCGGCGGGCGGCCGGGTCTGCTTCGAGGGCACCGTCGACGGGCTGCGGGCGGGCACCACCGTCACCGGCCGCCACTTCGACGACCGGGCCGCCCTCAAGAAGGCGGTACGGGAGCCCACCGGCAAGCTGGCGATCCGCGGTGCGAGCACGCACAACCTCCGCGACGTCGACGTCGACATCCCGCTCGGGGTGCTCACCGTCGTCACCGGCGTCGCCGGCTCGGGCAAGAGCTCCCTCGTGCACGGGTCGCTGCCGCACCGGTCGGGGGAGGCCGGCGCGCATGTGGTCTCGATCGGCCAGGAGGCGATCCGCGGCTCACGGCGGAGCAACCCCGCCACGTACACCGGGCTCCTCGACCCGATCCGCAAGGCGTTCGCGAAGGCCACCGGCGCGAAGCCGGCGCTGTTCAGCGCCAACTCCGAGGGGGCCTGCCCCAACTGCAAGGGCGCCGGCGTCGTCTACACCGACCTGGCGATGATGGCCGGCGTGGCCACCACCTGCGAGGAGTGCGAGGGGAAGCGGTTCCAGGCGGCGGTGCTCGAATACCGCCTCGGGGGCCGTGACATCAGCGAGGTGCTCGCGATGCCGGTGACCGAGGCCGAGGAGTTCTTCGGCTCGGGCGAGGCACGCACCCCCGCCGCGCACGCCGTCCTCGGCCGCCTCGCCGACGTCGGACTCGGCTACCTCAGCCTCGGACAGCCGCTCACCACGCTCTCCGGCGGCGAGCGGCAGCGGCTCAAGCTGGCCACCCACATGGCGGAGAAGGGCGGCGTGTACGTCCTCGACGAGCCGACCGCCGGCCTCCACCTCGCCGATGTCGAGCAGCTGCTCGGCCTGCTCGACCGGCTGGTCGACTCCGGCAAGTCGGTCATCGTCATCGAGCACCACCAGGCGGTCATGGCCCACGCGGACTGGATCATCGACCTCGGCCCCGGCGCGGGCCACGACGGCGGCCGGATCGTCTTCGAGGGAACCCCCGCCGACCTCGTCGCCGACCGCTCCACCCTCACCGGTGAGCACCTCGCGGCCTACATCGGCGGCTGACCGGCTCTTCCCTCTCGCCGCCCGGCCCGTCCTCCCCGCCCGGTGACCCGTGCTCACCGGGCGGCGGAAGGCGGGCCGTTCACCGCCCTGGGGAAGGCCCGCCGGTACGCGCCGGGCGACACCCCCACATGCTTGACGAAGTGGTGCCGGAGATTGTTGGCCGTGCCGAGCCCGCTCAGCTCCGCCACCTTCTCGACCGGCAGCCCGGTGGACTCCAGCAGCGCCTGGGCCTGCCCCAGCCGCTGCTGGAGCAGCCAGCGCAGCGGCGTCGTCCCGGTCGCCGCGTGCAGCCGCCGGTAGAACGTCCGGGGGCTCATCGCGGCGCGCCGGGCCAGGTCGTCGACGGTCAGCGGATCGGACAGCCGCTCACGGGCCCACTCCAGCACCGGCCCCAGCCCCTCGTCGTCGGTGGCCGGCACCGACGACTCGATGAACTGGGCCTGCCCGCCCACCCGGTGCGCGGGCACCACCATCCGCCGCGCCAGCTGATTGGCGACCCGCGCGCCCAGATCGCGGCGGACCAGATGCAGACAGAGATCGAGTCCGGCGGTCAGCCCCGCGCTGGTGAGCACATCGCCGTCGTCCACATAGAGCACCGAGTCGTCCACCTCCACCTCGGGATGGCGCTCGGCCAGTTGAGCGGTGTGCATCCAGTGGGCGGTCGCCCGCCGGCCGTCGAGCAGCCCCGCCGCCGCCAGTGCGAACGCCCCGGTGCACAGCGACACCATCCGCGCGCCCGCTTCATGGGCCAGCCGCAGCGCCTCCACCAGCTCCGGCGGCACCGGCGCGCCCTCGTCCACACAGGCGTCGGGCACCGACGTCACGATGACCGTGTCCGCGCCGATCAGGCCCTCGGGCCCGTAGGGCGTCCGCAGTGACAGCCCGGCCGCCCCGTCCGCACCGCCGTCGCCCCACGCGCCGCCCCCGACCTCGCAGAGCCGCAGTTCGTACCAGCGGTCGGCGAGATCGGGCTGCGGCTTCCCGAAGACGGTGCAGGGGATGCTCAGTTCGTACAGGTCCCACGAGGGGACCCCGATACCGGGAGGCACGACCAGGGCGACGGAACCAGCGCTCATGCCCCGAAGCGTATGGCAGGAATGTGGTGCCGCCTGTCACTCCTGTCACTGTCCCGGGCGGGCGCGCGCTGAGAGCGTTGTCCGTACGCGATCGAACGCGTACTCGAACGCAAGAAGCGCAAGAACCGTGAGAAACGCAAGGAGCACCACATGAACACCGGCCTTCCCGCCGTCACCGTCATCGGACTGGGTCTGATGGGATCGGCACTGGCCACCGCCCTGCTCGAACAGGGGCACCCGACCACCGTGTGGAACCGTTCGCCCGGGAAGGCCCTGGCCCTGGCGGAGCGGGGAGCCCGGGTGGCCGCCACCCCCGGGGAGGCGGTCGCCGCCGGTTCGCTCGTCGTCGTCTGCGTACTGGACCACGACGCCGTGCACGGCGTACTCGACCCCGTCGCCGGGTCCCTCGCAGGCAAGACCCTGGTCAATCTCACCTCCAACTCCCCGGAACAGGCCGAGGAGGCCGCCGCGTGGGCCCGGGCACACGGAGCCGAGTACCTCGACGGCGCGATCATGACCACCCCGCCCGGGGTCGGCGACCCGGGGCGGATGTTCCTGTACAGCGGCGCGCCGGAGGTCTTCGAGGCACACCGGGCCACCCTGGCTGCCCTCGGCGACCCCCTCCACCTCGGGACGGCCCCGGGCCTCGCCTCGCTCTACGACGCCGCCCTCCTCGGGCTGATGTGGTCCACCCTGACGGGCTGGCTGCACGGCACCGCCCTGGTCGGCACGGAAGGCACGAGCGCCACCGCCTTCACCCCGATCGCGATCCGCTGGCTGGCCACCGTGAACGACTTCCTCACCACCTACGCCTCCCAGGTGGACGCCGGCAGCTACCCGGGCGACGACGCCACCGTCGATGTACAGATCTCGACGGTCGACCACCTCATCCACGCGGCGGGGGAGCGCGGCCTCGACAACGGACTGCCCGAACTGCTCAGGGCCACCATGAAGCGCGCCAGCGCGGCGGGCCACGGATCCAGCAGCTACGCGAGCGTGATCGAGGTGCTGAAAAACCCCAAGAGCACGGCGGGCGGGGCGAATACGGCGGACACTCGGGACGCCGGGCACACCCCGGGCCGGTGAATCCGGGGCGCGCGGTACGGGGATACTGGGCCGACCGACCACGACCAGGAGGTTCACCGCGTGAGCGCCGACACACAGACCGAGGGGCAGGGGACGATCATGGACACCTCGCTGCCGCACTCGGCCCGGATCTGGAACTACTGGCTGGGCGGGAAGGACAATTACGCCATCGACCAGGAGGTCGGCGAGGCGTTCCGCGCGCAGTTCCCCGGGGTCGTCGACCTCGCCCGCGACTCCCGGGCGTTCCTCGGCCGGGCCGTGGAGCATCTGGCCGGCGAGGTGGGCATCCGTCAGTTCCTGGACATAGGCACGGGCCTGCCCACCGCGAACAACACCCATCAGATCGCCCAGCGGGTCGCGCCCTCCTCGCGCATCGTCTACGTGGACAACGACCCGCTGGTCCTGGCCCATGCCCGGGCCCTGCTGGTCGGCACCCCGGAGGGCGCCACCGACTACATCGACGCCGATCTCCACGACCCCGAGGCGATCATCCGGCAGGCGGCGCGGTCGCTCGACCTCACCCGGCCGGTGGCGCTCACGCTGATGCAGGTGGTGGGCCATGTCACCGAGTACCGGCGGGCCCGCTCGATCGTGGACCGGCTGATGGCGGCCCTGCCGTCCGGCAGTCATCTGGTGTTCAACGACAGCGTCGACACCAACCTGGCCAACGCCGAGGCCACCCGCCGCTACAACGAGAGCGGGGCCGCGCCCTACTTCCTCCGGAGCCACGAGGAGATCGCCGGGTTCTTCGAGGGCCTGGAGCTGCTGGAGCCCGGCGTCGTGCCGCTGGCCCACTGGCGGCCGGACCCTTCGGCCACCGGGCCCGAGGGCGACACCATCGCCCTGGGCGGGGTCGGCCGCAAGAGCTGAACCGAACGGACCGGCGGCCGGGTGATTTCCGTACCCGGCCGCCGGTCCGTCGCGTTGCGTTCCGGCCGCGCCGTCCGCCGGATTCGCTCGTACTCGAAAGGGTTTTCGACGAACCGTTTCTACTCTCGTCGTAAAAGGCGATGTAATTGCCGGATAAACCGCCCGTGCGGCCTAAAGATATCGCCCGGTTGCTGCACATCAGGGGTCTGATTCTGTCGTTATTCGGAATATGACGAGAACGAGGACTCCATCCCCGGCCGCCGCCGGACGTGCCGCCGGCCCCGCCGCGGTCACCATGGGCGCATGGGCATTTGTCTCAGGCTCGGGCGGAGAGGCGATGCTTCAGCAGGAGGACCGGCGTATCGAGCTGACCTACGCCTCTTCGGTGCTCAGGGATCTGCTGGCGGCGATCGGCCAGATCCAGGCCGACTTCCACCGGCTGTCCGGCACGCCGCACGAGTCCTCGGCCGGGCACGGCGACGAATGGACGGGGCGCGTCGTCCATGTATGACGAGTACGACACCTATGGCGGTGCCGCCCCCTACCCCGACCGGAGCGGATACGTTCCCTGGGAGGACACTTATATTCCGGTGCCCGGCGACCCGATGACCGTCTATCAGCCGGTCGTTCCGGTGGGAATGGAGCAGCTGGACGCCACATGGGACCCCACCGAGGAACTGGAACAGCTGCTCCAGACCTCCGACACCCATGAATTCGATCTCGCTCCCGCTCACGCTTCCGCCCATGTTCACGGCCATGTCCACGATCACGCGCACGAATCGCCGGACGGCCTTCCGCACCCGGGTCTGCCGGGGCCCGCCGCCGGGCCGCTCAGGCCCCCGCCCCACCGCCGTCGCCGCAGGCAGCCCGCCCGGAGCCCCCGGGCGGTGCTGATGCGGGTCGTCAGCTTCCTCATCGCGGCGGTCGCCGCCGTCATCGTCTCCATGGTGAGCGCCCTCGGGGTCATGATCGCGCTGGACCCGCTGCGGAGCATCGCCGACCCGCGCATCTCCCAGGGGCTGGTCAGCTGGTGGCCGTTGCTGGTCTACGGCCCCTGGACCGTCGCCTCCCTGTCCATCCTCCGGGCCTCGCTCCACCGGCGGCGGGCGGTGCACTCCTGGTCCGTGGTCCTCGCCTTCTCCCTCCTCGCCACGCTGCTCTGTGTCGCCCAGGCCCCCCGGACATTCACCGACGCGGCGGCTGCGGCCCTGCCGTCCCTCGCCGCCCTGGCCTGCTTCCAGCAGCTCGTCCGTCTCATCACCATGCTCCGGCCCCCTCGTCAGGCCGGCGCACGCCACCGCCATCGCACCCCGCCCCCGCCGCCGCCCCCGGCCGAGCACCGTCAGCCCGCCGACCAGCGCCCGCCCACCGAGCCTCCCGGCAAGGCCACGCTCGCCCCGCCGGTCGAGCAGGAAGCCGCCGTTCCGCGCGGCAGACCGCCCATGGACGGGGGCTTCCCCCGCCCGCAGCCGCTCCGGCGCGGCGGATTCCACTGAACCCGGCCATGACGCGGCTCGGCGCGGCCCGCCCCGGAAGTGGGGCGGACCGCGCCGAGTGCTGTGGCGGGTACGGAGGTCAGCCGCGGCTGTCGCCGGAGCCGGAGCCGGAGCCGGAAGCGGAGGCGTGGCTGGCGCTCACCGCTCCGTAGAACGGCATCGCGAGGTTGCCGAAGATGTCGGCGGTGCCGGGGCCGCCGGGGTTCTTCCAGTCGCGCAGCAGCTCGGAGATGACTCCGACGGTGCTGTTGAGCGTGGCCCCCGCGTTCTGCAGACGGAAGAGGGAGGTCTCCCGCGCCAGGGTGTTCGTGGTCCCGGAGGCGTCGAGCACCGAGTGGACCTTGTAGCCGCGGCCGAGGGCGGAGAGGGAGGCGAACATCAGGCAGACGTCGGTGATGACGCCCGCGATCACCAGGTTCGGCCGGTTCATCGCGCGGACCGCCTCGTCGAAGGCCGGGTCGTCGAAGGCGTCGACCTCACCGCTGCGGTGGATGATCGGAGTCCCCTGGGGAAGCTCCGCGACCAGCTCCGGCAGGAGCGGGCCGTTGGGTCCCTGGGGGGCCGAGGTGGTGGCCACGATCGGGAGACCGAAGACCTTGGCGGTACGGGCAAGCGCCTGGGCGTTGCGGCGGACCTGGTTCTGGTCGTGGTCCTGGACGCCCAGTATCAGACCGCTCTGGTGGTCGACGAGCAGGATGCCGGTGTTCTCGGGGGTCAGCCGGTCGGTGAGGTAGCTGTTGCCGCTCATGTCCGCTTCCTTGAGGTCGGGCCGCCGGGGCGGCCGTGGCGAGAGCCTGTGCGAGCAGTTTGTTGCTTGCGCATTCATCATAACCATGCCCGTGCGGGATCTGTTCCCGGTCACTCGGAAAAGCCCGGAACCCTTGTGCCGCAAGGGTTCCGGGCCCGCTGTCTCACTCGGAGACGTCGCACTCCCTCGGCTGCCCGCCGGCCTTCAGCCGCCCGAAGACCCCGTGCAGAGCCAGCAGCTCGTCCTGGGAGAGGGGATCGGAGAACGACCGTTCCACCACCTCGGCATTGGTCCGCACCGCCTCGCGCAGCAGCTTCCGGCCCGAGTCCGTCAGAGTGATCATCGCGCCCCGCTGATCCTCCTCGATCGGGGTACGGGTGACCAGACCGCGCTGCGCCAGCCGGTCGCAGAGCCTGCTGACCGCGCTCTGGGTGAGGACGATCCGCTCCTTGAGGTCCTTCAGCCGGGTGCCGGCCAGGGGGATGTTCACCAGCGCGTCGAACTCGCTCACCGACAGACGGTGACGCTCCGCGAGCTCGTGCTCGATCTCTCCCAGCACCGCGTTGTGGACTTCCATGAGCGACCGCCACACCCCGACCTTGAACGACCGGGACATGGTGACGGGATCTGTCCGTGGCATGGTCCGCCTCCTCCTTGCGTGCGTACGCAACATTCTCGCAGGCGGAGCACGCCCGCCCCGACCCCGCGCACACCCGCCCCCGTTTCCCGCTCGCCGTACGCCGTACGCCGTACGCCGTACGCAACGCCATTCGTGCCGCTCGGACGTACGCGGGGTTCCCTCGGTTCCGCCTGGTTCCGCCGGCCTCAGCGGCGCAGCGCCCACCGCTGGAAGGATTCGAGCGGTCCCGCCCGGAAGCGCCGCAGCCACAGCGTCGAACCGATCATCAGCACGGCGCACACCACGGCCCACAGAGCCAGCACCCACCACGGCCGCCAGGAGTCGCCGAGCCGGTGGGCCAGCCCCAGGCCGATCCCGTACGAGACGAGCACGCACAGCACGTTCTGCAGCACGTACCCCGAGAGAGCGGTCTTGCCGACGCTGGTCAGACCGCGCATCAGCGGCCCCGGCCGGCGCACCCGGTCGACCAGCGCGCCGATCAGCCCCACATAGCCGAGCGCGGTGAGCGGCCCGCCGATGTAGCGGTCCAGAAGGAACAGCTCCGGACCCGCCAGCGAGGAGAGCAGACTGATCGGGAGTCCGAGCCCCAGTCCCCAGACCAGCAGCCGGGAGCGGATGCGCCGCCCGGTGGCGTCGTCACCGAACGCGCCCGCCCGGAAGAGCCGTACGCCCAGCAGGAAGAGGAAGACGAGCAGGAAGATCGTCAGCACCGGCTCCATCCGGAGGGCCAGGGCGTTCTCCAGCCGGAACGCGATCTGCTCCCCGTAGCCGCCGTGCGCGTACAGATCCCGCGCCTTCTGGGGGACAGGAGCCTCCGAGAATCCCCCCTCCGCCACCAGGACCACCGTGAGCACCCCCATCAGCGCCAGATGCACCCCCGCCGTCGACCACATCACCCGGCGCTGGATCGTGACCGAGCGGGCCAGCAGCCAGGCCACGAGCAACGCGGTGACCGCGTACCCCATCAGTACGTCCCAGGCGAAGACCAGGACGAAGTGCACCGTCCCCTCGGCGAACAGGAACAGGGCGCGCCGGGGGTAGCGGCCCGGCCAGGACTCGCCCCGGCGCGCCGCCGATCCGTACTGGATCGCCAGACCGACGCCGAACAGGATCGTCAGCAGCGACAGGAACTTCCCGTTCGCCAGCAGCCGCAGCAGACTCTCGACCGCGTCCGGGAACGAGGCGAGCCACGACTCGGACATGCCGCTGGAGAGAGCGCCCCACTCCGCGCCGGGGCTGGTGAATATCCAGACGTTGGTCATCAGGGTGCCGAGGATCGCCGCCCCGCGCAGTACGTCGAGGAGTGGCAGCCGGGCGGACGGTGCGGCCGGCACCGGTGGTGAGGTCAGGGTCTCGGTCATGTGTTCATCGTCTCGGCGGGTTCTCCCGGAGACCTCATGACCGCAGATGAACAGCGACTACACCGAAAGATGTAGCTGTTCGGGGACGGTGTCGGCCTCAGGCCGGAGCCGCGGGATCCGGGGCCGCCGGCCCGGCTACGCGGCGCGCCGCAGGGCCCTCTCGCGCCGCGCGGCCAGGCCCGATCCGGACTCCCGCCGCGCCATCCGGCGCAGCACGACCGGCGCCGCGGCCAGCCCCAGCACGGCCCAGACGCCGAGGACCCCGGCGGTCTCCAAGTGCCGCCAGGATGCGCCGATCTCGACGGCCGCCGCCGCGTCGGGGAGCAGGGCGGACCGCATGCCCAGACCGAGCCAGTAGACCGGTGTCAGCTGTGCCACCACCTGGAGCCAGTCCGGCAGGGCGGTGACCGGGTAGAAGATGCCGGAGACGGCGATCATGCCCAGGACCGGCAGCTGGATCAGCCCCTGGGCGCGGGCTCCGGAGAACACCGATCCGAGGATCGCGCCGATCGGCAGGGTGGCGGCCATGCCCAGCGCCAGCACCCAGAGCAGCGTGGGCCAGGAGCCGGGGCCGACGGCCAGGCCGTCGACGATGAACAGGGCGGGCACCAGGAAGATCGCGAGGTCGGCGAGGAGACCGCCGCCCACGGTGACGACCTTGCCGATGAGGTAGCCCCGCACGCCGTTGGGGACGGCCTTGGCGCGCAGCAGGGTGCCGTCCTCGCGCTCGGCGGTCAGATGCTGGCTCATGCTGACCATGCCGAGCGCGGCGTTCATGCCCAGGACGCTGGGCAGGGCCAGCGTGCCCAGCAGCAGCCCGTCACCGCCGAACTCCCTGTTCCGCACGGCGTACAGGACCGCGAGCATGAGCACCGGCCACAGCAGATGGGACAGCAGGTCCCCGCCGTTGGTGAAGGACTGCCGCAGCTCGATCAGGCCCCGGGCCAGACCGGCGCGCACCGCCGTGGCCGCGGGGGCCGCGGGGGTCGCGGGGCTCATCGGTTCGCCCCCGTCGCCTCGTGGGTGTCCGCCTCGTGCCGGCGGGACCAGGCCAGATAGGTGTCCTCCAAGGTGGCCCGGCGGACCTCCAGTTCGCCGATCGCCTCGCCGTACCGCTGGAAGAGACCACGGACGAACGCGGTCGCGTCGGGTGTCGACATGGTGAAGCTGCGGCCGTCGCGGGTCCAGCGGACCTCGTCCTCGCCGGTGAGCCGCCGGGCCAGTTCGCCGGCGGACCCGTCCGCGACGATCCGTCCCTGGGCCAGGATCAGTATCCGGTCGGCGAGTTTGCCCGCCTCGGCCAGATCGTGGGTGGTGAGCAGGACCGTCGTCGAGTGATCGCGGGCGATCCGGCGGACGAGGTCGTGGAACGCGTACCGGGCCTCGGGGTCGAAGCCCGTGGTCGGCTCGTCCAGGAACAGCAGCTCGGGACGGCCCACGAGACCGATCGCCGCGTCCAGTCTGCGCCGTTGACCGCCGGAGAGCGTTCCCGCCCTGCTGCCCGCCTGCTCCGTCAGACCGACCGCCTCGATGAGTTCGTCGGCGTCCCACGGCCGCCGGATCGTGTCGGTGGAGTAGGGGGCGTAGTACGTGCCGAGATGTGTGAGCAGCTCGCGCACCCGCCACTTGCCGTGGTCGCGCCAGGACTGGAGCACCACTCCCAGCCGGGCCCGCCACCGCTCGTCGCCGTGCGCCGGATCCGTTCCGAGGACGCTCACCCGGCCCGCCGACCGGACCCGGAAGCCCTCCAGGATCTCGATCGTGGTGGTCTTGCCCGCCCCGTTGGGGCCCAGCAGGGCGATCACTTCCCCCGGGCCGGCCCGGAACGACACGTCGCGCAGCACCTCCTTCGCGCCGTACCCCATCCGCAGACCGTCGACGTCGAGCACGGTTACCTCGTCCGCTGTCATGTCACCTTCCTCGGAGTGCCTTCACAGTGATGCGAAAGCTACGTTGCATTCAATTTTTCGTCAAAGTCGATCGAGTGAATTGCCCCTAGAAAGAAGGGTATTAATGGCGAGCATTGCAATGAGATAGTAGGTGAATGCAACGACACCCGGCGGATCGTTGCAATGATCTGAGGGTGAACGCATATACTGGACGGAGTTGAGGGCCGAGGGAGGCGCGAGTGCCGGGCGGAAGGCTGACGCATGAGGACCGCCGGCGGATCCGGGCGGGGCTCGACGGGGGACTGGGGTACGCGGAGATCGCCAGGGACCTGGAGAGACCGACGTCCACCGTGACCCGCGAAGTCGCCCGCAACGGAGGGCCCGAGGGGTATCGGGCCGACGGCGCGCACGAGGCGTCGAAGCGGCGCGCCCGGCGGCACGGGACCCGTGCCGCGCCCGCCGCCGTCCCGTCGCCCCTGACCGGCTCCTACGGCCGTGACCCGGACGCGGTCCGGGACTTCGCGGAGGAGTTCGCCGCGCTGATGGTCGCCACCGGCCTTCCGCGCATGGCGGCCAGGGTCCTCGCCCGTCTGGTCACCACGGATTCGGGGGCGCTGACCGCCGCCGAGCTGGTGCGCGGCCTGAAGGTCAGCCCCGCCTCGGTGTCCAAGGCCGTCGGATATCTCGAAGGCCTCGAAGTGGTCCGGCGCGAGCGCGAGGACCGCCGGCGGCGCGAACGCTATGTCATCGACGACGGCGTCTGGCTCCGGGCCTGGCTGACCAGCGCCCGGACGAACGCGATGTGGGCCGATGCCGCCCGGCGCGGCGCGGACCTCCTCCACGCCGCCACCCCCGCCGGGGCCCGGCTGGCCGAGATGGGCGGGTTCTTCGCCCGGCTCAGCGACGACATGTCCGGCGGCCCGGCCGGCCCCGCCGCCGACGACGTCCGGACGGTACTCGCCGCGCTGGTGACGGCGGGCGTCCCCCTCTCCCCGGAGGAGCTGGCCGCGGCACTCGACTGGCCCGCTCCGCGGATCCGCCGGGCCCTGGAGGCGGCGGAGCGGGATCCGCACGCCACCGACCCCCTCACCCTGCGGCGGTCCGCATCCGGCGCGCACACCGCCACCGCGACCCCCGGCCGTCTCACCGCCGCCCAGGGCGAGGCCCTGGCCCGCTGCCGGTCCTCGCGCCAGTAGTCCCGGCAAACACGACAAAAGCGCGGCCTCGGCCGGGCGGGCGGAATTATCACGCGGTGCACGTACAACCTTCTGAGGCGCTGACCGGTCTCCTCATCGACCAGTTCCATGGTCGTACCAATGAGGAGACCGACATTTCCGCCATACGTAAAACCCTGACCGCCGCCGCTGTCGTCACCCTGGTCGTGACGGGCGCAGCCGCGTGCGGAACGGTGGAGAACCTCTCCGCCGGGCAGAAGCTGGACCGGGCGTTCGAGAAGCTCGGAAAGGAGAAGTCGATCTCGCTGGAGCTCGATCTGGACGCCGACGCCCAGACGCTCACCGCCCTGGAGGCGGAGAGCTCCGGGCCCGGCGAGAAGATGCCCAAGGAGATCGCCGAGGCGTTCGCCGGCGGAAAGATCTCCCTCTCCGTCGAGTCGAAGAAGCCGCTCGCCGACTCGGGCGAGAAGGACCTCACCGGTATGGCGATGAAGTTCAGCACCCCGGACGGCGATGCCGTCGAGTACCGGCTCGTCGGCGACCACGTCTACTTCCGCCTCGACGCGAAGGTGGTCGCCGGGCTGATGGGGGAGCCCGCGCCGGCCGAGGACGAACTGCCCGAGAGCGCCGGACCGCTCAAGGGCCTGCTGGCGGGCGACTGGGTGAAGTTCTCGGCCAAGGAGGCCCGGCAGGCCACCGAGGAGATGAGCAAGGGCCTGGACGAGGCCGGTGCCGAGCCCTCGGCGGAGCCCACCCTCGACGCCGCGACGCAGAAGAAGGTGGTCGACGCGCTGAGCAAGGCCATCTCCCGCGAGACGGAGTTCAGCACCACCGAGGGCAAGGACGGCGCCGAGCGGATCACGGCCACCGCCTCGCTCCGGTCTCTGGTCACCGAGCTGATCGACACCCTCCGTCCGCTGGCGAAGGACCTGCCGCGGGGCGAGGACCTCCTGCCGACGGCCAAGGACCTCAAGGAGCTGCCGAACAGCAAGGCCAAGGCCGATTTCACCCTCAAGAACGGCTCGCTGAACGAGGTCTCCGTCGACCTCGCCGCGCTGGCGGAGAAGAAGAGCGCCGGAAAGATCGCGCTGGTTCTGCGCCTGGGGGAGGGCGAGAAGCCCGAGGCCCCCGCCGGTGCCTCCGAGGTCAAGATGGACGAGCTGATCGAGGGCTTCTTCGGCGGCCCGCCGGAGGAGATGCTCTCGGACGAAGAGCTTCCCCCGGAGATGCGGGCGGAGATGGAGGCGGAGATGGAGGCGGAGCTCCAGGGCTGATCCCCGGAGCGCGGTTCCCGCGACGGTTCGTCCCCGCGCCCCCGGACCGGCCGACTCGGCCGAGCCGGGGGCGCGGGGCGTACGGGCCTCATGTCCCAACGCGGCTTCATTGTCAGGTTATTGCTGGAATATTGCGGTCTCGTGTCGGGCCGGAGCGGGGCGGAGCGGGGCGTACCGGACGTCACTACGTTGGCCTCGTCACCGACGACAGAAAGCGAGACCGGCATGTCCGTAACCGACCAGTACCTCGCCAACAACAAGAAGTACGCGACGACCTTCGAGGGGCCGCTGCCCCTCCCGCCGTCCTCCCGGGTCGCCGTGGTCGCCTGCATGGACGCCCGGCTCGA
This sequence comes from Streptomyces amakusaensis, assembly GCF_039532665.1. NCBI lineage: Bacteria > Bacillati > Actinomycetota > Actinomycetes > Kitasatosporales > Streptomycetaceae > Streptomyces > Streptomyces amakusaensis. The sequence goes on along the minus strand of NZ_BAAASB010000010.1, from coordinate 219,475 downwards.
CGTCTACGGCATCCTCGGTCTCCAGGACGGTGAGGCGCATGTCATCCGCAACGCCGGCGGTGTGATCACCGACGACGAGATCAGGTCGCTCGCGATCAGCCAGCGTCTGCTCGGCACCCGCGAGATCATTCTCATCCACCACACCGACTGCGGAATGCTGACGTTCACCGACGAGGCGTTCGCCCAGCGGATCGAGGAGGAGACCGGTGTCAGGCCGCCCTGGGCGGCCGAGGCGTTCCCCGAACTCCACGAGGATGTGCGCGAGTCGCTCCGGCGCATCAGGACGAGCGCCTTCGTACCGCACACCGACTCGGTGCGCGGCTTCGTCTTCGACGTGGCCACCGGCCTGCTCGGCGAAGTGACCTGACCCCTTCTCCGTCCGCCGCCCGCGACCCGCGCCGCCGGTGCGCGGGCCGGGCGTGCTCCGTCAGGGCCTGAGGACGGCCGAGGGAAGCTCTCCCTCATGGGCCTGCCGCGCCCGTTCCGCGAACATCTTCGCCAGTGCCGTCAGCTCCGCGTCGGTACGGCGCGGCCGGTCGGCGTCGGTGTCCGCCCTGATCGAGAGCAGGGTGGGGCCGACCCGGATCTGGATGTTCGAGCCGTAACCGGTCTCGTGCTCGCCGCGCAGCGCGTCGCGGCGGTCCCCCGGGGTCCCGACCGAGGCTTTCTCCGCCGGGGAGAGCCAGCCCTTGGAGGCCTCCTTCCAGAGGAAGGGGTACGCGTCCGAGGCGGCGTCGGTGTCCTGGTGGGCGAAGACCTTGAACTCGACCCGCCCCTCGCCGTCCTTCTCCAGAACGGCGGTACCGACGTTCCGCGCCGCCATGCACTCCTTGGCCGTACCGCCCGGACACGCCCGCTCGGCATGGCCCTCGCTCAGATCCAGGACCGCCGAGCTGACGGCCTTCCACCGGGGGAGGTCCCCGGCCCGGGGCAGTACGGCCTTGACCTCCGCCGGAGTGAGCGCGGCTGCCGGTTCCCGCTCGCCCTCGGCCCGTGTGCCGCGCTCCTTCGCCGCGCTGTCGCCGCCCTCGCCACAGCCCGTCAGCAGCGGCGACGCCGCCGCGAGCGACATCGCGACCGCCGTGTGCCGTACGCGGAATCGGATCGTCATCTTCCCCCCTGTGCTTGATCGTTCGCTCATACGGACGATCTGTCCGCCCTCGCGGTTGCACCGGCGGCACGGGCTCCGCCCGGGGGAGCGCCCGCCGCCGGGGGAGTGGGGAGTGCGCGCGGGACGGACTGTCAGTGGCGGCTGCGATCCTGCTGGACATGGACGAGCAGTTGATGCGGGGCCGGGTCTACGGCTCCGACCACGACGACCCCGACCCGGGCCCCCGGCCGGGCCGTGACTACGCCGAGCTGGTGGGAGGTCCGCTCGACGGCCTGCTGCTGGATGTGACCGGCTGGACGGCCCGCCGGCTGGCCGAGGAGGCCGCCCTCCCCACGGAGATAGGCCGCTACGGCCCCGGTGGCCGCTCGGTCTACGCGCCGAGGCCCTCCGCCCCCGGAAAGCGGGACTGGCGGCACGACACGCCCTGACGACCCCGCCACACCCGTCCGCACAGGGGCGAGGCCGGGGAAACCATGAGGGTGTACTAGCGGTACACCCTCATGGTCTGTACTGTTGGTTCATGCCCCTTCCCCGCTTTCACCGGCTGCCCCCCGAGCGCCAGGCGTACATCCTGGACGTCGCGCGGCGGCACTTCGCCGAACACGGACCGGAAGCCGCTTCCTACAACAAGATCATTGAGGCGGTGGGCTTCTCGAAGACCGCCGCCTACCAGTACTTCGACGGCCGGGACGATCTGCTGTCGGCCGTTCTCGACGCGGTGCGCGAGCGGCTCTCCAGCGCACTGGGCCCCTGGACGGAGGCCCGCCGCGCCGAGGAGTTCTGGAGCCGGCTCGAACAGGGATCGTGGGCGCTGATCTCGCATCTGCACACACACCCGGAGGATCTGGCGCTCGCCGTCGCCGCGCTCGGAAAGGGGGGCGACGAGGAGTACCTCACCTGGTTCACGGCCGTGGTGGCGAACGGGCAGCGGCTCGGCGTCATCCGCACCGACGTCGACCGTGACCTGCTCGTCGCGGTGACCGCCGCCGTCTTCCAGGCCGCGGACGCGCGGACGCTGGCCCGCCTCCGCGCGTCCGACGCCGCCGAGACGACGGACCTTCAGCTGTGGAGCCTGCTGCGCGGACTGTGGAGCCCGCCCGACGGCCGGGGATCGGACGGCGGGCACTACGGAGACCGGAAGGGCGGGGACCTTGCGCACTGATCTGAACGTCGACTGGGAGATACCCCCGACCCCGGCCGGCTGGCCGGGGCGGCTGGAGCGGTTCATGGGGCCGGGCAAGTCCCGCTCCGAGTCCGCCGTGGAGAACGCGGGCCTGATCGGCTGCGCCGCCGTACTGGCCGCCGGGGTCTGGTCGAGCGGGGCCCACCGCGACTGGTCCGCGCTGGAGCTGACCATCGTCGTCCTGGCCGGTCTCGATCTCATCGGCGGCGTCCTCACCAACGCCACCAACGCCGCCAAGCGCTGGTACCACCGTCAGGACCCCGGGACCAGGCGCGCCCGGCTCACCTTCGTCGGCGCGCATCTGCTGCATCTGGGGGCCATGGGGCTGATCGTCCTGCCGTGGGACTGGACCTGGACCCTCGTCAACTCCGCGCTCCTGCTCACCGGCGCGGTCGCCGTGGAGTTCACCGCCCTGCATCTCAAACGCCCGCTCGCGATGGCCGTCTTCATGACCGCCGTCCTGGTCAATCTGTTCTGGCTGGAGACACCCGTGGCGCTCGCCTGGTTCGCCCCCCTGTTCTTCCTGAAACTCCTCGTCTGTCACCTCGTCCCCGAAGCACCGCTGAAGCGCCGGAGTCACCATGCCTGACGCCGTCGGCCTGTGGGAGATCGACGACCGGCCCGATTCCGACGCCTGCGCGGGAGTGCTGACCGACGCCTTCGCCCGTGAACCGGCCGCCTCCTGGATCTGCGGTGAGTCCGGCGCCGTGCGGCGGCACTGGTTCGCCGCCACCCTGCGCACCCAGACGGCTCTTCCCGGGGCCCGCCGCTACACCCTCGCCGGGCCCGGCGAACAGCCCCTCGGAGCCGCCGTCCTCACCCCGCCCGCCACCTCGCCCTCGCCCCTCGCGCAGGCCCGGTGGGCCGTCGGCACCCTCGCCCACTGCGGACCGGGGGCCTGTGCGCGAACCCTGCGCTACCTCCGCGCGGCCGAGGCCCAGACGCCGGAGGGGGCCTGGACGCTGGAGTTCCTCGGAGTCGTCCCCGCCGCCCGGGGCCTCGGGGCCGGAAGGCGGCTCCTGGACCGTCTCCTCGCCGACATCCCCGCCGCGGACGGCGTCTTCCTCAGCACGGCCGACCCGGCGAATGTGCCGCTCTACCGGCGCTTCGGGTTCACCGTCCTGCGCCGCGTCCCCCTGGGCCCCCTGGGTGTCGTCGCCATGTACAGGCAGCCCGCCGCCGGCGGGTGACGGCAGCCTGGTCTCTCCCTGTGCGAGTGCGGGAGCCGGCATCCATGGCGGGATCTCCCCGCGAGATTCGGGCCATCGAGCAGAGATCTATTGGCATATCTGTTCTGACCATGCATGCTTGTGGTCGCCCGGAGGGGTCCTCCGGGTGGATGGACGCCGACCCCCTGGAAGCCTTTTCCGTACAAGGGAATCCTCTGGTGCCACTGTTTGTCGGAGCAGTGGTACGTGCTCGATGAGTGGGGAGAAAATGCCTACGGACAACGCGCACAAGGTCTTAGGAGAGCAGGCCTCAGCGCCCTTCCGGTCCGTGCTCGGGAACTTCTGTTCCGGTGTCACGGTTGTCACCGCCACAAGCCCCGACGGGCCGGTTGGATTTACTTGTCAGGCATTCTCGTCGCTCTCCCTGGACCCGCCACAGGTCATGCTGTGCGTCAGCCGCACCTCGACCACCTGGCCGGTGATCAGCAAGCTCCGGCACTTCGGCGTCAACATCCTCGCGGAGGATCAGCGACGGCTGAGCGAGGGGTTCGCGCGCTCCGGAGGGGACAAGTTCGCCGGCGTCCCCTGGGACTGTTCGCCGGGCGGATCCCCGCTGCTCGCCGGCGCGTCCGCGTGGATCGAGTGCGAGCTGAACGCCGAGTACCCCGGTGGTGACCATGTGATCGTGGTCGGGGACGTCCGCTGGCTCCGCGCGGGTCCGTCCGAACGGCCGCTGCTGTATCACCGGGGCCGCTACACAGGCCTTCGCGCCTCCGGCTGACCGCTCCTCCCTTCCCCTCCCCGCCGCCCCCGGTCCCGCCATCGGCCCGACCGGTCCCGGGCGATCCCGATCACCCATCGCCCGCCCCCGCGCGGGCCGTTTCCCCTTCCCCGGCGTCGGCCCGTCCGGCCGTCCGCCTCGTACCAGGCAACCGATCAGCCATCTCTCGTCGCCTCAGAGCATCCTCGCGGCGCTTTCCCCGAGGCGGAACGAGCCGTGCCGCACGCCGCCGTGGCGCATCGCGGAAGACCGAGGAGAGCTCATATGCCGACAACCGCCCTTGCGTCCGGACTGCTCACCGGTCTCGACGTCTTCGTCGGCCGCCCGATCGTGATGATCACCAAGCAGCCGTTCGTCGAGTCCGCGAGCCACCTCCTCAAGGGCCTGCACCGGGTCGGCTCCGTACGGACCATCGACTTCGACGAGTTCCTCGACAAGCCCGGCCTGCTGACCGAGGCCATCCTCGCCGCCACCGAGCGGCAGCGCGAAGCCGTCGACGCCGGCTTCGTCGCCTGACCTCCCCCGGAGAACTCCCGGCCATCGATCGCCCACCCCACCGGAGGACCGTGTGTCCGACCTGTCCATATTGGGCATGCCCATAGCCAATCCTGTGATCGTCGGTTCCGGGCTGCTGACCGATCAGGAGCGCAATATCCGCAAACTGATCGAGACGGGCGCGGGAGCCGTCGTCACCAAGACCATCCATCCGAGCCCGCCCGCCGGACTGGCCGAACGCATCCTCCGGCTCCCCGTCGGAATGCTCAACAGCACCACCTACTCCAAACGCTCGGTCGCCCACTGGCTGGGAGTGCTGCGCTCGTTCGCGGACGACGGGCTGCCGGTGATCGCCTCGATCCACGCCGACAGCCCGGCGGAACTCGCCGTCCTCGCCGCCGAGGTGCGGAGCACCGGCTGCCGCGCGCTCGAACTCGGGATCTCCTGCCTCAACGAGGAGTCCGGGCTCCCCGACGACAACGCGGACCGGGTGTACTCGTACACCTCCGAGGTCCGGGCCCGCACCTCGCTGCCCGTCTCGGTCAAACTGGCCATCGGGGAGGGCCTGGAGGACCGGGTACGGGCCGCCATCGCGGGTGGCGCGGACGCCGTCACCCTCAGCGACACCATCTCCGGGGCCGCGGTGGCCCCGGAGAGCGGGGAGCTGGAACTCGGCGGGGTGTACGGCTACTCGGGACCCGGGATCAAACCACTGGTGCTCGCGGCGATCTGGCGGCTGCGCCGCCACCGGTTCACCCTCCCGATCATGGGGGTCGGCGGTATCGCCTCCGGCCGCGACGTCGCCGACTACCTCCAGGTCGGCGCGGACGCGACCCAGGTGTACACCGCCCTGCACACCGACATGTACACCACCTTGGACCGGATCGTCACCGAGGCCGCGGCGATCACCGCGCTGCCGCAGGTGGCGCTGACATGACCGGCCCGCGCCGGGAACCCCGCTTCTACGCGGACCTGCTCGCGGCTGCTGGTGGCCAACGGCCACTTCGAGAAAGAGCCGTTCATCTTTGAAGCGCTGGACCAGGTGCGTCAGCAGGGCGGGTTCGAGGGCAAGGAGGCGCTCGCCTTCAGCCGGTGGAGCCTGCTCCAGGAGCCCTGGCTCCGGGGCTGAACTGCTGTCCTCCACCAGCGGCTCCGGCGCGGACCTCGGCGAAACCCCCTTCCGCCATGTGGTCGCCGAGGCCGTCGCCCTGGTCCGGGGCGGCGAGGGGCTGCTCACCCGCGACCGGGACCACGGGGGAGACGCCCCCGAAACCGTACCGCCCACCACCGCCCGGACCGAGGGGTCAGAGACATTATGAGCCGCCCGTTCCACCTCGCCTTCATCATCAACTTCACCCCGGACGACTGGCAGGGCCCCTTCGGTTCGGGGAGCACGCCGTGGGACGGGAAGTTCCACACCGAGGTCGCCCAGGCACTGGAACGCGCCTGCTTCGACTACGTCATCATCGAGGACAAGCTGATGGTGCCGCAGAGCTACGGCGGCTCGGCCGAGGCCGTGCTCCAGCAGGCCATGGTCGCGCCCAAGCACGACCCGGTGCGGATCGACTTCCTGCGGTTCGAGCTGGACGAGCCGCTGCCGCGCAAGCTCACCACCAAGGGCGAGCAGGGATCGCTGGACAAGTCCCAGCAGTGGGGGAGCGGCAAGACCCTGCGTCAGCTGGCCGTGGACGGAGCGGGCGGCCTGGTCTCCTCGGCCGAGCTGGTCGGCACCCCGGACCAAGTGGCCGAACGGATGGGCGAGATCATGGAGGAGGTCGGCGGCGACGGCTTCATGACCACGACGCCGCTGCTCCGGCCCAACCGCCGCTACATCACGGAGGTCGCGGACGGTCTCGTACCCGCCCTCCAGCGCCGTGGCCTGACCCGCTCGGTGTACACGCCCGGCGCGACCCTGCGGGAGAACCTCAGGGAGTTCTGACCGTCCGAGGGCGGGTCGCAGTCGCCGCCGCCGTCGCCGGCGCGGAGGAGTCGGCGAAGGCATCCCGCCCCGCACCCCACCCGTCCCCATGGAGGAACAGAGATGACCCACGACCCCGCCACCGGGCTCGCCCTGGACGCCGCCGCCCAGAACCTGCTCTTCAAAGAGGCGTACACGACCAAGTCCTTCGCCCCGACCCCCATCCCCGAAGAGACGATCCAGGCCGTCCACGACCTGGTCAAGTACGGTCCGACGGCGTTCAACCAGCAGCCGCTGCGCGTCGTTCTCGTACGCTCGGACGAGGCGCGGGAGCGGCTGCTCGGCCATCTCTCTCGGGGCAATCGCGCCCAGTCCGAGACCGCCCCGCTCATCGCGGTCCTCGGCGCCGACCACGACTTCCACACCGAACTGCCCGAGCAGTTCCCGGCCTTCCCCGAGGCCGCGACACGCTTCTACGGGGATCCCGCCGTACGGGAGCGCTCCGCCGTGTTCAACGGAGCGCTGCAAGCGGCGTACTTCCTCATCGGGGTGCGGGCGGCCGGACTCGCCGCAGGCCCGATGACCGGGTACGACGCCGAGGGCGTGACGAAGGAGTTCTTCCCCGGCGGCGGCCACACCGTGCTCGCGGTCGTCAACATCGGTCTCCCGGCCGAGGGCGGCGCGCCCTCGCGCGGGCCGAGGCTGGCTTACGAGGCGGTCTTTTCCACCAGGTGACCGGTCTTCTCAGCCTGGTCGGAAGTCTGCCCGGGAGGCGGTCGCAGCGCGCTCGGCGGCCTCCCGTGGACGTCCAGGTACCAGCGGCCCCAGGAGTCGAGCATGCCCGCGATGGAGTCGAGGCCCCGGCCGGTCTCGGTCAGCGCGTACTCCACCCGGGGCGGCACCTCGCGGTAGACCGTGCGCTCGACCAGCCCGTCGGCCTCCATCTCGCGCAGCTGACGGGTGAGCATCCGCGCGGTGATGCGCGGCATACCGCGCTTCAGCTCGCTGAACCGCTGTGTGCCGCACAGCAGCTGCTTGAGGATCGCCAGCTTCCAGCGGCCGCCGAGTACCTCCATCGCGATCTCGATCGCACAGTAGTCCGGCGTGTCGTCGACGGTGCTCCGCATCAACGCCTCCCTTCGGTATACAGATTGGTACTATGGCACATAAATGACCGTACTTGCCAAGGCGATAGCCACCGCACGATAGTGCTGCCATGACCAACAGCACCGCACCGTTACGCTCCTCCCCGCCGCCGGCCGAGAGGACCGCGAAACAGCGCTGGCTGGTGCTGGCCGTGGTCTCCACCAGCCTGCTGCTGTGCGGGATCGACCTGACCGTGCTCCACGCGGCGGTGCCGAGCATGAGCACGGAGCTGCACCCGAGCAGCAGCGAACTGCTGTGGATCGTCGACATCTACTCGCTCACCCTCGCCGCGCTCCTGGTGACCTTCGGGACACTGGGGGACCGGATCGGACGCAAGCGGATGGTGCTGAGCGGCTTCGCGCTCTTCGGAGTGGCCTCCGCCGCCGCCGGCCTCTCCTCCACCACCTCGCAGCTGATCGCCTCGCGCGTGCTCCTCGGCGTCGGCGCGGCGATGATCATGGCGTCCACCGTCGCGATCATCCGGGTCGTCTTCACCGACGACCGCGAGCGCGCCCTCGCCATCGGCGTCTGGACGGCCGCCCACAGCGTGGGCGCGACCCTCGGCCCGCTGGTGGGCGGACTCCTCACCGAACAGTGGGGATGGGGGGCCGCCTTCCTGGTCAATGTGCCGATCGCCCTGATCATCCTGGTCGTCGGCGCGTATGTCATCCCCGAGTCCCGCAACCCCCGGCCCCGGCAGTGGGACCTCGCCAGTGTGGCGCTCTCCGTCACGGGTCTGGCCGGTGTGGTGTACGCCCTCAAACAGGGCGGCGAGCACGCCGGCGTCGACACGGTGATCGTCCTCACGGCGGTCGGCGGCGCGGCCCTGCTCCATGTCTTCGTCCGCCGACAGCGCCGGCTCACCGAACCCCTCCTGGACTTCGGACTCTTCTCCGACCGCCGCTTCGCCGCCGCGACACTGTGCGTCATCGGATGCTTCGGCAGCTATGTCGCACTGCTGTTCTTCCTCACCCAGTGGCTCCAGAACGTCGGCGGATTCTCCCCGGTCGCCGCCGGCCTCGCGCTGATGCCGCTCGCCGCCGCCAACGCCGTCGGCGCGACCACCGCGCCCTGGCTCTCCGCCCGCTGGGGCAACCGCTGGGTGCTCACCGCGGCCCTCGGAGTCTTCGCCCTCGCCATGCTGTTCATGGCGCTGGTGGGCGACACCGGAGCGTACCCCCTGCTCATCGCGCCCCTGGTGGTCGCCGGGTACGGGGCGGGCATCGTGATGACGCTGGGCGCGGACTCCATCATGTCCGCCGCCGACCCGGACCGCTCGGGCGAGGCCGCCGCCATCCAGGAGACCTCCTTCGAGCTGGGAGCCGGTCTCGGCGTCGCCGTCCTCGGCACCACGCTGACCGCCGGTTACCGGCTCGCGATGCCGGACACCCCGGGCCTGAGCGAGTCGGACCGCGAGGTGGTCGAGGAATCCTTCTCCTCGGCCCAGGAGTTCGCCGAGAAGCTCGAACCGGGGGCCGTCGGCCAGGTCGTCGACGCGGCCAGGGCCGCGTACGACCAGGGCTTCACCACGGTCGCCGTGCTCGCCGCGATCGGACTGACCGGCACCGCGGTCCTCGCGGCCGTACTGCTGCGCCCGCGCCCCGCCGACGGCTGACCGCGCCTCCCGGTCCGTCCCGCACACCCCGCGGGACGGACCGCCCGCGTCGGGGAGACTGCCGTGATGACCGAAGAACAGGGGAGTGCCGGCGCGGCCTCCCGGACCGGCATGTCCGGCAGCGAGTGGCAGAAGCACCGGTCCGCCGTCTTCGGCGTGGCGTACCGGCTGCTGGGCAGCGTCGCGGACGCCGAGGACGTGGTCCAGGACGTCTGGCTGCGCACCACGCGCGCCCGGCTGGAGGACATCGCGGACCGCCGGGCCTGGCTGGTGACCGTCGCGGCGCGCCGCGCGTACGACATCCTCCGGTCGGCCCGGGTCCGCCGCGAGGAGTACGTGGGGCCCTGGCTGCCCGAGCCGCTGCTCACCGGCCCCGACGCGTCGGAGCCGGTGCTCGTCGACGAGTCCGTCGGCACGGCCATGATGCTGGTGATGGAGGAGCTGAGCCCGCCGGAGCGGGTCGCCTTCGTCCTGCGGGACGTGTTCCGGCTGGAGACGGCGGTGATCGCCACCGTGCTGGACCGCTCTCCCGCCGCCACCCGCCAGCTCGCCTCCCGGGCCCGCCGCGCGATCGCCGGAGCAGGCGCGGCCGGCGGCGCGGGCCCCGGGGCCTCGCGCGCCGAGCGCGAGCGGGTCCTGCTGGCTTTCCGCGCGGCGTACGAGGCCGGTGACCTGGAGGCGCTGGTGCGCCTCCTCCACCCGGACGCGGTCCTGCTCACCGACGGCGGCGGCGAGGTCTTCGCGGCCCGCAAACCGATCACGGGCGGCCGGCGCGTCGCCGAGGTCCTCCTCCGCGTGGCCCGCAAACGGGGAGGGGAGACGGCCCTCGTCCCGGTGGAGGTCGGCGGCGAACCCGCGCTGCTGCGCCGCCGGGTCGGCGGCGGCACGCACTCCGTGGACACCATGCTGGTCCGGGACGGCCGGATCGTCGCGTACTGGCGGCAGCTCACCCCCTCGAAACTCACTCACGTCCGACAGCGCGCGGCCGTCACACCGGGGTGGGCTGTCTCGTCCACCTGGTGAGAACCGGGGAGCCGCACAGGGACCGAGGACACGCGGCTCCGCACCAACTGATCGAACGAGGAGTACTGATGGCACGCATGGATCTCAACGCCGCCGCCCCCGACCCGTACAAGGCGCTCATCCAGACCGACGGCGCGATCCGCGGGGGACCGCTGGACGCGACGGTGCGCGAGCTGGTGAAGATCCGGGCCTCGCAGCTCAACGGATGCGTGTACTGCGTGGACAAGCACTCGCGCGAGGCGCGCGAGCTGGGCGAGAGCCAGGCCAGGCTGGACCAGCTGCCGGTGTGGGAGGAGTCGGAGCTGTTCGACGGCAGGGAGCGCGCCGCCCTCGCCTACACCCACACCGTCACCCGTCTCACCCGGGTCGACGACCGGCTGTGGGACGAAGTGTGCGAGCACTTCCCCGACGAGGCCGAGCGCGGGCACCTGGTGCTCCAGGTCGCGCTGATCAACGCCCTCAACCGGCTCGGCGTGCCCCTGGAGATGAGGCCCGCCGCCCGCCGGGGCTGAGCACCCGCCTGGCCGGCCCGACCCGGCCCGACCCGGCCCCGCGCGGGGCCGGGCCGCCGTGACCGGACCACCCGCACCATGGACCCCATGAGAGAAGAGCGAGACGTGCGCGCCCCCGGCCCCAGACTGATCCTGTTGTGCGGTCTGCCCGGGGCGGGCAAGACCACCCTGGCCCGGCAGCTCGCCGAGACCCTGCCCGCCGTACGCCTCTGCCCCGACGAATGGCTCACCGGCCTGGGCTTCGACCTCTTCGACGCCGGGGCCCGGGACCGGGTCGAGCGACGCCTCTGGGACCATGCCCAGGACCTCCTCGCCGCAGGCGCGGTGGTGATTCTGGAGAACGGCTTCTGGGACCGCGCCGAACGGGACGAGAAGCGCCTTCGCGCCCGTGAACTCGGCGTGGCCGTGGAACTGCGCCATCTCGCCGTCCCCGCCGAGGAACTGCGCCGCCGCACGGCCCTGCGGAACAGCCGCCCGGGGGAGGCGGTCGTCACCCCCGAGCTGCTGTCCGCGTACGAGGCCGAGTTCGAGGCCCCCACCGCGTCCGAACACGAACTGTTCGATCCGCCCGTGGGCCGGGGCCCTTCAGGAAGCCGCTGAGGGATCGGGAGTGAGCGTCGGCGGGATCCAGCGGTCCAGCCGGGGTCTGGCCGAGGTGATGCCGTACTCCTTCTTGAGCCGCTCGGGGACGGCGTACTGCATCACCCGCCCACGGGTCAGCGAACTGAGTTCGAGGACGCTGGTGAAGTGCCCGACGCGATCGAGCGCCCAGGCGGCCAGGGGGGAGCGGTCCTCGATGCTCTCCAGTACGCCGAGGAGCGCGGGGGCGGCGCGGATCGCGGAGTCCCAGAGCGACGAGCGGGGAACGTCCAGCCAGTCGGCGGCGGTGTCGCCGACGAGATGGCGGATCATGGCGGAGACGACCGGGTCCAGAACCGTTCCGGGGACGACCTCCTCGTACAGATCGATCAGCTGCCGGGTCAGCCGCACCCCCTCCTCCGACGGCCCCATGTGGCGGCTCATATAGAGGTCGGAGAAGAGGCGGGCCTCGTCCAGGTCCTTCGGCATGGCCGCCAGATCGATGCCGAGCATCGCCCCGACCACCCGCCAGGCGTAGAAGTAGGCGTCCGCCCCTTCATTGGAGATGTGGACGCCGAGCCGGTGCAGGGCGTCCAGAACCTGGATGGAGAACATCATCTGGCCGCCGATCATGTCCTCCTGACAGATCGGCGTGCCCAGGCTCGCGACGTCCCAGCGCCCCTCCTGCCGCAGGTGGTACCGGATCGACGCGTGCAGCAGACGGACCTTCTGCGCGGCCGGAATGAAACGGCTGCCCGCCTCGAAGGCGTCGGGCCGCATGAGATACAGGGTGAACTGTCCGGTCTCCGCCATCCGCCGGGAGGGGTACTCCAGCGAATGGGTCGCACTGAGCAGCTTCGCCACATGCGGCACCACATAGCAGGCCGGCATCGAGGCGAAGGACAGGGCGGTCGAGATATGCACATTGTTGTCGATGAAGAAGAGCCGCGCCTTCTCCATCTCCCCCCAGTCCACCCAGGAGGGCGGCATCGCCGTCGCCTCCAGATACGCGCGGGCCACATCGGGCAGCCCCTCCGGCAGCTCCTGGCCGGCGGTGGAGAACCAGCGCATCAGAGTGTTGAACCTGCCCATCTCGCCCCGCGCGAACAACTCCGCGACCGTGGCGTCCGCCAACTCGTCCCCGGCCTCGCGCAAGGCGTCGAGAGACGACTCGGTGTACGCCGGTGAACGAGCGCCGGATCCGGCCGGCGTCTCATCGGCTCCGCTGGTGTGCATACGGTGGTCCTCTCGGAACGGCATCGAGTACGGCGGTGGATCAGAGGGCGCGGGCCAGCGCGGTGCGCGCGAGCACGTGGAGCGCGTCGGCGGCGTGCGCCGGCAGCAGACCGCCGAGCAGCCCCGCGTCGACGGCCGCGGCGGCAGCGTCCCCGCGCACGGCGATCAGCTCCTCCACCCGGCGGCGCGCCCCCGTGCGCTCGGCGATCTCCCGGAACCGGTCGAGCTGCTCCCGCCCCGGCTCCGGGCACTCCAACAGGGCCCGCAGCTCGGACCGCTCCGCCGCGCCGGCCCGCTGCCGGGCCAGCGCGAGCAGAACCGTCGGCCTGGCCCCGGCGATGTCGTCGAGATTCGACTTGCCGGTGACATCCGGCGCGCCGAACACCCCGAGCAGGTCGTCCCGCAGCTGGAACGCCTCCCCGAGCGGCACGCCGTACGCGCTGAAGACCTCCAGCAGGGCGGGCGGCGCACCGCCCAGCAGCGCCCCGATGTGCAGAGGATGCTCGACGGTGTACTTGGCCGTCTTATAGCGGATGATCTTCAGCGAGCTGTCCGCGCCCACCGGATCGTCCCCGCTCGTGCCGGTGCGCAGCACCTCCAGACACTCCCCGGCGACCAGTTCGCGGGCGAGCCTCGCCCACAGCGGGCGGGCACGGTTGAGATACGCCCCCGGCAGCCCGCAGCCGCTGAACAACTGCCCCGCCCAGGAGATCAGCAGATCACCCAGGAGGATGGCCAGCGCCCGCCCGGTCGACTCCGCCTCCTCCCCGCCCCGGCCGCCGCGCGGGATCAGCGCCCGGTGCGCGGTGGGTCTGCCGTGCCGCAGCCCGCTCCGGTCTATGACGTCGTCATGCACGACGGCGGCCGCGTGGACGAGCTCCATCGCGGCGGACGCCCGCACCATGTCCTCGCTGTCCTCCCGCCCGGCCGCCAGCCAGCCCCAGTAACAGAAGGCCGCCCGCAACCGCTTCCCCACCGCGATCGCCGCCCGCAGCTGCTCCGCCACGGGCTTCAGCTCCGGATCCACCGCCTCCAGCAGCGCCGTCTCGGTCCGCGCGAACACCACCAGCTCGTGATCGACCCGCTCCTTGAGCACGGCGAGTGAGGCGTACGCGTCACTGACTTCCCGGTACGGGGGACCCTGCCCCACGGTGGCCGCGGCCGTCATCCCGCCTCGCGACCCGGCTCGGCGTCGCCCGCCCGCGCGTCCTCGCCGCGGACGCGGGCCTTCGCCCGCCGCGCCAACAGCTCCAGATGCGCCTCCTGCGGCGCGAACGCCGAGGTGTCCAGGCCGCTGTTGCGCCCCCGCGCGAGCAAGTCCCGCCGCGCGTCCGCCGCCAGCTCCGACAGATCGGAGCGCCCCAGCAGGCCCCGCACCCTCCGCAGCGCACTCTCCGCCTGCTCCAGCACCAGATCCGCCACCCCCGCGGCGAGCAGCACCGCCTCGTCGGCCCGCCGCCCCCCGACCTGTCCCACGGTGTGTTCCTCAGCCATGTCCCGCCCCTCGGTCGACCGGATGACAACGGAACTTCCCGGGCACGGTCACCGCCATACCTGGATTCATCAGGTCGGGTACTATTGGCAGTGAAGAGCGGCAGGGACTTCGCCCGCCTGGTACGGGCGGCCGGATGGCCCCCAAGAGCGCCCCCCTATTGAGTTGATCATGGCTTCGGGTGTATGATGTTTACATCGATTGAGAGATGAACGGGTGCCGCGGGTGCCCGTTTTTTGTGCGATTAAGCCCGGAGCGAGCCAAGGGTCTCGAACCGGGCTCTTGTTTACCCAAAATGACCGATGGATGGGAGACCTGTGAGAGGCAGTGTGAGAAGGGTGCGAAACAGTGGGAACATGCAGGTCAGAGGTGCTTCGAGGCGGCCTGGTGGCGGGCGGCGCGGCGGTGTGGCGCGGGATGTGGCCTCCGCCGCCAACGGGGTGCGCGGAATTTTGAAGGAATTCAGGTGGATTTTCATTGCGCTGATTCTGGCTGCTGCCGTTGTCGGTGGCGTGAAGGTGAATAATGATGCGCCTTTGTTTGTTGACGGCGACTATTCCAGCATTCGCATTGAATCGCCGGAGCGTGCGAGTCGGGAGGTGAATAAGTAGTCCGCATTTGCTGATTCATTTTCTCCGTTGAAGGCAATCTGCTTCAGCGGATTTTTTAATGCCTTCGCGAGGGTGGGGCGTCCGGTGATTCGAAAGGAGGAGCGGCGGGCCTGGACGCCCCGCAGCGCGGGCGCCCGCAGCCCGGGTGCCTGGGGACCGGGCTGCGGGGACCGCGCGGAAGCCGCGGCCGGGGGACCCGTACTCCCCGTCCTGAGCGACTCCCTCGCGAGGTGGCGTCACCTCGGGAAAATCAGTCGCGGCCGGCCGAAGGCCCTTGATAGGCATGGCGCATGACGACTGAGCCGCGAGTCCTGCGTGCCTCTGAATGGGACGGCTGGTACGACGGCCTGCTGCTGGCTTCCGGCGGCATCGCCCAGTCACCGGAGAAACGCGCCCTGATCCGGGACCTCACCGACCTCGACCGCTCACTCGCCGTCCGGGACGGCGATCTCCCCGTCGGCACCGCCTCGTCATTCCGCATGGAGGTGGCCGTACCCGGCGGAAGGCTCGCCGTCATGGCGGGCGTCTCCATGGTCAGCGTCGCCTCCACCCACCGCCGGCGCGGTCTGCTCACCTCGATGATGCGCCACCAGCTGGACGACTTCCGCGCCCGGGGCGAACCGCTCGCCCTGCTCAGCGCCTCCGAGCCCATGATCTACGGGCGATACGGCTACGGCGAGGCGACCCGTCTGCTCCGGGCCGACATCGACACGGCCCGGGTACGGCTCTACGCCCCCGAAGGCACGGACGCCGTCAGCGTCCGGCGGACATCGCCACGAGACGCGCTGGCCGCCTGCGAGACGGTCTACGCCGAACTCGTCCCCGTACGCCCCGGAATGATCACCCGGCGGCCCGGCTGGGACCTCCTCGGCGTCCTCGACGCCCCCGAGAACCGGCAGGGCACCTCCCCCCCTCCAATGCGCCCTCGCCGAGCGCGACGGCGGGACAACCGGCTACGCCCTCTTCCGCATTCGGCCCGACCAGGACGAGGCCGGCCCCAAGGGCGTCATCGAGGTGCAGGATCTGTACGCGCTCGACCCGGCCTCCTACGCGGCACTGCTGCGCCACCTCTTCGGAATCGACCTGACCTCGACCGTCAGCTTCGGCAACCGGCCCGTCGACGACCCCTGGCAGCACCTCGTCACGGACATCCGCCGCTGCCGCACACGGATCCGGGACGAGGGCTACGTACGGCTCGTCGAGGTCGGCACGGCACTGGAGGCGCGGACCTACCGAACACCGGTGGACGTCGTCCTCGACGTCCAGGACGCCTTCTGCCCCTGGAACGAGGGCCGCTGGCGGCTCGCCGGGGACGCCGACGGCGCTTCCTGCGTCCGGACCGCCGGCGCCGCCGATCTCACCCTGGACGTCCGGGACCTCGGCGCCGCCTACCTGGGCGACACCCGCCTCACCGAGCTGGCGGCGGCCGGACGGGTGCGCGAACTCCGCCCCGGGGCACTGGCGCGGGCCGCCACCGCCTTCGGGAGCGACCTCGCCGCATGGATCCCCCACGACATCTGAGCCGCCGCTCAGCCCATGCTCTTGGCACCGTCGAGCGCCTCGCGAATGATGTCCGCGTGACCCGCGTGGTGGGCGGTCTCGCCCATGATGTGGAGAACCACCTGCCGCGCCGACCAGCGCGCGCCGTCCTGGAACCACGGAGCCTTCGGCAACTCCTGGGAGACACCGAGATCCGGCAGCGAGGCCACGAGCTCGTCGGTACGACGAGCCGCCTCCGCGTAGTCCGCCAACACCCCGGCGAGCGTCTCACCCGGCAGCATCCGGAACTCGTCCGACCTCCGAGCCCACTCCGCCTCGCCCATGTCGGTGAAATCCCCCATCGAGGCCGGCCCGTCCTCGATGAACGCCGCCCATCCCCGTTCCACCCCGGAGACATGCTTGATCAGCCCGCCCAGACACAGTTCACTGACCGTCGTCCGCCTCCCGGCCTCCTCGTCGGTCAGGTCACGCGTGGTGAAACGCAGGAAGTGCCGCTGCTGCTCCAGCATCTCCAGAAGCTCGGTGTGCTCCTTGGCGACCGCCGGGGAACCGGCCGGGGCGAGGGTGGTCTCTTCAAGGGTGGTCATGATCTCCGCCTTGTTCTGTCGCTGTTCCGTCGGGCGGGAACGACGTTAGGCGTCATATAGGTCAGTCTTTGGCCTCAATGCCCCTCCGATTCCGCTGCCGGCCGGCTCCTGGTCCGTCGCACGGTCAGCCGATGGGCAGCCGCGGACCGACCGTTCCCACCAAATCGGCCAGTTGGACCACACCCAGGACACCGAGCACCACCGCACCAACGACCAGCGGCGAGACCAGCACCAGGAACAGCACCCCGCCGAAGACGAGATCTCCGGTGGTGGAGCTCCCCACCCGGGACAGGCCGGCCCGCTCGGGATCGTAGGTGATCTCCACCCGGCCGGGGCCGCCGTCCCGGCTTCGGCAGGTACGTTTTCTGCCCCGGGTGTCGGTGAAGGCGTAGACGAACCAGGTGCCCTCGCGCTGATAAGTCCGGACGAGTTCCCCTGTCACGGTAATCCCGCGTGTGCGCAGCCGCCACGGCTCCTCGATCAGCTCCCACACCACCGGCGTCACCAGCCGGCCGAGGGCCGCCAGCCCCGGCGAGAGGATCCAGCAGACCAGAGCGGACACCGCCGTGAAACTCCCCCGATGCGCGGGTTCCCCGACCAGGACGGCCACCAGCCACGCCAGAACCAGCAGATACAGGGCGACCGCGACGGTCCGGAGCCGGGGCCGCGCGCGCCGCTTCGGCCGTTCCAGCCGTTCCACGGAAACCGTGCCGGCTCCCTGCCCCCGCTCTGCCGCGTCCCGTACGGACAACTCCGCCCGCAGCGCGGCCGCGAAGGCATCCACCGCCGGAGCGCTGCGGCATTTCACCAGCCGGGTGGCCGCAGGCGCCACGCCGTCCCCGGAAGCCAACACCACGGCGAGGACCCGCCCCCGCCGCCCCCGCACCTCCACCTCCTCGATGGCGGCGACCGGTATCCGGTGCCGCTCCTTGCGGGTCTGCACCAGCAGGACCCCGGGCTCCCACCGGGCGACTGCTCCGCGACGGCCGTGAAGTACCAGGTGGAAAGCGGGTTCCGAGTGCATCGGAGCACGATAGGCCATACTTCCCAATGCGATGCGCACGGTCGCCGGGAGAACAGGGGCGGGCCGATGGTTCGGGAGAGCGTGATGCGCGTCGCCGTGGTCGGCTCGGGCGTGCTGGGAGCGGCGGTGGCGGACGAGCTTGTCCGCCGAGGACTGTCCGTCGTGGTCTGCACGGCGGAGAAGTCCCGGCCGCCGGTGACGGATGTGGCGTTCGGCTGGCTCAACTCACACGGGTCGGCGGCGGAACCGCCGTCGGGTGCACGCGACCGGGACGAGTTCGCCAGGTCGCTCGGCGCGCTGCGCGACGTCACGGCGACGCCGCCGCTGCGCGGCGTCATCACTTGGAACGGTGCGGTCAGCTGGGCGTCGACCCCGGCCGCGACGGCTCGATTCGCCGAGCGATCGGGCCCCGGCGTCACGACCGTCGAGGCGGAAGCCCTGCGGCGGCTCCTTCCCGGCCTGCGGGTCCCGCCGCCGGTCGTCGCGCACGCGAGCGAGGAGGGCATGGTCGAGCCGGACGATCTGCGCCACGCGTTCCTCGCCCGCGCCCGGGCCGGCGGGGCCGTCGTCGTCCCCGCTCGGGTCGACAGCGTCCGGGTGCGACGGGCCGGCGGCCACGAACTCCGGGGCGCGGGACTGGCGCTCGTCGCCGACCGGATCGTACTCGCCTGCGGTACGGGCATCCCCGCCCTCGCGGAGCAGCTCGGCGAGCGCGTCGAAGTGCCCGGTGTCCCGGCGGCGCGTTTCACCTTCTCCGCGCCGGAACTGCGCCTGGACCGGGTGGTTTCCACACCGGCTTTTGAGATCCGGCCGTCCGCCCGGCACGGTTTCGTCGGTGCCGAGGACGTGGTCCCGGGCGAGGCGGAGGCGGCGACACGGGCGCGCGTACGCACATCCCTCAGCGCGGTGCGGGAGGCATTCGGGCTCTCGCGGGAACCGGCGCTGGGCGACGTGACCACAGGAGTCCGCCCGATCCCGCCCGGCGACGGCGTGCTCTGCGCACCACTGACGAGCGCCCCCGGGGTTGTCGCACTGGCCGCACACCCCGGGGTGACGCTCGCGGCCTCGCTGGCGCTGCGCACGGCGGAACACATCGAGAGATCCTGACGCTCCGCGCCGGTGATCTGCCGACAGGAACGGGCGAGAGAGTCAAAGATCCCCTCGGCGGAGGCCGTCACCCCTCATCCATGAGGAGGGCCTGCCGTGTGAGGGATGTTCGCGATCGGGAAGTCCGGTGGGTGTCGCGGGGCTGTCTTCGGTGGCTGGGGTGATGCCGGATTGCGTTCAGTCTTTGTGCCCGGTGGTTATTTTGTTTGTGGTGGTGATGGACGGCATCGTGTGCTGAGCGATACTCTTGATCTCTGACTTCGGCGTGTTCTCGGTTGAGTGGCGGTTCGTCCGGCCCATCCCGGGTTCATCATCGGATACGGGGGTTGATCGGCGTGAAGGGTATCGTTCTGGCCGGGGGTAGTGGGACGCGGCTTTATCCGCTGACTCATGCCGTGTCCAAGCACTTACTGCCCGTCTACAACAAGCCGATGATCTACTATCCGCTCTCGGTCCTCATGCTCGGTGGCATCAAGGAAATTCTGGTGATATCGACTCCGTCGCATGTCGGCCTCTTCCGGGGGCTGTTGGGCGACGGGAGCCAGCTTGGCCTCTCCATTGAATATGCCGAGCAGTCGCGGGCCAATGGCATCGCGGAGGCTTTCGTCATCGGTGAGAAATTCATCGGGGATGATTCAGTGGCGCTCATCCTGGGTGACAATATTTTTCACGGCCCCGGTCTTTCGGGCCTGTTGAGCGACCAGTGTGAGAATGTCGATGGATGTGTGCTGTTCGGTTATGCGGTGAAGGACCCGGAGCGCTATGGGGTCGGGGAGACCGATGGCCGGGGCGAGCTGGTGTCGCTGGAGGAGAAGCCGGTGAGGCCCAGATCGAATCTGGCGATCACCGGGCTCTATCTCTACGACAACGGTGTGGTGGACATCGCGCGGGAGGTTCGGCCGTCCGCACGTGGCGAGCTGGAGATCACCGATGTGAACCGGGTGTACCTCCGGCAGGGGAGGGCCAAAATGGTCGATCTGGGTCGCGGATTCGCCTGGCTCGACACCGGGACGCACGATTCGCTGCTCCAGGCGGGGCAGTACATACAGGTTCTGGAAGAGCGTCAGGGTGTGCGGATCGCATGTCTTGAAGAGATCGCCTTCCGTATGGGATTCATCGACTCCGCCGCCTGCTACGAACTGGGCGGGCGGCTGGGGAAAACGGACTACGGTGCGTATCTCATGGCCATCGCGAGTGCGGACCACTGAAGGGAGCGGTATGCGCGTCGTGGTGACCGGCGGTGCCGGGTTCATCGGTTCGCACTTCGTCCGGCAGGCTGTGACCGGCGCCTACACCGCCGGCAGCCCGCCGGAGGTGGTGGTCCTGGACAAGCTGACCTATGCCGGCAACAGGGCCAGCCTGGCTCAGGTCCAGGACGATCCGCGCCTGACTTTCGTGCACGGAGACATCTGTGACCGTGCACGGGTGGCCGAGGTGATCCAGAGCGGTGACCTGGTCGTGCATTTCGCCGCGGAGTCACATGTGGACCGCTCGATCAGCGGGTCCGAGGATTTCATCCGGACCAATGTGCTCGGCACCCAGGTACTGCTGGACGCCTCGATGCGTGCCGGGGTGCGAAAGTTCGTCCATGTCTCGACGGACGAAGTCTACGGTTCGATCGACGAGGGGTCGTGGAGTGAGGAGCGGCCCCTGGAGCCGAACTCTCCTTATTCGGCGTCCAAGGCATCTTCCGACCTTCTGGTTCGAGCTTTCCACCGCACGCACGGGCTGCCGGTGTGCATTACCCGGTGTTCCAACAACTATGGGCCGTACCAGAACCCCGAGAAGATGATTCCGCTGTTCGTGACGGAGTTGCTGGACGGGCGGAGGGTGCCGCTGTACGGGGACGGCGGTAATGTGCGGGACTGGTTGCATGTGGACGACCACTGCCGGGCCGTCGCGCTGGTTGCGGAAAAGGGGCGGGCGGGCGAGGTATACAACATCGGCGGCGGTACCGAGTTGACGAACCGCGAACTCACCGGGCGGCTGCTGCGTATGGTCGGCGCGGATTGGTCCATGGTGGAGAATGTGGCGGACCGGAAGGGCCACGATCGTCGGTACTCGGTCGACATCGCGAAGATTTCCACAGAACTCGGCTATCGCCCGCTGGTCTCTTTTGACGAGGGGTTGGCGGAGACCGTCGAATGGTATAAAAGGCGGCGCGACTGGTGGGAGCCGCTGAAGAGGTACGGGAATCCAGCACGATAGGTGCAGGGACGGGCTACCGCTGCTTCAGGCGATTCTTCCGGTCGGCCGGGAATTCATGAACGGCTGGAAGAGAAGTGGTGAATCGGAAGTCGGCGCGGCCGTGTACGGCTGCGCCGACTTCCGTGTCCGCCCGCGTTCGCACAAGGGAATCTCCCGCAGGAGTGTCCGCGCGCTAGCGTCCGGCGGCTGCGGGTACCAGCCGTGCGGCGATCTCCTCGGTGACCGCCGGAGCATGGGCGTTGAGGTAGAAGTGGCCGCCCGGGTAGACGGTCATCTCGAACCGTCCCGTGGTGTGGTCGGCCCAGGTGCGGACCTCGGCGACGGTGGCCTTGGGGTCGGCGTCCCCCGTCAGGGCGTAGACGGGCGTCGACAGCGGCGGGCCGGGTTCGTAGCGGTAGGTCTCGGCGGCCTTGTAGTCGGCGCGGATCGCAGGCAGGACCATGCGTCTGATCTCATCGTCGTCGAGCAGCCGGGACTGGGTGCCGTCGAGTCGCCTGATCTCTTCCAGCAGGCCCTCGTCGTCGCGCAGATGAACCCGCTCGTCCCGGGGCGCGCTCGGCGCCCGCCGCCCGGACGCGATGAGCGCGACGGGCCGGATGCCCCGTGCTTCCATGCGCAGTGCCACCTCGAAGGCGACGGTGGCACCCAGACTGTGTCCGAACAGCGCCAGCGGCTTGTCCTGCCACGGGCCGAGGACCTCGACGATCCGGTCGGCCAGGGCCCGCACCGTCTCCAGGCACGGTTCGTTCCTGCGGTCCTGCCTGCCCGGGTACTGCACGGCCAGGGTTTCGACGCGCGGAGCGAGACGTTGCGAGACCGGGTGGAAGTAGCTCGCGGAGCCACCCGCGTGCGGCAGGCAGAGCAGCCGGACCGGTGCCTGGGGTGCGGGGTGGAAGCGGCGCACCCACAGGTCGCCCGCGTCGCTGCTCGTCGCCATCGCGTTCGTCGTCCCTTTCAGACCAAAGCCGGTGTTGCCCGCCCCCGGTTGGGAGACGCCTCCGATGTCCGCCGCCGCGCAGCCCGTGTCCCCGGCGGCGCGCGGCCGTACATCGGCCCAGGCCCAGACGATCGCAGCGCCGCCGGCCACCGACAACCCCTAACGATCGCGGGCGGCCGGGTCGGTGCGGTGGGAGCTGGTACGTCCGTTTCATAGGGGGACGTCCCAGGACCGGATAGGGGTACGGACGAGACGGTTGACGCACGTCCGGCCGGGACCGCGCGGGTGCGCGGTCCCGGCCGGACGCCGGGGCGGCCCAGGTCTATGCCATCGGTCCGGTGAGGGCCATGAGCCGGTCGGGCAGGTCGGTGCGGCTCTTGACGTCCAGCTTCCGGTACACCCGGGTGAGGTGCTGCTCCACGGTGCTCACCGTGATGTAGAGCTCGTTGGAGATCTGCCGGTTGGTGCGCCCCCGGGCCGCCAGGATCGCGACCCGGCGTTCGGCCTCGCTCAGCAGACTGTCCTGGTCACGGGTCTCGAAGTCGTCGTCCGGGGGTGAATCCGCGGGGGTGGTGGCCGTCGTTGTCGTGTCGTCGGGTGCGGGCCGCCGCTCCGCCCGCTGTGGCAGTGCCGGAGTTCTGCCCGGTCTCTGTGTCAGCCGGTTGGCGCGGTGGACGAACAGCCGGGCCTGGGTGGGGTCACCTGCCGGGGGGAGTGTCTGGACGGTGTCGGACAGGGCCCGGGCCAGCTCCTGCTGGTCGCTGCACGACTGGAGCACGGACACCGCCTTGGACAGCAGCTTGCGCCGGTGATCGGGAGCGGCCGTGGAGGCCAGCAGCCGCAGTGCCCGGCCCCGGGTGCGGTCGTCCAGCCCGCGGGAGACCTGCAGCTGGTCCTGCAACAGCTGCGCGGCGTTCGTCCTGTTGCCGAGGCTGAGCTGCACTCGGGCCAGTTCCAGGCGCCACGGAACCAGTCCGGCCACATCGATGCCCCAGGAGCGGACCAGCTCGCCGCACCGGTGCAGATCGGCGGCGGCCGCCTGGTGCTGGCCCATGGCCAGATGGTGGCGGCCCCGGGCGATCAGATAGTGCGCGCCCACCGGAGTGCGGAAGACTCCGGCCGGTACCGGCTGCGAGAGCCAGTGTTCGGCCTCGAACCGCCGGCCGCTCTCGGTCGTGCAGGTGATCAGGGTGCCCAGCGGACCGCCGACGGCCACGCCCCAGGCCGGTGCGGGCAGGTCCTCCAGTGCCAGCCGCGCGCCCCGCTCGGCGGCGTCCAGATCTCCGAGGCGCAGCGTCGCTTCCGCGTGGATGGCCCGTACGATGCCCCGCCAGGCCGGTGTGTGCCGGACGCCCGGCCGGGCGAGGAGCTGTTCGCCCCAGTCCGCGACCCGGTCGGAGCGGCCGGCGCAGAGCAGCGCCAGGAGGGGAGCGGTCAGCAGACCCAGGGAGCCGCTGTTCAGATGGTGCCGCTCCAGCAGCTGTTCCGCAGCGGCCACGATGTCCAGGTCGCCCGTCGGCATCAGCGCGTTGCCGAGGACCGAAACGGCCTGCAGCTGGGGGCTGGCAGTGTGCGGCGCGGTCACCGCCCGCGCCCAGGAGCTGGGGTCCTCCCGTACCGTCTCCAGACAGTCCGGATGGGACAGGGCGATCAGCAGCCGGGTCAGGCGCAGTTCGCTCGACGCGGGGCCGTGACGATCGGCGCCTTGGCCGCTGATCGCCTCGGCAGCCTCCTCCGCCCGCCCTTGCCACAGCAGGTACGGCACCGCGGACAGGGCCGTCGAATGAGAGGATTCGTCGGACCGCGCCGCTTCCACCAGCTGACTCACCTGGCCGGTCACGGCCAGGGGATTGACCTGCCAGCGGGCGGTGATCAGCATCGCCATCAGGGAGTTGCGCCGGCCCTTGTCGGTTTCGGCCCGGCCGCCCAGGCGCAGGCAGGCGGCGGCGTAGTCGGGACGGCCGGAGGACAGCGCGTGCGCCGCGGCGTCCCTGAGGACGGGTACCACCCAGGCGCTGTCGGTCCACGCGGAGGCCACCAGGTGCTCGGCGACCACGCTGGCCTCCGCACCGTTGTCGTGCAGCACCTCGGCGGCCCGCTGGTGCAGCCGCCGCCGTTCCTCGGCGGGCATGTCGCAACGCACCGCGTGCAGGATCCGCGGATGGCGCAGCTGGCCGGCGTGGAGGAGGCCGGCGCTCTGGAGGACGCGGACGGCGGGCACGGTGGAGTCGGGGAGGACGTCGAGGAGTTGGCCGAGCAGTTCCTGCGATGCCGGGCGGTTGAGCACCGCGAGAGCCTGGGCCACCCTGCGTACGCCCGGCTCGTGACGGTAGAGGCAGTCGCGCACGGCCCGGTCGAAGGCGTCGTCGGCCCTGGTTCCCGTCGCGGGGGCGCTGTCCGTCTCGCGGTTGGCCCGTTCGTCGACCAGCGCCTGGGTCAGCAGCGGATTGCCGCCGGTCACCCGCAGGATCCGCCTGGCCTCCTCACGCAGGTTCTGTGCCCGGGCCGCGCTGTTGCCGGCCTCGCGGGCCTCCGCCTCCTCGCCGATCAGCCGGGAGACGGAGTCGGTGGTCAGCAGCGGCAGGGTGACCCGGGTGAAGCGGGGCAGGCTGCGCAGCTCCGCGTGGAACAGCGGATGCGCCGGGCGCAGTGTCGTCGCTTCCGAGAGCAGCACCATGATGCGTGCGTTTCGCAGTCTGCGGGTGACGTACAACAGGCAGTGCAGCGAGGCGGCGTCCGTGTGCTGGAGGTCGTCGACCGCCAGTACCAGGGGTCCTCGGCCGGCCAGTGTCAGAAAGGTGTCGAAGGCGGTGCGCAGCAGCGGCGCCCAGAGTCCGTCGGCGGTCAGGGCCTCAGTTAAGACCTCGGCCCCCGCGTCGCTTCCGGTTTCCGTCTTGGGTACCGACAGCGCGACCTCGCGTATGAGCCCCTCGACCTGCCGGAGTCCTTCCGGTTTGAGCCGCGCGCTGTGCAGAAGCTGTCCGAGCACTCCGAAGCGCAGTCCCTGCTCGGCCCGCGCCCCTGCGGCGCTCAGCACTTGCCCGCCGGCGGTGGCGGCCCACTCCCCGAAGGTTTCCAGTACCTGGGTCTTACCGCTTCCCACAGCGCCGGTGACCAGCGCTACCTGTCCGTGTCCATGCTTTTCGCAGGCACGAAATGCCCAGTGTAGGTGGGCCAGTTGTTCGTCTCGATGGACCAGCATTACTGGCGTATGCCTCCCCGTTATCAGTTTCGAACGGGATCGTCAAGCACTGGTCGGCACAGCTTCGTACCGCCCCCGTTCACACGTCTGCGAACGTGTGCAGGAGTGACCCCCCGGCCACGTGAGTGGTGGCCCTTCCGAACTGTTTCGCACCAGACTTGCCCCTGACGAGGGCAAGTCTTTGAGAATCTTTCACAAAAACCAGCCATGCCACAACGGGATTGCGCCTCGCAACATGACTGAGCCTCAGGAGGGCCGGCGGCGGGATAGCGGACTGAGCCGGTAAACCTCCGGCGGGTGTGTTGTTGCCGACAGTCTGGATATCCGTGCTCGGCCAGGCCGGAATTCACCTTTGCGTGCCTGCCGCGACCCGGTCACCTCAAGGGCGCCGAGCCTCCGCACTCGGCAGACACGGCCTAGGGGCGTGGGCGGCCGATTAGGGGTGATGCCGATGGCCCGACTCCAGGAGGATCGGGCGCAGGGTCGTCGCATTTGGAAGGTAGGGCTGGTATGTCGCTCCAGGAGCCTGTCTCGCCGGTCGGGGAGTTGCCCATGTCGACGGCGGACCGCATCGCCGACCTCGCCGCCCGGCACGAGGAGGCCGTGGTCCTCGCCGAGAAGAAGGCCGCGGACCGGCAGCACGTCAAGGGCAAGCTCACCGCCCGCGAGCGCATCGACCTGCTGCTCGACCCCGGTTCCTTCGTCGAACTCGACGAGTTCGTGCGCCACCGCACCGTCGAGGCAGGCATTCCGCGCCCCTACGGCGATGGGGTGGTGACCGGTCACGGCACCGTCGACGGACGCCAGGTGTGCGTCTTCTCCCACGACTTCACCACCCTCGGCGGCAGCATGGGCGAGGCCTTCGGCAGCAAGGTGGTGAAGATCTACGACTTCGCCATGAGCATCGGCTGCCCCGTCATCGGCATCAACGACTCCGGCGGCGCACGCATCCAGGAAGGCGTGATGTCCATCGCCTACTACACCGAACTGGGCGTCCGCAACGTTCATTCCTCCGGTGTGATCCCGCAGATCTCGCTCATCATGGGCCCCTGCGCGGGCGGTTCGGTCTACTCGCCGGCCATCACCGATTTCACGGTCATGGTCCAGGACACCTCCTACATGTTCGTCACCGGTCCCGAGGTCGTCTCCGCCGTCATGGGCGAACGGGTGACCGCCGAGCAGCTCGGCGGCCCCGCCGTCCACGCGGAGGTCACCGGCAACGCGCACTACGTCGGCGAGGACGAGCGGGACGCCATCTCCTGGGTGCAGACCCTCCTCGGCTATCTGCCGTCCAACAACCTGGACACCCCTCCGGTCTACCACCACACCGGCGATCCCGGCGTCACCGAGGAGGACCTGGCCCTCGACGCCGTCATACCCGACGGCGAGCAGCAGGTCTACGACATGGCCGACGTCATCACCGCGGTCCTCGACGACGGCGACTATCTCGAGATCCACCCGGATTTCGCCCGCAACATCATCTGCGCGCTCGGCCGCGTCGAGGGGCACTCGGTGGCCGTCGTCGCCAACCAGCCCAACCACCTCGCCGGCGTGCTGGACATCGACGCCTCCGAGAAAGCGGCCCGCTTCATCCGCTTCTGCGATGCCTTCAGTATTCCCGTCCTCACCTTCATGGACGTTCCCGGCTATCTGCCCGGCGTCCAGCAGGAGCACCAGGGCATCATCCGCCGCGGCATCAAGCTCTTCTACGCCTACGCCGAGTCCACCGTCCCCAAGATCACTGTCATCACCCGCAAGGCCTACGGCGGCGGGTACGCGGTGATGGGTTCCCGGCAGATCGGCGCGGACCGGGTGATGGCCTGGCCCACCGCCGAGATCGCGGTGATGGGCGCCAGGAGCGCCGTGCCCTTCCTGCACCGCCGGGAACTGGCCGCCGCCCCGCCCGAGGACCGCGCGGAACTCAAGGACCGGCTCACCGAGGACTACCGCCGCAGATTCGGCAACCCCTACGAGGCCGCCGCGCACGGCTACGTCGACATGGTCATCCAGCCCTCCCGCACCCGCGTCGAGGTCGCCAAGGCGCTGGCGAGCCTGCGGAACAAGCGGCACACCCGCCCGGAGCGCAAACACGGAAACATTCCGCTGTGACGCGGTTCGCGGTGCCGGCGGCTCCCGTTCCCCTCGGGCCGCCGGCTCGTCCCGTATGCCGTCAGCCGTGACGGAGGGTGCCGCGCCGGGGAATCCCCGGAGGAAGGGGGATCCCCGGGGGTGAACAGACCTTCGGCACCCCCAAGAGCCAGGGGTGCTCGCCGCCCGTCTTCCGCCGTCCGGCCGGCACACCGGTGCCCACCGCCCGGCAGGCGGTGGGCGGTGGGCGTTCGATGCCCGGGACGGGGAGCGCCGGGCCGCTGATCACCGGCCCGGCGGCGGGGTGGCGAGGTCGGTCAGCTCGCCCTCCTCGTACAGCGTGCGGCAGGCGCGGCGCTGCACTTTGCCGCTGGAGGTCCTCGGTATCGTGCCCCTGCGGACGAGGAGGACGGTGTCGACCGTCAGACGGTGGTGGTCGTGGACCGCGCGGACGATCCGTTCGCGCAGGGTCTCCGTGCCGTGGGCGCGCACCGCCCGGCCGTCGGCCTCGACGACGACCACGAGGCGTTCCTTCTCGTCGCGTTCGACGGCGAACGCGACGGCGCAGTTGGGGTGCAGACCGTCCGCGGACTTCTCCGCGGACAGTTCGATGTCCTGGGGGTAGTAGTTGCGGCCCTGGTGGATGATCAGGTCCTTGAAGCGGCCGGCGACGTGCAGTTCACCGGCGTGCAGGAAGCCCAGATCCCCGGTGCGCAGATAGGTCCGCCCGTCCTCGGGGCGTCCGTCGGCGTCCCTGATCCGTGCGCGGAAGGTCTCCTCGCTCGCCTCCGGACGCCCCTTGTACCCCGCCGCCACGCACGGTCCGTTGACCCAGATCTCGCCGATGACGTCCGGCGGGCAGCCGCGCGACGTGCCGGGGTCGACGATCCGCACCTCGGTGCCCGGGACGGTGCGACCGCTGCTGGTGACCGGGACGGCACCGGGTGTCCCCGCGTCGACGATCTCCGCGCGCCCCTCCCTCAGCGCCGTCGCGGACAGCCACACGGCCGTCGGTTCGCGGTCCTGGTCGCCGCCGGTGACCTTGAGGGTGTTCTCGGCGAGACCGTAACCCGGGCACATGGCCGCGGGCCGGAAACCGTGCGGGGCGAACGCCTCGGTGAAGTCCCTGATCGCGGCCCAGCGCACGGGTTCGGCGCCGTTGCCCGCCACACGCCACGAGGAGAGGTCGCCGACCCCGTCGGCCTTCCCCTCCGCCGCGGCCCGCGCGCACATCTCGTAGGCGAAGCTGGGAGCCGCGGAGTGGGTGCCGCGGAACCGGGCGATCGCCTCCAGCCAGCGGGCGGGCCGGCGGATGAAGGCGGTGGGTGCCATCAGGTACGCGGGGATACCGGCCCACAGCGGCATGACGACGCCGAACAGCATGCCCATGTCGTGGAAGAGAGGCAGCCAGCTGACCACGGTGCCGTCGGGCGCGCACGGCCAGAGGGCGTCCGTCTCGGCCACGTTGGCGAGGAAGTTGGCGTGGGTGACGACGACGCCTTTGGGGTCGCCGGTGGAGCCCGACGTGTACTGGAGCAGGGCCACGTCGTCCAGACCGGGGGCGGGACCCGGCACGCCGCCGGCCGCCGCGGGTTCGGCCGTGTCGAGGACCGTGAGGCCCAGCAGGTCCTCCAGGTCCCCGAACAGTTCCTCCAGCTCGCGCCTGACCGAGGTCTCGGTGAGCACGGCCGTGGCGCCGGCGTCGCGCGCGATGCGGCGGACGCGCTCCACGTCGTTGAGGCGGCGCGGCACCTGGACGGGTGCGGCGGCCACCTTGGACGCCATGCACCCCAGGAGCGTACGGACGAACTCCAGCCCCGGCGGATACATGAGCACGGCGCTCCGCCCGCTCATGCCCCGGGCGGCGAACCACCGGGCCCTGACGTCCACCGCGGCGGCGAGCTCCCCGTAGGTGAGGGACTCCCGGGGGTCCTCGCCGTCGTGCAGGAAGACGTAGGCGGTGTCGTCGGGCTGCCGCTCACCGCGCAGGCGCAGCAGTTCGGGCAGCGTCGGTGTCTCGCGGCCCGAGCGGACGTCGTCGAGAACAGTGGCCATGGGTCAGGTCTCCTTGGTGTCCTTGTGCCGGAAGCCGCCGGACGTGCCGGAGCCGTTCGAGGTTTCCCGCAGCCCGGATCGCGGCCCGGCCGCGCAGCGGCCCGGGCCCGGGCCGGTGTCTTCGGGGGCACACGGCGGGAGCCCGGGAGCCATTCCTGTTCGGGTACGGAGCTGCTCGGCCCGGTTCTCGGCGACGCCGGGGAGCCCGGGACCGGAGTCCGCCGGACCCCGGCGCGCGCCTGTGCGTCCGGGGCCGCCGCGCCGGTGCCGGTGAAATGACAGGCCGTACCTCATCGTGCGACGACAAAATCCCCCCTCGCCGGCGATTGCGCATCGCTTCCGCCCAGGATTCTCCGGTCAGTCGGTGCACTTCAATGCGAGCGCGAATGATGGAAGGCATGACGGCGGCGTGGAGTTCCGTTGTCCGGGCCCACGCCGAGAACGGCCGGGACCCGGCACGGCGGCTTCCTGCGGAAAAAGAATGCAAGAAGCATACGTCCGCCGACTCTCCGTCCCTTTCGTGACCAACCCCTATGTTGAATTGCGCGGCCCCTATACAAGGAGCCGAAAAGGCTGATTCACCCGCTCGCCGGTGAACGAGGCCGTCTTCGGGGGGACTTAGCGGGCGGGGCCGGGGAGCGGATCGGTCGTCGGAGGCTCCGGCCGGGCGTAGGGGAGGTAGGGGGTTGTTCCCTGTTCACGGCAGTCCATAGGTTCTCAGCGTTGACCGAGCATAAAGAACGAATCCGAACTGTTTCCGTCGGCGGGCCCGCCTGGAGGACGACCATGCGAATACTCTTCGTCACGCACGCGGAGAAGACGCACTTTTTCAGTATGGTGCCACTGGCCTGGGCCCTGCGCACAGCAGGCCACGAGGTCCGGATCGCCACCCAGCCGGACATGGCGCGGGCCGTCACCGAGGCGGGGCTCACGGCGGTTCCGCTGGGGTCCGACCACCGGTGGAAGCAGGTCATGGAGGCCAATCAGGACGAAGGCTGGCCGGCCCGGGTCGCCGAGGCCGTGACGCACTCCGCCGACCTGGGGCACGACGAACTCCTGCGGTTCTTCGACGAGACGACCACGCGGTACTTCCGCACCGTCAACAACGACGAGTTCCTCGACGCGCTGGTCGACTACTCCCGGCAGTGGAAGCCCGATCTGATCGTGTGGGAGCAGTTCACCTGGGCCGGCGCCGTCGCCGCCCATGTCACCGGCGCCGCACACGCCCGCATGCTGTGGGGAGCGGATGTCGTCACCCGCTCCCGCAACGACTTCCTGGCCCACCTCGCCGAGCGCCCCCAGGACCAGCGGGTGGATCCGCTGAGGGACTGGCTCACCGAGGCCCTCGCCCGGCACGGCGCCGCGTACGACGAGACCGTGGCCAACGGGCAGTGGACGATCGACCCCACCCCGCCCAGCCACCGCATCGACAACGGTCTGCCCGTGGTCGGCGTGCGCTACGTGCCCTACAACGGGCAGGCCGAACTCGACGACTGGCTGGCCGCCGAGCCCGCCAGAACCCGTGTCGCCGTGACCGCAGGCATCTCGGTGCGCGGCTACTTCGGATTCGACATGTTCGGCATCGGCGCTCTGCAGGCCTTCGCCGGGCTGGACATCGAGCTGATCGCCACGCTGCGGCCGGGCCCCGGGGAGTCGGTGGACATGGCTCCGCGGAACGCCACCGTCGTGGACTTCGTGCCCATGCACGCCCTGCTGCCCACCTGCTCGGCCGTCATCCACATCGGCGGCGCGGGCGTGCAGTCCACCGCCGCCTACTACGGCGTCCCCCAGCTGATCCTGCCAGGCCTCTGGGACACCCTGGTCCGCGGCGAGCTCCTGGAGCGGTCCGGCGCCGGCATCTCGCTGCCGGTCGACCAGCTCACCCCCGAGCGGGTCCGTGACAGCCTGGTCCGGCTGCTGGAGGACCCGGCGTTCCGCGAGGGAGCCGCCGCACTCCGCGAGGACGTGCTCTCCGCGCCCTCGCCCAACGAGGTCGTCCCGGTCCTGGAGGAGCTCACCGCCCGCCACAGGACCACCGGCTGAGGAGGCCGCGGCCCGGTGCGGCCGGGAGCCCGCCGGGACCGGACGGGCACCGCCGCACCACGGCCACCCATCGGCATCCAGATCCGCCGTCTCCTCACCCGTCCGCACGGCACCGGCCCGGCGACACCCGGCCGAGGACGGCGATCCTCACCGGCCCCGAGGCGGACGGCCGGACCGACCCGGAAGGAAGAGAACGGTCATGACCACGCGCGTATGGGACTACCTCGCCGAGTACGAGGCGGAGCGTGAGGACATCCTCGACGCCGTCGACCAGGTGTTCCGCTCCGGACAGCTGATACTCGGCCCCTCCGTCAGCGGCTTCGAGGAGGAGTTCGCCGCCTACCACGGGCTGGCGCACGGCGTCGGCGTCGACAACGGCACCAACGCCCTCGCCCTCTCGCTGCGCGCCCTGGGCGTGGGCCCGGGCGACGAGGTGATCACCGTCTCCAACACCGCGGCGCCCACCGTCATCGCCATCGACCAGGTCGGAGCCACCCCCGTCTTCGTCGATGTGCGCGAGAGCGACTACCTGATGGACACCGCCCGGGCCGAGGCCGCGATCACCCCGCGCACCCGCTGCCTGCTGCCCGTCCACCTCTACGGCCAGTGCGCCGACCTCCCCGCGCTGGAGGAACTCGCCTCCCGGCACGACCTGGTGATCCTCGAGGACTGCGCCCAGTCGCACGGCGCCCGGCAGAACGGCCGCCTGGCCGGCACCACCGGCCGGGCCGCCGCGTTCTCCTTCTACCCGACGAAAGTCCTCGGAGCCTACGGCGACGCGGGAGCGGTGATCACCGACGACGCCGCCACCGACGCCGCGCTGCGACGGCTCCGCTACTACGGCATGGATCAGCAGCGCAGCGTCGTGCGGACTCCCGGCCACAACTCCCGCCTCGACGAGGTCCACGCGGAGATCCTGCGCCGCAAGCTGCGGCGGCTCGACGGATACATCGAGGCCCGCCGCCGGATCGCGGCCCGCTACAACCGGGCGCTGGCCGGCACCGACCTGGTCCTGCCCGCGGTGACACCCGGCAACGACCACGTCTACTACCTCTACGTGGCACGCCACCCCCGCCGTGACGCGATCATCGAGGCCCTCCGGCCCCACGGCGTCCACCTCGGCGTCAGTTACCGCCGGCCGGTGCACACCATGGACGGTTTCGCCCACCTGGAGCGGACGGGGGGCCCGCTGCCGGTCACCGAGGCGCTGGCGGACGAGATCTTCTCCCTGCCGATGTACCCCTCGCTCTCCGAGGAACAGCAGGACAAGGTGATCGCGGCCCTGCACGAGGTGCTGCGCACCGTCTGACCCGGGTCCCCGCCGGTGCGGACCGGACGGCTCCGCGACGCCCGCGTCCCGCCGGGCGGCGGGGCGGGCGGGGCGGGGACGGGTGCTCAGCGGGACAGCCGCAGAGGGAGCTCCAGCAGCCCGTGCAGGTTGAAGTGACTGTTGACCGGGAGATCCTCGCGGAGCAGCTCGATCTTCGAATACCGCTCCAGCAGCTTCGAGAACACGGTGGCCGCCTCCAGACGCCCCAGCACCGCGCCCAGGCAGAAGTGCGGGCCGGCGCTGAACGCCAGCGTCTTCGGCTCGGTGCGGGCCAGGTCCAGGCGGTCGGGGTCGGGATAGCGTTCGGGGTCGCGGCCGGCGGCGTCCAGGAACCCGATCACATGGGAACCCGGCGGGATGACCTTGCCGCCGAACTCCATCTCCGCGGTGGCGATCCGGCTGGACAGCGTCACCGGCGGGTCGAACCGGGACAGTTCGTCCACGGCCGTCGCCATCAGCCCCGGGTCCGCCCGCAGCGCTTCCAGCGCCTCGGGCTGCCGCAGCAGGGCCAGCATGCCGTTGCCGATCAGATTGACCGTCGTCTCGTGTCCCGCGTTGAAGATGAGCAGGATGTTGGCGACGACCTCCTCCTCGGTGAGCTGCTCGTTGTCCTCCGCCGTCATCAGCACCGACAGCAGGTCGGTGTCCGGATCGGCGTCGCGCCGGGAGGCCATCAGCTCCAGCAGATACGCGCGGAACTCCGGCTCCGCCTTGTTCATGGCGATGCGTCTGCGGGGCGTCACATCGGGGTCCAGGATGTACCCCACCTTGTCGGTCCAGTCACGGCACCGCGCGCGGTCCTCGACGGGTATCCCCAGCAGCTCCCCGACCACCGCGACGGGCATCGGCAGCGCCAGGTCCCGGATCAGGTCGACCTCGCCCTCGCCCATGCTGTCGAGCAGACCGTCGACGATCTCCCCGATACGCGGTCGCAGGCGGTCGATGTAGCGCGGCGTGAACACCCGCGCGATCAGCTTCCGCAGCCGGCGGTGCTCGGCCCCGTCCTGAAGCAGCAGCCACTTGCTGACGCTGCGCATGGCCGGGCAGGTCGGCCCGCCCCGGCTCATCGCCCAGCCCGGATCCTTGGGGAAGGCGCTGGAGGAGTGCGGAGAGCGCAGCAGCGCCTCGACGTCGTCGTACCGGGTCAGCAGCCAGTAACCCGGTGCGATCTCGTGCACCGGATCGGCGTCGCGCAACCGCTTGTAGTAGGCGAACCTGTCGGCGGCGAGGGCGGGATCGTTCGGGTCGTAGAGAACGCTCATGCCGTCCATCCCTGTACGTCGGTGGTTGCCGTCTCTGCGGAGCGGGAGGCCCGCGTGCCCGGTCTCCTCGGAGCCCGTGGCCGACGCGGACAAAGGGCACCGGCTCCAGGGCGGTCGTGCCGCCACCCTTATTCCGTACAGCCGATGCCTGCCCCCACAGGCTATGGGGGCCGAGAAGAGACAGAGAACCCCTAAAGTTCTCCGTCCGGGTCCCGGCGGCCAGTCCCGCGGGACGGCTCGAAGGGGCGCAACGGCAATGCCGGGCAAGGGAGTTGACGTCCGCACGGCCGCCGGAACCGCCGGGCGGGAACCGGACGCGTCGAGAACAGCCGGCCCGCCGCCCGCCTCGCCCGCTCAGCGGCCCGCCCTGCCCCGGTTAGGGGTTGAGGCTAGGGGGGCGTCCTCTCGTACGGTGACGGCCGGTCCAGACGGGCTGCTCGAATGCGCGGGGGTGAGGGCATGTCGGAGCTCGATGCGGAGCGCAGGGCGCACTACCAGGCGACCGTGGTCCAGGGAGCTCTGCGCGCGGCGGCCGCGGGCGGCGACCCGTACGCCTCGATCCTGCTGGCTCCGGACGATCCCTATCCGCTCTACGAGCGGGTACGCGGGCTCGGGACGCTCCACCGCAGCGCGGTCGGCGTCTGGACGACCACCAGCCACCGCGTCGCGAACCAGATCCTGAGGGACCGGCGCTTCGGCGTCCGCACCCCGGAGGGGGACAAACCCCCCGAGTTCATGCCGTTCGACAACTCGATGCTCGGACTGGACCCGCCCGACCACACCCGGCTGCGCAAGCTCGCCACCCCCTCGCTGAACCCGCGCCGGCTCGCCCACTGGCAGCCGTACGCCGAGCGGTTCACCCACGAGCTGATCGACGAGATGCTGGCGGGCCGCGGTCAGGTCAACTTCATGCGGGCCTTCGCCCAGCAGCTCCCGCTGCGGGTGATCGGCGACCTGGTCGGCATCCCGCCCCACCACCGGCAGTTGTTCTTCCGGCTCAGCCGCCGCATGGCCTACCTCCTCGACGGCGTGGCCACCGTCCCGGCCGCGCGCGGCGTGGTGGCGGCCATCGCCGAGATGACGGTGATGTTCCAGGAGATCATCGCCGAGCGGCGGACCGACCCGCGCGAGGACTTGATCAGCGATCTGCTCCCGGCGGTCGAGGACGGCCGGATGACCATGGACGAGTTGGTCCCGCTGTGCATGTTCCTGCCGCTGGCCGGTACGGAGACCACCGTCAACCTGATCGGCAACGGGCTGCTGGCCCTCCTCGAACACCCCGAGCAGTGGGACATGCTGATCGCCGACCCCTCGCTGGCGGCCTCGGCCGTACGCGAGACCCTGCGCTACGACCCCTCCGTGCAGCAGTACCGCCGCATCGCGCACACCGACCTCCGGCTGGAGGGCCGGTCGATCGCCGCGGGCGAGGAAGTGGCGATCTGCGCGGGCGGGGCCAACCGCGACCCGGAGGTCTATCCCGACCCCGCGAGGTTCGACATCACACGGGACCCGGGACCGGAGAACCTGGCCTTCTCGGCGGGCATCCACTTCTGCCTCGGCGCCGCGCTGGCCCGTATGGAGGCGGAGACCGCGCTGGCCGCCCTCGCCGCCCGGCTCCCCGGGATCCGCCGGGCCGGGCCGGTGCGCAGACGCGGCTCCTTCATCGTCCGCGGAATGCTTCAGTTCCCCGTCGACCTGCGCTGATTAACGACAGTTGACCAGGCGCGGCCGGGCCGCGGCCCGGCCGCCGCGTGGTCGCGCGAGATAAGGGGCGGCCTCGACCCATAGGGGTTGTCCGCCTTCACGAGGCGTCCATAGCGTGCGGACGCGGATGTGCGGATGTGCTGGACACGGCACCCGCTGCATGGCGGCTTCGGGTGGACCGTGGCCGAGCGGGAGCCTGGGAGGCACTGACACATGGCAGAGGACGAGACACTCCGGGACTACCTCAAGCTGGTCACGATCGATCTGCGCAGGACGAAGCAGAGGCTGCGCGACCGGGAGGCCGCCGACCAGGAGCCGATCGCGATCATCGGTATGAGCTGCCGCTACCCGGGCGGTGTCCACACGCCCGAGGACCTGTGGCGTCTGGTGGCCGGGGAACAGGACGCGATCTCCGGATTCCCCCAGGACCGGGGCTGGGACCTGGCCCGGCTCTTCGACGGCGACCCGGACGGCGAGGGACACAGCTCCGCCCGCCAGGGCGGATTCGTCCACGACGCCACCGGGTTCGACGCCGGCTTCTTCGGCGTCTCCCCCCGTGAGGCGCTGGCGATGGACCCCCAGCAGCGACTGCTGCTCCGGGCGGCCTGGGAGGCGTTCGAGCACGCGGGCATCGACCCCCAGTCGGTCCGCGGCACCCGCACCGGGGTGTTCGCGGGCGGCAACGACCAGGGCTATCTGCGGCTGCTGGCGAACGAACCGAGTTCCGTGGGCCACCAGCTGACCGGCGGCGCGACCGCCGTGATCTCCGGCCGGGTCGCCTACACCCTCGGGCTGGAGGGCCCGGCGGTGACCCTGGACACGGCGTGCTCGTCGTCCCTGGTCGCCCTGCACCTGGCCTGCCGGTCGCTGCGCAGCGGCGAGAGCACTCTCGCGCTCGCCGGCGGCGTCACGGTCATGGCCACACCCGGCGTCTTCACCGAGTTCACCCGACAGCGCGGGCTGGCCGCCGACGGCCGCTGCAAGTCCTTCTCGGCGGACGCCGACGGCACCGGCTGGTCCGAGGGCGTCGGCGTCCTGCTGGTCGAGCGGCTGTCCGACGCCGTACGCAACGGCCACGAGGTGCTCGCGGTGATACGCGGCAGCGCGGTCAACCAGGACGGCGCGTCCAACGGGCTCACCGCCCCCAACGGCCCCTCCCAGCAGCGCGTCATCCTCCAGGCGCTCGCCGACGCCCGCCTCTCCGCGTCCGACGTGGACATGGTCGAGGCACACGGCACCGGTACGAGGCTGGGCGACCCGATCGAGGCGCAGGCGCTGCTCGCCGCCTACGGCCAGGACCGGCCCGCGGACCGCCCGCTGCTGCTCGGCTCGGTCAAGTCCAACATCGGGCACGCACAGGCCGCGGCCGGTGTCGCCGGCGTCATCAAGACGGTCATGGCGCTGCGGCACGAGCAGCTGCCCCGGACACTGCACGTAAACGAGCCGTCCGCACAGGTGGACTGGTCCGCGGGCGCGGTGGAACTCCTGACCGAGAAACGGCCCTGGTCCCGGGGCGAGCGCCCGCGCCGGGCGGGTGTGTCGTCGTTCGGGGTGAGCGGCACCAACGGCCACATCATCATCGAGGAGGCCCCCGACACGAGCGCCGACCGGACGGCGACCAGCACGGGTACCGAGGACGGACGGTCGGCGTGGCCGCTCTCCGGCCGCTCCGCCGACGCGCTGCGCCGCCAGGCGGAGCGACTGCTGCCGGTGGCCGCCCAGGCGCACCCGGCCGATGTCGGCCACTCGCTGGCGACGGGGCGCGCGGCGCTGGAGCACCGGGCCGTGGTGCTCGGTGAGAGCCGGGAGGAACTGCTGGCCGGGCTGCGGGCACTGGCCGAGGGCGAGGACGTGCCGTCGGTGGTGCGCGACAAGACCGCGCCGGGTGGCTTGGCGCTGTTGTTCTCGGGGCAGGGGTCGCAGCGGTTGGGGATGGGCCGGGAGTTGTACGGGGTGTTCCCGGTGTTCGCGGACGCGTTCGACGCGGTGTGTGCTCGGGTGGATCTCGGGCGTTCGTTGCGTGAGGTGGTGTTCGGCGAGGACGCGGGTTTGCTGGGGCGGACGGTGTTCGCGCAGGCGGGGTTGTTCGCGTTGGAGGTGGCGCTGTTCCGGCTGGTGGAGTCGTGGGGCGTGGTCCCGGATGTTCTGGTGGGGCACTCCATTGGTGAGCTGGCGGCGGCGCATTGTGCGGGGGTGTTGTCGCTGGAGGACGCCTGCGTTCTGGTGTCGGCACGCGGTCGGTTGATGGACGCGCTGCCCGAGGGTGGCGCGATGCTGGCGGTGGAGGTGGCGGAGAAGGATCTGACACTGCCCGAGGGCGTGGACCTTGCCGCGGTGAATGGGCCCGCTTCGGTGACGGTGTCCGGTGGGGCGGAGGCGATCGCCGTACTGGAGGAGCGGTTGCGCGGCGAGGGTGTGCGGGTGAAGCGGCTGGCCGTTTCGCACGCGTTCCACTCCCGTCTGATGGAGCCGATGCTGCCCGAGTTCGCGGCGGTCGCGGAGTCGTTGACGTACCACGCCCCGCGAATCCCCGTCCGCACCACCGCGCCCGGTGACATCGCCACCCCCGCCTACTGGGTGGGGCAGATCCGTGAACCCGTCCGCTTCGCCGACGCGGTGCGTCAGGCCCATGACGCCGGTGCCGGCGTGTTCCTCGAACTCGGCCCGGACGCTGTGCTCTCCGCCCTCGTCCCGCACCTCGCCGAGGACGTGACCGCCGTTCCCGCCCTGCGCTCCGGCCACGACGAGCACCCCACACTGCTGCGCGCCCTCGCGTGTGTCCACGCGCGCGGTGCGGATCTCGACCGGTCCGCCGTGTTCGCGCCCGGTGGCGGCCGGCGCATCCCGCTGCCCCTGTACGCCTTCGCCGCCGACCACTACTGGCCCTCCGGCGTCTCCTGGGCGGGCGATGTCGCGTCCGCCGGCCTCGGCGTCACCGATCACCCGCTGCTGGGCGCGGGTGTCGCGCTCGCGAAGGACGACGGATACCTCTTCACCGCCCGGATCTCCACAGCCGCCCAGCCGTGGCTGGCACAGCACCGGGTGCACGGCCGGATCGTGGTGCCCGGCACCGCGTTCGTCGATCTCGCGGTGCGAGCCGGTGAGCAGGCGCGGACCGAGCGGCTGGACGAGCTGGTCCTGGAAACGCCGCTGATCGTGCCCGAGGACGGCGCCGTACAGGTGCAGCTGGCCGTGGGCGCGGCCGACGACGAGGGCAGACGAACCCTCACCGTGCACTCCCGGCGCGAGGACGGGGGCTCGTTCGACGGCTGGCCGGACCGTCCCTGGACCCGGAACGCCACCGGAGTCCTCGCCCCCCGGCCCCGGACCGTCACCGAGGACCCCGAACTCATCGGCGTATGGCCGCCCCAGGACGCCGAACCCACCGACCCGGCCGCGCTCTACGAGCGGCTCACGACCGCCGGACTGGAGTACGGCGAGCTGTTCCGCGGCGTATCCGCCGTGTGGACGCGTGGCGCGGACGTCTTCGCCGAACTCACCCTGCCGGAGAACGCCGCCACCGGCTTTGGACTGCACCCGGCCCTGCTCGACGCCGCGCTCCAGTCGGCCGCCGTACAGGGCGACGGCACCACGACGGGCCTGCCCTTCTCCTGGTCCGGGGTGACGCTCTGGGCATCCGGGGCGACCCTCCTGCGTGCCCGGGTCTCGCCCGCGGACGACGGCGACGGCCTCCGGGTACGGGCGGTCGACCCGGCAGGCAGCCCGGTCGTCACCGTGGAGCGTGTCGTCACCCGGCCCGCACCGGACCTCACCGACGAGGCGCGACACCCCGACGACCTCTACCGGCTGGAGTGGACCCCGGTCCCGGCGGCCGGCCCCGGGCCCGGAGAGTGCGCGCAGTTCGGGGGCGGCGAGCCGCTCGTCGACCGGACGGGCACGCTCAACGGCCTCGCCGACAGCGGCCGGATCCCCACCCATCTGGTGCTGTCCGCCTGCCCGGACGCGCACCACACCCCCACCGACGCACAGGCCGTACTCGCCCGCACCACCGAGGTGCTCGGACAGCTGCGCTCCTGGCTCGGCGACGAGCGGTACGCGGGCAGCAGCCTGATCGTCGCCACCCGCGGCGCGGTGCAGGCGGACCCCGCCGACACCGTGCCCGATGTGGCGGGGGCCGCCGTATGGGGTCTGGTGCGCTCGGCGCAGTCCGAGCACCCCGGCCGGATCCTCCTGGTCGATCTGGACACCCCGGCCGGCGACACCGCCCGGGCGCTCGCCCTGTGCGTCATGTCCGGTGACCCGCAGACCGCCGTACGCGGGGAAACCGTGCTCGCGGCACGCCTGACGGCGGCGGACCGCGGACTCGTACCGCCCCCCGGCGGGGCGTGGCGGGTGGGAGTGCCGGAGCGCGGCGCGGTGGAGAACATGGCGCTGCTCGCGGCACCCGACGCGGCGCGGGAGCTGGAGCCGGGTCAGGTCCGGGTCGCGGTGCGCGCGGCGGGGGTGAACTTCCGCGACGTGCTGAATGTGCTGGGAATGTACCCGGGCGAGGTGCTGGTGGGAGGCGAAGCCGCCGGCGTGGTGGTGGAGACCGGCCCCGGAGTGTCCCGCTGCGCGGTGGGGGACCGGGTGATGGGGTTCTTCGACGGCGCGATGGGCCCGCTGGCGGTGACCGACGAGCGGCTCGTGGCCCAGGTGCCGCACGGCTGGAACTTCGCGCAGGCCGCGGCGGTGCCGATCGCCTTCGTGACGGCGTACTACGGATTGGTGGATCTGGCGGGGTTGTCGGCGGGTGAGTCGGTGCTGGTGCACGCGGCGGCCGGTGGCGTGGGGATGGCGGCGGTGCAGTTGGCCCGTCATCTGGGTGCGGAGGTGTACGGGACGGCGTCGCGGGTGAAGTGGGCGGCGACCGGGCTGGACGAGGGCCGTCTCGCGTCCTCGCGGGACCTGGGTTTCGAGGCGGTCTTCGCGGAGCGTACCGGTGGGCGTGGTGTGGACGTCGTCCTCAACGCGCTGGCGGGCGAGTTCGTCGACGCCTCGGCACGGCTGCTGGCCCCCGGCGGACGCTTCGTCGAGATGGGCAAGGCGGACCTGCGCGAGCCGGACGCGTTCGCCGGGCGTCGTTACCGCGCGTTCGACCTCCAGGAGGCGGGACCCGAGCGGATCGGGGAGATCCTGGCCGAGATCCTGGGACTGTTCGCGGCCGGGACGCTGGTACTGCCGCCGGTGCGGGCCTTCGACGTGCGGCGGGCACCTGAGGCGTTCCGCTTCGTGAGCCTGGCCCGGCACGTGGGCAAGGTCGTGCTGACGGTCCCGGGTGCGTGGAACGCGGAGGGAACGGTGCTGGTGACCGGCGGTACGGGGGCGCTCGGCGCCCTCACCGCCCGGCACCTGGTCACCGAACACGGCGTACGCCACCTGCTGCTGGTCGGACGACGGGGAGCCCAGGCCGACGGCGTCGGCGAACTGAGCGCCGAACTGACCGCCCTGGGAGCCGAGGTCACCGTCGCGGCCTGCGACATCACCGACCCCACGGCACTGAAAGCCCTGCTCGACCGAGTCCCGCGGCGGCACCCGCTCACCGCCGTGGTGCACGCGGCCGGCATCCTCGACGACGGCCTGGTCGAGTCGCTCACCGAGGACCGGCTCAAGGCCGTCCTCGCGCCCAAGACCGCGGCGGCGGCCCTGCACGAGGCGACGGCCGACGCCGACCTGGCCGCGTTCGTCATGTACTCCTCGATGTCCGGGACCCTCGGCAGCCCCGGGCAGGGCAACTACGCGGCGGCCAACGCCTACCTGGACGCCCTCGCCCGGCACCGGCACGCCCGCGGACTGCCCGCGCTGTCCCTCGCCTGGGGCCCCTGGACCGGCGTCGGCGGCATGGCCGACGCGCTCACCGAGGCCGAGGCGGCCCGTATCAGCCGCTCCGGATTCCCCCCGCTGAGCCCCGAGCACGGCCTCGGCCTGCTGGCGACCGCCCTGGCACTGCCCGGCCCGGCCCTGCTGCCCACCGTGCTGGACACCGCCCGCCTCGCCGCCTCCCCGGCCACGCCGCCCCCGCTGCTGCACGGACTGGTCCGACCCGCACGGCGGATCGCCGACCGCTCCGTCGCCCCGGGCGGCCTCGCCGAGCGGCTGCGCCTGCTGCCCGCGCAGGACAGGATCCACACCGCCCTCGAACTGGTCCGCGGCCAGGTCGCGTCGGTACTCGGCTTCGCCTCGCCGAACGCGGTGGACCCGACACGGCCGTTCAAGGACCTCGGCTTCGACTCCCTGACCTCGGTGGAGCTGCGCAACCGTATCGGCCAGACGACCGGCCGCAGACTGCCCGCGACACTCGTCTTCGACCACCCCACCCCCGAGGCACTCGCCACCCATCTCGTCACGGAGGTCCTCGGCGACCTCGCCGCGCCCGCCCCCGCCACCACCGCCGCCACCAGCGGCACCACCGCCGGCGACCCCATCGCGATCGTCGCCATGGCCTGCCGCTTCCCCGGCGGTGCCGACACCCCCGAGGCGCTGTGGCGGCTCGTCGCCGACGGGACCGACGCCGTCGGCGACTTCCCCACCGACCGGGCCTGGGACCTCGCCCGCATCTACGGCGAGACCGGGGAGTCCGAGGACAGGCGTACCTTCGAGGGCGGCTTCCTCCACGACGCCGCCGGCTTCGACCCCGCGTTCTTCGGCATCTCGCCCCGTGAGGCGCTGGCGATGGACCCGCAGCAGCGGCTGCTGCTGGAGACCTCCTGGGAGGCCTTCGAACGGGCCGGCGTCGATCCGGCGGAGCTGCGCGCCAGTTCCACCGGCGTGTACGTCGGCACCGCCACCTCCGGATACGGCCTCGGCCGGTTCGACGTGCCCGACGGCTCCCGCCCGCACGTCCTCACCGGCACCGCGACGAGCGTCGTCTCCGGCCGGCTGGCCTACACGTTCGGGCTGGAGGGCCCGGCGGTGACCGTGGACACCGCGTGCTCGTCGTCGCTGGTGGCGCTGCACCTGGCCATCGGAGCACTGCGGCGCGGAGAGTGCGCGATGGCGCTCGCCGGCGGTGCCACCGTCATGTCGGTACCGGGCATGTTCACCGACGCCGCGCAGGGCGGCGCGCTCGCGCCCGGCGGTCGCTGCCGTGCCTTCTCCTCCGACGCCGAAGGCACCGGCTGGGGCGAAGGCGTCGGGATGCTCCTGGTCGAGCGGCTCTCCGACGCGCGCCGCAACGGGCACCCGGTCCTGGCCGTGGTGCGCGGCAGCGCGGTCAACCAGGACGGCGCGTCCAACGGCCTCACCGCCCCCCACGGCCCCGCCCAGCAGCGGGTCATCCGGGCGGCGCTCGCCGACGCGGGCCTGGAGACCGCCGACGTGGACGCGGTCGAGGCGCACGGCACCGGCACCGAACTCGGCGACCCCATCGAGGTCCAGGCCCTGATGGCCACGTACGGGCACGGCCGCGACGAGGAACAGCCGCTGTGGCTGGGGTCGCTGAAGTCCAACATCGGCCACACCCAGTCGGCCGCCGGCGTCGCCGGGATCATCAAGATGGTGATGGCCCTGCGCCACGGCGTCCTGCCGCGCTCCCTCCACATCACCGAGCCCACCCGGCACGTGGACTGGGACGGCGGCGGGGTCCGGCTGCTGACCCGGCAGACGGAGTGGTCGGACACGGGCCGCCCGCGCCGCGCCGCCGTCTCGTCGTTCGGCATGAGCGGGACCAACGCCCACACCATCCTCGAACAGGCCGTCCCCGAGCCGGCCCGCGACACGTCCGCGGCCGAGGCGAGTCCGGCGGCCGAACTGCCCTGGCTGCTCTCCGCCCGTACCCCCGCGGCCCTGCGCGCCCAGGCACGGCGGCTCGCCGACCGCCTCGACGCCGGCCCCGCGCTCGCCGGCCACGACGTGGCCCACTCCCTGGCCGCCACCCGCTCCCGCTTCGAACACCGCGCCGCCCTCCTCGGCCCCGACCACCACGCCCAGCTGACCGCGTTCGCCGAGGGCGTCCCCACGCCGGGACTGGTGACGGGGACAGCGGGCCGGACCGGCCGGGTGGCGTTCGTGCTTCCCGGCCAGGGCTCGCAGTGGCCCGGCATGGCCGACCGGCTGCTGGAGGAGTCCGCGACCTTCCGGAACACGCTGCGGACCTGTGCGCAGGCACTGGAGGAGCACCTCGACTGGTCGGTCGAGGACACCCTGCGCGGCCTGCCCGGTGCCGGGAACATGGAACGGGTCGACGTCATCCAGCCCGTGCTGTTCGCGACGATGGTGGCCCTCGCCGGGCTCTGGCGCGAGCACGGCGTCGAGCCCGAGGCGGTGATCGGCCACTCGCAGGGCGAGATCGCCGCCGCCCACCTCGCCGGCGCACTGTCCCTGGAGGACGCCGCACGGGTCGTCACCCACCGCAGCCGCCTGCTGTCCCGGGTGGTCGGCCAGGGCGCGGTGGCCTCGGTCTCGCTGCCCGCGCGGGAGGCGCTGGCACGGCTCGAACGCTGGGGCGACGCCCTCAACATCGCCGCCGTCAACGGAGTGTCGTCCGTCTCCGTCGCGGGCGACGAGGCACCGCTGGACGAACTCCTCGCCGAACTGGAGGCCGAAGGCATACGGTGCCGCAAGCTCCGGATCAAGGGCGCGGCGCACTCGTCCGTCGTCGATCCGCTGCGCGAGGAGGCGCTCGCCGCACTGGCCCCCGTACGGCCCCGCGCCTCCCGTATCCCCTTCTACTCCACGGTCACCGGCGGACTGCTCGACACCACCGGGCTGGACGCGGAGTACTGGTACCGCAACATGCGCCAGACCGTGCAGTTCGCC
Organism: Streptomyces amakusaensis; assembly: GCF_039532665.1. NCBI lineage: Bacteria > Bacillati > Actinomycetota > Actinomycetes > Kitasatosporales > Streptomycetaceae > Streptomyces > Streptomyces amakusaensis. The sequence goes on along the minus strand of NZ_BAAASB010000010.1, from coordinate 174,800 downwards.
CCGGCCACCCGCGCACTGCTCGCCGACGGATTCGGCGTCTTCATCGAGTGCAGCCCCCACCCGGCACTCGCCGGAGCCGTACAGGAGACCGCGGAGGACGCCGGCGCGCCCGACCCCGTGCTGCTGGCCTCGCTGCGCCGCCAGGAAGGCGGACTCAAACGGTTCTCCGTCTCGCTCGCCGAAGCGTTCGTCCGGGGCACCGACCCCTCCTGGGCCTCCCGCGGCAGCACCGTCGACCTGCCCACCTACCCCTTCCAGCGGGACCGCTACTGGTGGGAGCCCCTCCCCGAGGAGACAGCCGACCCCACCCAGGGCGCTACGGCCGAGGAAAGCCGCTTCTGGGCGGCGGTGGAGGGCGGCGACGCCCAGACGCTCGCCGAATCCCTGGGCACCGACGCCCTCGCCCCCGCACTGCCCGCGCTCGCCGCCTGGCGGCGGCGCTCCCACGACCGGTCCACCGTGGACGGCTGGCGCTACCGGGTCGAGTGGAAACACACCCCCCTCACCGGACCCGGCCGGCCCGCGCTGACCGGCACCTGGGCGATCCTCGCCCGCGAGGAGCAGGAAGAACTGGCCGGCCGGCTCGCCGCGCTGGTGAACCAGGCGGGCGGCCGGGCCCGTGTGAGCGCCGAACCGCCCGAGGAACCGTCCGGACAACAGCCGCTGTCCGGAGTGATCTCGCTGCTCGCCCTCGACTCCCGCCCCCATCCCCTCCACCCGGGCGTCAGCGTCGGAGCCGCGGGGAACCTCGCCCTGCTGCGCACCGTGACCGCCCGCCCGGACCCGCTCCCGCTCCACCTCGTCACCAGCGGCGCGGTCTCCGTCGGCCGCACGGACCCGGTACGGGACATCGCGCAGGCCGCCACCTGGGGACTCGGCCTGGTGGCCGCTCTGGAGCGGCCCGACTGCTGGGGCGGCCTCATCGACCTGCCGGAGCAGCCGGACGACCGGGTCCTGAACAAGCTGCTGCGGCTGCTCGCGCGGCGGCCCGAGGACTTCGGGGACTCCGGCACGGAGGACCAACTGGCGCTCCGCCCCGCCGGAGTCTTCGCCCGCCGCATGGTCCGCGCCCCGCGGACCACACCGGTCCGGTCCTGGCAGCCCGGTTCGACCGTGCTGATCACCGGCGGCACCGGAGGCGTCGGACGCCACCTCGCCCACCACATGGCCGCCCGGGGCGCACGCAAGCTCGTCCTCACCGGCCGCCGCGGCCCGGACACCCCCGCCGCCCGGGAGCTGGCCGCCGAACTCACCGCGCGAGGCGTCGAGACGATCGTCGCCGCATGCGACGTCACCGACCGGAACCAGCTCGCCGCGCTGCTCGCCGAGCACCCCGCCGACACGGTGATCCACGCCGCCGGTGTCGCGCAGGCGACCGCGCTCGCCGACTGCGAGGAGAGCGAACTCGCCGCGGTGACCGCGGCCAAGACCGAGGGCGCACGGCACCTGGACGAACTCGCCGGTGACGTCGGCACCTTCGTGCTCTTCTCCTCCGGCGCGGGCGTCTGGGGCGGCGCGGGCCAGGCCGCCTACGCGGCAGGCAACGCCGTACTCGACGCCTTGGCCCAGGACCGCCGGTCCCGGGGACTGGCGGCCACCGCCGTCGCCTGGGGCGGCTGGGCCGGGGGCGGCATGGCCGACGACGAGCGGGCCGCCGCGGAACTCGGCCGGCGCGGGCTGCACGCGATGGATCCGCGCCTCGCCCTCGAAGCGCTCGACCGGGCGCTGGACGCCGACGAGACCTGCCTGACCGTCGCCGACATCGACTGGGCACGCTTCGCACCCGGCTACACGGCGGCCCGCACCCGCCCGCTGATCATGGACATCCCCGAGGCCCGGGCCGCGCTCGAAACCTCCGACACCCCGCCCGGCCACCCCGGCGAGACCGACGAACTGTACGACCGGCTCGTCGAGCTGACCGGCCCGCAGCGGACCCAGCACCTGCTCGACCTCGTACGGGAGCACGCCGCCGCCACGCTCGGCTACGCCGACTCCACCGCGATCGAGGCCGGCCGTGCCTTCCGGGACCTGGGCTTCGACTCGCTGATGGCCGTCGACATGCGCAACCGCCTCCAGACCGCCACGGGCCGCAAACTGCCGCCCACCCTGGTGTTCGACCACCCCACCCCCGCCGATCTGGCGGACCACCTCCTCGCCGAGATCCTCGGCGAGCAGGACCCGGCCCAGGGCACTGCGGCCCGGGCCGCGGGCACCGCCGCGGACGAGCCGCTGGCCGTGATCGGCATGAGCTGCCGGTACGCCGGCGGTGTGGACTCGCCCGAGGACCTGTGGCGGCTCGTGCTGGAGGGCACCGACGCCATGGGCCCCTTCCCGCAGGACCGCGGCTGGGACACGGACAACCTCTACGACCCCGACCCCGACCACCCCGGCACCTCCTACGTCAAGGAGGGCGCGTTCCTCAGGGACGCCTCCCACTTCGACGCGTCCCTCTTCGGCATCAGCCCCCGCGAGGCGGTGGCCACCGACCCGCAGCAGCGGCTGCTGCTGGAGGCGACCTGGGAGGCCATGGAACGGGCCACGATCGACCCGTCGTCCCTGCGGGGCACCCAGACGGGCGTCTTCGTCGGCACCTCGTTCGTCGGCTACGGCATCGGGGCCCAGCAGCCGGGCAACGAGGCCGAAGGCTTCTTCCTCGCCGGCACCGGCACCGCGGCCGCGTCCGGCCGCATCTCCTACACCTTCGGCCTCGAAGGGCCCGCCGCCACCGTCGACACGGCCTGCTCGTCCTCCGCCGTCGCCATCCACCTCGCCTGCCAGGCGCTGCGGAACAACGAATGCGACCTGGCGGTCGCGGGCGGCGCCGCCGTCCTGGCCACCCCCGCCTCCTTCACCGAGTTCAGCCGACAGCGCGGCCTCGCCGCCGACGGCCGGTGCAAACCGTTCGCCGCGGCGGCCGACGGCACCGGCTGGGGCGAGGGGGTCGGCATGATCCTGGTGGAGCGCCTCTCGGACGCGCTGCGCAACGGACACCCGGTCCTCGCGCTGATCCGCGGCACCGCCGTCAACCAGGACGGCGCGTCCAACGGCCTCACGGCACCGAACGGCCGCGCCCAGCAGAAAGTCATCCGCCAGGCGCTGGCCAACTCCGGTCTGGAGGCCGCCGACGTCGACACCGTCGAGGCGCACGGCACGGGCACCACCCTCGGCGACCCCATCGAGGCACAGTCGATCCTGGCGACGTACGGCCAGAACCGCGCCGAGGACCGGCCGCTGTGGCTCGGCTCGGTGAAGTCCAACATCGGTCACACCCAGTCGGCGGCCGGCGTCGGCGGCGTCATCAAGACGGTCATGGCGCTGCGCGAGGGGGTCCTGCCCCGGACCCTGCACATCGACGCACCGACCCCGCACGTCGACTGGTCGACGGGCGCGGTCAAGCTGCTGACGGAGACCACCCCCTGGCCCGACACCGACGGGCGCCCCCGGCGGGCCGGCGTGTCCTCCTTCGGCGGCAGCGGCACCAACGCCCACCTGGTGCTGGAGCAGTACGTGGAACAGCCCGCGCCCGTCCAGGACCCCGAGCGCGCCCCCGAGGCCGACCGTACCCCCGAGCCCGAGCCCGACCGGTCTCCCGAACTCGCCGGCGTGGTGGCCCCCTGGACGCTGTCCGCCCGCGGCGCGGAAGCGCTCCGGGGCCAAGCCCTGCGGCTCCTCGAACACCTGGACACCGCACCCGCCGCCCACCCCGCCGACCTCGCCCACTCGCTGACCGCCACCCGTGCCCTGCTCGGACACCGCGCCGCCGTGGTCGCCGCCACCGACGACGACCGCCGGGCCGCCCTCCTCGCCCTCGCCCGCGGCGAGGCCGCACCACACCTGGTCCAGGGCGTCGAGCGACCCGGAAAGATCGCCTTCGTCTTCCCCGGGCAGGGCGGCCAGTGGGAAGGCATGGCCGTCGAACTGCTGGCGACCTCCGAAGTCTTCGCCGCCGAGCTGTACGCGTGCGGCGAGGAGTTCGCCCACCACCTGGACTGGTCGCCGATCGACGTGCTGCGCGGCACCGACGGCGCGCCGCCACTGGACCGGGTCGACGTGGCACCGGTCGTGCTGTTCGCCGTGACCGCGGCACTCGTCGCACTCTGGCGCGAGCACGGCGTCGAACCCGACATGGTCCTCGGCCACTCGCAGGGCGAGATCGCCGCCGCCTACGTCTCCGGCGCGCTCTCGCGCGCCGAGGCGGCCCGGGTCGTCGCCCTGCGCGGCAAGGCGCTCCTCCCGCTGGCCGGCATCGGCGGCATGGCATCCGTCGCCCTGCCGGCCGAGAAGACCCGCGAGCTGCTGAAGCCCTGGGACACCCGGCTCTCCCTGGCCGGGATCAACAGCCCGGCGTGGACCGTCGTCGCCGGGGAACGCGAGGCACTGGGCGAGTTCCTCGTTACCTGCGAGGAGGACGGCGTCCGCGCGAAACGCATCCGGGTGGACTTCTCCTCCCACTGTGCCCAGGTCGAGCCCGCGGCCCGGGAACTGGCGGAACTGCTCACCGGCCTCAGCCCCAGGACGGGCGGCATCCCGTTCCACTCCACGGTCACCGGAGAGCGGACGGACGGCGGACTCCTCGACGCCGCCTACTGGCAGCGAAACCTCTGCACCCCCGTCGACCTGGACCGGGGCGTGCGGGGACTGATCGAACAGGGGGCCCGGTTCCTGGTGGAGATCGGTCCGCACCCCGTCCTCGCGCCCTCGCTCGGCGAGATCCTCGACGACATCCCCGACCTCAGCCCGGGAGAGGTCACCGTGCTCGGCACGCTCCGCCGCGACCACGGAGGCATGGAACGCTTCCTCCTCTCCGTCGCCGAACTCCACACCCACGGGGGCGCGGCCGATCTCACCACGCCCCTCGCCGGGCTGCCGGTGCGGACCGTCCCGCTGCCGGTGTACGCCTTCCAGCGAGAGCGGTACTGGCTCGACACCGCGTCGCCGGGCGTCGGCGACCTCGGCGCGGCAGGCCTGAGCAGCACCGGGCACCCGCTGCTGACCGCCACACTGACGCTCGCCGACGGCGCGAGCACCGTCTTCACCGGGCGGCTGTCCCTGCGCACCCACCCCTGGTTGGCCGACCACGCCGTGCTCGGCACCGTCCTGCTGCCGGGCACCGCCTTCGCGGAGATGGCCCTGCACGCCGGGGCCCGGGTGGACGCCCCGCTGCTGGAGGAACTCGCCCTGGGCGCACCACTGGTGCTGGGCGAGAACCACGCCGTGGAGGTACAGCTCACGGTCGGCGCTCCCGGCGAGACAGGCCGCCGGGAGGTGTCCGTCCACGCCCGCGACGCCGACCTCGGGGACGCCCCCTGGGTCCGGCACGCCACCGGCACCCTCGCGCCCGCCCCCGCCGTGTCCGCCGCCCACTCGCTCACCGCCTGGCCACCGCCCGGTGCCGAACCGGTCGAACTCACCGGCTTCTACGAGGCCATCGCCGACGCGGGCTACAGCTACGGCCCCGCCTTCCGGGCCCTCACCGGAGCCTGGCACCGCGGTGACGAACTCTTCGCCGAGGTGCGCCTGCCCGACGAGGCGTCCGACAAGGGCTTCCTCCTGCACCCGGCGCTGTTCGACGCGGCTCTGCACGGCATCGGCCTGCTGCGCCGTCTGCGCGACGGTGCCGAAGCCGACGCGGGCCGTACCGCCGACCTCCCCTTCATGTGGCGGGAGGTGACACTGTCCGCCACCGGGGCCGTGACACTGCGCGTACGGCTCACCGAGTCCGGCGACGGCGTCGGCCTCGAACTCTTCGACGACACCGGAACCCCGGCCGGCGGAGTGGGAGCCCTGGTGGCACGGCCGGCGGGTGCCGAGCTGGCCGCTGTCCGCCATGGTCTGGCCGACACGCTCCTGCACGTGGACTGGGGGACCGAGGTACCGATCCCCGCCGCCGCTTCCGGCCGGCTCGCGCTGCTCGGGGACGGCACCTGGCTGGGCGGGGCGTTCGGGGACACGGAGCCCGAGGAGGCCGACATCGTCCTCGCGCCGTTCGTCGACCCAGGCACCGGCACCGGATCCGACACGGCCGACGCCGTGGAGAAGGCCGTCACCCGCGCTCTCGGCCTGATCCGTGACCGGATCGCCGACGAGCAGCACACCGCGCAGACCCTGGCAGTGGTCACCCGAGGCGCGGTCGCCACGGCCGACGACGACCTGACGGACCTGGTCAACGCGCCCGTACGCGGCCTGATGCGCTCCGGGCAGGCCGAGCACCCCGGCCGGTTCCTGCTGGTCGACCTCGACCCGGCGGCCGAGCCGGACCCCGCGCTGCTGCACCGGGCCGTCACCGCCGCACTGGAGGCGGGGGAGACCGAGGTCGCCGTACGCGGCGGGCTGGTCCTCGCGCCCCGGCTGGTCCGGATGCCCGTACCCGGAGGACGCGCCGACGCACCGGAACCGGCACCGCACACCGGCCTGGAGACCGCCGACGGCACCGTACTCGTCACCGGTGCCACCGGCACCCTCGGCAGCGCCCTCGCCCGGCACCTGGTGCGACACCACGGGGTGCGGCACCTGCTGCTGATCAGCCGCAGCGGCCCGGCCGCCCCCGGCGCCGACGAACTGGTCGCGGAACTGGCCGGCCTCGGAGCCCGGGCGACCGTGGCGGCCTGCGACGTCGCCGACCGCGAGGCACTCGCCGACACCCTGGCCCGGATCCCCGCGCGGCACCCGCTGACCGCCGTGGTGCACACCGCCGCCGTCCTGGACGACGGCGTACTCACCCACATGACGGACGAGAGCGTCGCGCGGGTACTCGGGCCCAAGGTACGAGGGGCGGTCAACCTGCACGAGCTGACCCGGGACGCGGAACTCACGGCGTTCGCGCTGTTCTCCTCCGCGGCCGGTGTCCTCGGCGGAGCGGGGCAGGCCAACTACGCGGCGGCCAACGTGTTCCTGGACGCCTTCGCCGCGCACCGCCGCCGGCTGGGGCTGCCCGCCGTGTCGCTCGCCTGGGGCCCCTGGGCCGAACGCACCGGACTGACCGGGACACTCACCGAGGCCGACGTACGCCGGGTGACACGCTCCGGCATGAGCACGCTCACCACGGAGGACGGCATGGCCGCCTTCTCGGCGGCCTGTGCCGCCGACCGGCCGCTGGTGGTCCCGATGGCGTTCCGGCCGGCGGCCCTGCGGGGGCGCGACCTGGTGCCCCCGCTGTTCAGGACGCTCGTTCCCCGTCCGAAGCGGCGGACGGAGGCCGGCTCGGCGGACCCCGCGGTCTTGCGGGCCGCGCTCTCCGGAGTGCCCGAGGCCGACCAGCGGCGCGTCGTGCTCGACCTGGTCCGCGGCCAGGTGGCCGCCGCCCTCGGCTTCGCCACCGCCGGGGCGATCGACATCGACCGGGGCTTCCTGGAACTCGGCCTTGACTCCCTGACCGGCGTCGAACTGCGCAACCGGCTGGCCGCGTCCACCGGACTGCGACTGCCTGCCACGCTGGTGTTCGACCACCCCAACTGCACCGAACTCGCCCGCTATCTCCGCGGCGAACTGGCTCCCGAACCGGTACGGGAGGTCGACAGACTGCTGGCCGAACTGGCCCGCCTGGAAGCCGGCCTGGCACGCATGGACGGCGACGAGGAGGGCCGGGCCCAAGTGGCGGCCCGGCTGCGGGCCCTGGCCGACCGATGCAAGAGCGAGCGGACCGGGCGGGAAGAGAACCTGGACTCCGCCTCGATCGATGAGGTCTTCGACCTGCTCGACACCGAGTTCGACACGCCGTGAGAGGACGCGAACAGCAGATCATGAGCGACACGGACCGGAACCAGCAGGACAAACTGGTCGCCTATCTGAAGCGAGCCACGACGGAACTGCGCGACGCCAACCGCCGCGTACGCGAACTGGAGGAGCAGCCGCGCGAACCCGTCGCGATCGTCGGCATGGCCTGCCGGTACCCCGGCGGCGTCCGCTCCCCGGAAGACCTGTGGAACCTGGTCGAGTCCGGCACCGACGCACTCGGCCCGCTGCCCGCGGACCGGGGCTGGGACCCGGCACGGACGTCAGCCGCGCCACGCGGCGGATTCGTCCACGACGTCGGCGACTTCGACGCCGGGCTGTTCGGCATCAGCCCGAGGGAAGCCGCCGCCACCGATCCGCAGCAGCGGCAGCTCCTCGAAGCGTCCTGGGAGGCGTTCGAACGGGCAGGCATCGACGTACGCACCCTGCGCGGCAGCCGCACCGGCGTCTTCGCCGGTGTGATGTACCACGACTATCCGTCGGTGGTCGATCCCCAAGCGCTCGACGGCTACCTGGGCACCGCCAACGCCGGCAGCGTCCTCTCCGGCCGTATCGCCTACACCTTCGGACTGCAGGGCCCGGCGGTCACCGTGGACACGGCCTGCTCCTCGTCCCTCGTGGCACTGCATCTCGCCGCCCGGTCGCTGCGCGACGGCGAGTGCGAACTCGCCCTGGTCGGCGGGGTCACGATCATGTCCGGGCCGATGATGTTCGCGGGATTCGGCCTGGAAGAGGGCAGTGCCGCCGACGGCCGCTGCAAGTCCTTCGCCGCCGCCGCCGACGGCACCGGCTGGGGCGAGGGCGTCGGGGTGCTCCTGGTGGAGCGGTTGTCGGACGCCCGGCGCAACGGGCATCGGGTGCTGGCCGTCGTGCGCGGCAGCGCGGTCAACTCCGACGGCGCGTCAAGCGGTCTCACCGCCCCCAACGGACCCGCCCAACAGCGGGTCATCCGCCAGGCTCTGGCGAGCGCGGCACTCGTACCCGCCGAGGTCGACGCGGTCGAGGCACACGGCACCGGTACGACCCTGGGTGATCCGATCGAGGCGCAGGCGCTGCTGGCCACCTACGGTCAGGAGCGTGCGGAACCCCTGTACCTGGGCTCGATCAAATCCAACATCGGCCACACCCAGGCCGCCGCCGGGGTGGCGGGTGTGATCAAGATGGTGGAGGCGATCCGCCGGGGCGTGCTCCCGGGGACGCTGCACATCGACGCGCCCACCCCTCAGGTGGACTGGTCGGCGGGTGCGGTGGAGCTGCTCACCGAGGCACGTCCCTGGCCGGAGACCGGCCGGCCCCGCCGGGCCGGGGTCTCCTCGTTCGGCGTCAGCGGCACCAACGCGCACGTTGTGCTGGAGGCGGTTCCGGCTGAGGTTTCCGAGGCCGGGGCTGGGGTCGGTGGGTTGGGTTGTTCGTCGTCTGTTGGGTTGTGGGTGCTTTCCGGTCGGGATGAGCGTTCTTTGCGTGCTCAGGCTGGGCGGTTGCGTGGGTTTCTTGTGGCGCGGCCGGGGTTGGTTCCGGTGGATGTGGGGTTGTCGCTGGCGACGACGCGGGCGGCGTTGGAGTGTCGTGCGGTGGTGGTGGGTTCTGGTCGTGACGAGTTGATCGCCGGGCTGGGGGCGCTGGCCGAGGGTGTGCCGGGTGTGGGTGTGGTGAGTGGGGAGGTTCGTCCGGGCGGGTCGGCGCTGTTGTTCTCGGGGCAGGGGTCGCAGCGGTTGGGGATGGGCCGGGAGTTGTACGGGGTGTTCCCGGTGTTCGCGGACGCGTTCGACGCGGTGTGTGCGCGGGTGGATCTCGGGCGTTCGCTGCGTGAGGTGGTGTTCGGGGACGATCCGGTGCTGTTGGGGCGGACGGTGTTCGCGCAGGCGGGGTTGTTCGCGTTGGAGGTGGCGCTGTTCCGGCTGGTGGAGTCGTGGGGTGTGGTCCCGGATGTGCTGGTGGGGCACTCCATTGGTGAGCTGGCGGCGGCGCATTGTGCGGGGGTGTTGTCGCTGGAGGACGCCTGCGTTCTGGTCTCGGCGCGCGGTCGGTTGATGGAGGCGCTGCCCGAGGGTGGCGCGATGCTGGCGGTGGAGGTGGCGGAGAAGGATCTGACACTGCCCGAGGGCGTGGACCTTGCCGCGGTGAATGGGCCTGCTTCGGTGACGGTGTCCGGTGGGGCGGAGGCGATCGCCGTACTGGAGGAGCGGTTGCGCGGCGAGGGTGTGCGGGTGAAGCGGCTGGCGGTTTCGCACGCGTTCCACTCGTTCCTGATGGAGCCGATGCTGCCCGAGTTCGCGGCGGTGGCGGAGTCGTTGACGTATCACGCTCCGCGGATCCCTGTACTGACGACCGCTCCGGGTGACATCGCCACCCCTGCCTACTGGGTGGGTCAGATCCGCGAGCCTGTCCGCTTTGCGGATGCGGTGCGCCGGGCTTTTGACGGTGGGGTGGGTCGGTTTGTGGAGCTGGGTCCGGACGGGGTGTTGTCGGCGCAGGTGGGGTTGTGTCTGGCTGGGCATTCCGAGGTGGTTGTTGTGCCTTTGCAGCGTTCGGGTGTTGATGGTGTGGGTGCTCTGTTCGCGGGGGTCGCGGGGGCGCATGTCGCCGGGGTGGGGTTCGACTGGGGCGAGGTCTTCGGCTGTCTCGGCGGTCAGGTCGTGGACCTGCCCACCTACGCCTTCCAGCACCAGAGGTACTGGCCACTGCCCGCGTCCGGCCCCGGCGGGGTCGACGGACAGGGCACCGATGACGCCTTCTGGGCCGCGGTGCGCGGCGGCGACGGGGACGCCGTCGCCGGACTGCTCGGTGTGGACCCCGGCGAGGACCGGGAGCGGCTCGACGACACGCTGTCGAAGCTCACGGGCTGGCACGACCTCTACTCCTCCCAAGGCCTGCGGTACCGGGAGGAGTGGCAGCCCGTCCCCGTCCCTGTGGACCCGGTCCTTGTCGGCGGCTGGCTGGTGCTGACACACCTCGAACACGAGGAGACCGCCGCCGAGTGCGCCGAGGCGATCCGCCGCAGCGGCGGAACCCCGCTCATCCAGGTGATCGACCAGGCCGACGCGGCGGCCGAACTCCGGCGACTGGTGGAGCGTTCCTCCTCCGACCGCCCCTGGGCGGGGGTGCTGTCACTGCTCGGCCTGGCCGAGGACACCGCCGTGGCCACCGGACTCGCCCTCGTCCAGACGCTGGCCGACACCGGCACACGCGTGTGGTGCGCCACCCGTGGTGCCGTGGCGCTACCGGGCGAGGAGCCCCCGGCGGCGGGTGCCCACGCCCTGTGGGCGCTGGGCCGGGTGGCCGCGCTGGAACATCCCTCGCTGTGGGGAGGGCTGATCGACCTGCCCATCACCGGGGTCGGCGACGCCCCACTGGTCGCGGTCCTCTCCGGGGTCACCGCCGAGGACCAGATCGCCCTCCGGGACGTACCCCTCGCACGGCGGCTGGTCAGCGCGCCTCCGGTCACCACCACGCCCTGGTGCCCCCGGGGCACGGTGCTGATCACCGGCGGAACGGGCGCGCTCGGCTCCCGTGTCGCCCGATGGGCGGCCCTCGGCGGTGCCACACGACTGGTGCTGGCCGGCCGGCGCGGTTCCGCCGCACCGGGTGCCGGCGAACTGGTCGCGGAGCTGACGGAGCTGGGGGCGGAGACCTCGGTGGTCTCCTGCGACTTCGCCGACCGGGACGCCGTCGCCGCGCTGCTGGCCCAGTACACGCCGAACGCCGTGGTGCACGCCGCGGGCGTCGGGGGCTTGGGAAGGCTGTCCGAACTCACCGAGGAGGACCTCGCGGCGGCTCAGTCGGGCAAGGCGGCCGGTGCCGAGAACCTGGACGAACTCTGCGGTGACCTGGACGCCTTCGTACTATTCGGGTCGGTCGCCGCCGTCTGGGGCGGTGCCGGACAGGCCGCCTACGCCGCCGCCAACGCCCGGCTGGAGAGCCTGGCCCTGCGGCGGGCGGCCCGTGGGGCACCCGCGACCTGCGTGGCCTTCGGCGCGTGGGCCGGAGAGGGCATGGCCGAGGGCGCGGACACCGAACTCGCCCGTCGGGGAGTCGGGGTGATGGATCCGGACCTGGCGCTTGCCGCCATGGCCGACGCGGTCGCGGACACGGCCCCCACGGTCACCGTCGCCGACGTCGACTGGCCGGTGTTCACGCAGACGTTCACCTCCTCCCGGCCCAGTTCCCTGCTGGCCCGGCTGGCGGGCGGCGCGGCCCCCGACGGGGCGGATGCGACCGGAGCCCCCGGCGACCTGCGCGCCGATGTTCTCGCCCTGCCCCGGTACGAGAGGTCCGACAGGGTCCTGGAACTGGTGCGGACACAGACCGCCCTGGTGCTCGGACACACCCACGGCGGCGACATCAAACCCGACCGCGCTTTCCGGGACCTCGGCTTCGACTCGCTCACCGCCGTGGAGATGCGCAACCGGCTCACCGCGGTCAGCGGCCTGTCGCTGACCGCCACGGTGGTCTTCGACTACCCGACGCCCGCCGAACTCGCCGAGCACCTCCTGGAGGAGTTGGGCATCGCCCCGGACAGCGACGAGGGCGAGGCCGACGAGGAAGAGCGCGTTCGCGCCGCCCTGGCCGCTGTGCCGACGGCCCGGCTCCGGGAGGCCGGACTGCTCGAACCCCTGCTGAGGCTGGCGGGGGAGAAGACCGACGGCAGGGAAGCACCGACCGCGCACGCGGTGGACGAACTGGACGGCGAGGCACTGCTGAAGCTCGTCGAAGCCAACGACGGGGAGCACTGACCATGGCCGCGTCCGCCGACGAACGTTACGTCGAAGCCCTGCGCACCCTGATCAAGGAGAACGAACGGCTCAAAACCCGCAACCAGGAGCTGGTCGTCGCCGGGCACGAGCCGATCGCCATCGTCGGGATGGCCTGCCGGCTGCCCGGGGGGATCGACTCGCCCGAGTCGCTCTGGGACCTGGTGTCCACCGGAGGCGACGGCATCAGCGAGTTCCCCGCCGACCGCGGCTGGGATCTCGGCTCGCTGTACGACCCGGACTCCCGGGGGCAGGGCACCTCGTACTCCCGACAGGGCGGCTTCGTCCACGACGCGGGACGCTTCGACGCGGACTTCTTCAACATCTCGCCCCGCGAGGCCGCCGCGATGGACCCGCAGCAGCGCCTGCTCCTGGAGGTCTCCTGGGAAGCGTTCGAGCGAGCCGGGATCGACCCGAAGGGAGCCAAGGGCAGTCCGGTCGGCGTGTACGTCGGAGCCGGGACCTCCGGCTACGGCATCGGCGTCCCCGTCGCCGAGGAGGCGGCGGGGTACGCGCTGACCGGTACCGCGACCAGTGTCCTCTGCGGCCGGGTGGCGTACAGCTTCGGCTTCGAGGGGCCGGCGGTCACCGTGGACACGGCATGCTCGTCGTCCCTGGTGGCGCTGCACCTGGCGGTACGCGCGCTACGGGCCGGCGAGTGCTCGATGGCGCTGGCGGGCGGGGTCACCGTCATGGCCACCCCGGCGGCCTTCGTCGAATTCAGCAGACAGCGCGGCCTGGCACGTGACGGTCGCTGCAAGGCGTTCGCCGCCGCCGCCGACGGCACCGGCTGGAGCGAAGGCGTCGGCATGCTCCTGGTGGAGCGGCTGTCGGACGCCCGGCGCAACGGGCACCGGGTGCTGGCCGTCGTACGCGGCAGCGCGGTCAACTCCGACGGCGCGTCCAACGGCCTCACCGCCCCCAACGGACCCGCCCAGCGACGCGTCATCCTGGACGCGCTGGCCGCTGCCCGGCTCTCCGCCGCCGAAGTGGACGCCGTGGAAGGCCACGGCACCGGTACGACCCTGGGTGATCCGATCGAGGCGCAGGCGCTGCTGGCCACCTACGGCCAGGAGCGTGCGGAGCCCCTGTACCTGGGCTCACTGAAGTCCAACATTGGCCACACGCAATCCGCCTCCGGTGTGGCCGGAGTGATCAAGATGGTTCAGGCCATGCGCCACGGCGTCCTCCCCAGGACCCTCCACGTCGACGCGCCCAGCCCGCACGTCGACTGGTCCTCCGGCAGGGTCGAACTGCTTACCGAGAACCGGCCGTGGCCCGACTCGGGGGAGCCTCGTCGGGCCGGGGTCTCGTCGTTCGGTGTGAGTGGTACCAACGCGCACGTTGTGCTGGAGGGGGTTCCGGCTGAGGTTTCCGAGGCCGGGGCTGGGGTTGGGGGGTTGGGTTGTTCGTCGTCTGTTGGGTTGTGGGTGCTTTCCGGTCGGGATGAGCGTTCTTTGCGTGCTCAGGCTGGGCGGTTGCGTGGGTTTCTTGTGGCGCGGCCGGGGTTGGTTCCGGTGGATGTGGGGTTGTCGCTGGCGACGACGCGGGCGGCGTTGGAGTGTCGTGCGGTGGTGGTGGGTTCTGGTCGTGACGAGTTGATCGCCGGGCTGGGGGCGCTGGCCGAGGGTGTGCCGGGTGTGGGTGTGGTGAGTGGGGAGGTTCGTCCGGGCGGGTCGGCGCTGTTGTTCTCGGGGCAGGGGTCGCAGCGGTTGGGGATGGGCCGGGAGTTGTACGGGGTGTTCCCGGCGTTCGCGGACGCGTTCGACGCGGTGTGTGCCCGGGTGGATCTCGGGCGTCCGCTGCGTGAGGTGGTGTTCGGCGAGGACGCGGTGCTGTTGGGGCGTACCGCGTATGCGCAGCCTGCTCTGTTCGCGTTGGAGGTGGCGCTGTTCCGGCTGGTGGAGTCGTGGGGTGTGGTCCCGGATGTGCTGGTGGGGCACTCCATTGGTGAGCTGGCGGCTGCGCATTGTGCGGGGGTGTTGTCGCTGGAGGACGCCTGTGTACTGGTCTCGGCTCGGGGCCGGTTGATGGACGCCCTGCCCGAGGGTGGCGCGATGCTGGCCGTGGAGATGGCCGAGGGGGAGTTGCACCTGCCTGAGGGCGTGGACCTGGCGGCGGTGAATGGGCCTGCTTCGGTGACGGTGTCCGGTGGGGCGGAGGCGATCGCCGCCCTGGAGGAACGCCTCCGGGCACAGGGTGTGCGGGTGAAGCGGCTGGCGGTCTCGCACGCGTTCCACTCCCGTCTGATGGAGCCGATGCTGGCGGAGTTCACGGCGGTGGCGCAGTCGTTGACGTATCACGCTCCGCGGATCCCCGTGCTGACGACCGCTCCGGGTGACATCGCCACCCCCGGCTACTGGGTGGGTCAGATCCGCGAGCCCGTCCGCTTTGCGGATGCGGTGCGCCGGGCTTTTGACGGTGGGGTGGGTCGGTTTGTGGAGCTGGGTCCGGACGGGGTGTTGTCGGCGCAGGTGGGGTTGTGTCTGGCTGGGCATTCCGAGGTGGCTGTCGTGCCTTTGCAGCGTTCGGGTGTTGATGGTGTGGGTGCTCTGTTCGCGGGGGTCGCGGGGGCGCATGTCGCCGGGGTGGGGTTCGACTGGAGCAAGGTCTTCGGCTGCCTCGGCGGTCAGGTCGTGGACCTGCCCACCTACGCCTTCCAGCGTGAGCACTTCTGGGCAGTACCGCCTTCCTCCGAAGGCACCGACCCAGCAGATTGGCGGTACGCGGTCACCTGGCAGCCTCTGCCGGAAGCCGAGCGGCCCGTACTGCGGGGGACCTGGCAGATATTGGCGGACCCCGACGCGCCGGGCCACGAAGTGGCCGCCTGGTGCGCCGAAGCGCTGGGCGCGCACGGAGCCACCGTCGTCGTCGGCCGCACACCCGTTCCGGATGTCGACGGGCTGATCCTCCCGCACGACCCCCGTCCGCACGCCGCCCACCCGGAGCTCTCCCTCGGGCTGGCCGCACTGCTCGACGCGGTGCGCGGGGAGGGTGCCCCGGTATGGGTGCTCACCCGAGGTGCGGTCACGACCGGTGCGGATGGGTACGCCACCGACCCGGGGGCGGCACAGCTGTGGGCGATGGGCCGGGCAGCCGCGCTGGAGAAGCCGCACCGCTGGGGCGGCGCGGTCGACCTCCCGGAAGAACTCGACGCGGACGCCGCACGGAGACTGGCGGCCGTGCTCGCCGGCACGGGCGAGGACCAGGTGGCCATCCGTGCCGAGGGCTCCTTCGGCCGGAGACTGGCTCCGGCACCCGTGAGTCCGGCCGAGCCCTGGAGGCCGCGCGGCACCACCCTGATCACCGGCGGCACCGGCGCGCTCGGAGCCCATGTCGCCCGATGGCTCGCGGCCCGCGGCGCCCCGCACCTGGTGCTGGCCGGCCGGCGCGGCCCCGAAGCCCCGGGCATGACCGACCTCGTCGCCGAACTCACCGCAGCGGGAACCGAGGTCACGGTCGCCGCCTGCGACGTCAGTGACCGCGCCGCCCTTGACGAACTGCTGGCAGCGCACCCGCCGAGCGCCGTGGTGCATGCCGCCGGAAGCGGCGAGTTCGCGACACTCGACGACGCGAGTGAGGCCGACGTCGCCACCGTCCTGGCCGCCAAAGTCACCGGAGCCCTCCACCTCGACGACGCGCTCCGGGACGTAGCTCTCGACGCCTTCGTGCTCTTCTCATCGGTCTCCGGCATCTGGGGCAGCGGCAGCCAGGCCGCCTACGGGGCGGCCAACGCCGCCCTGGACGCCATCGCCTCCCGTCGCGCCGCCCGGGGTCTGCCCGCCACCTCGGTGGCATGGGGCCCTTGGCACGGCAGCGGCATGGCCGGCGCGGAGGAGACCGCCGACTACCTGCGGCGTCGCGGACTGCGCACCATGGAACCGGCGAAGGCACTGGACGCTCTGGGCGCGGCGGTGGACGGCGGGGACGTCTCCGTGGTCGTGGCCGACGTGGAATGGGCACGCTTCATTCCCACCTTCACCACCGCGCGTCCGCAACGGCTCTTCGACGGGCTGCGTGGAGCCCTGCCGCAGGGCGGCGGAGACGAACCGGCCGGCACGGCCGGCGCGGAAGCGGGTTCCGCGTTCGCGGTCCGCCTCGCCGCGCTCGGGGCCAAGGAGAGGCGGCGTGAACTGGTCGAGTCGGTGCGTGCACGCGTCGCCGTCGTGCTCGGTCACCACGACGCCGATGCCGTCGATCCGCGCAGGGCCTTCAGGGACCTGGGTTTCGACTCGCTCACCGCCGTCGAACTGCGCAACCTCCTCGCCGAAGCGACCGGCTTCAGCCTGCCCGCCACCGTCGTCTTCGACCACCCCACCCCCGCCGCGCTCGCCGACCACCTCGACGACCTCATCCTCGACGTGGACGGCGACAGGGGCGCGGTGGCCTCCGCCGCCGCCGACGAACCCATCGCCATCGTCGGCATGGCCTGCCGCTACCCGGGAGGCATCACCTCGCCGGGCGAGTTGTGGCAGCTGGTCGCCGAGGGCCGCGACGGCATCACCGACTTCCCCGAGGACCGAGGCTGGGACACCGCCCGCCTCTACGAACCCAACGGCAGTCCGGGCACCTCCTACGTCCGCGAGGGCGGATTCCTCAGCGACATCGCCGAGTTCGACGCCCGCTTCTTCGGCATCTCCCCCCGCGAGGCGGTGGCCACCGACCCGCAGCAGCGCCTGATGCTTCAGGTCGCCTGGGAGGCCCTGGAGCACGCGGGCATCGATCCCGCCGCGCTGCGCGGCAGCGACACCGCCGTGTTCGCGGGCACCAACGGGCAGGACTACCCCGTACTGCTCGTCGGAGATCCCGAAGTCAGCGAGGGACACCAGGGCGCCGGTAACGCGGCCGCCGTCCTCTCCGGCCGCGTCGCCTACACCTTCGGCTTCGAGGGCCCCACCCTCACGGTGGACACGGCGTGCTCGTCGTCCCTGGTGGCGCTGCACCTGGCGGTACGCGCGCTACGGGCCGGCGAGTGCTCGATGGCGCTGGCGGGCGGGGTCACGGTGATGTCCACCCCGACCGCTTTCGTCGAATTCAGCCGACAGCTCGGACTGGCGGCCGACGGCCGCTGCAAGGCGTTCGCCGCCGCCGCCGACGGCACCGGCTGGGGCGAGGGTGTCGGCATGCTCCTGGTGGAGCGGTTGTCGGACGCCCGGCGCAACGGGCATCGGGTGCTGGCCGTCGTACGCGGCAGCGCGGTCAACTCCGACGGTGCCTCCAACGGCCTCACCGCCCCCAACGGACCCGCCCAGCGACGCGTCATCCGCAAGGCGCTGGCCGACGCGGACCTGCGGCCTTCCGACATCGACGTCGTGGAGGCGCACGGTACGGGCACGAAGCTGGGTGATCCGATCGAGGCGCAGGCGCTGCTGGCCACCTACGGCCAGGAGCGTGCGGAACCCCTGTACCTGGGCTCACTGAAGTCCAACATCGGGCACACCCAGGCCGCCGCCGGGGTGGCGGGTGTGATCAAGATGGTGGAGGCGATCCGCCGGGGCGTGCTCCCGGGGACGCTGCACATCGACGCGCCCACCCCTCAGGTGGACTGGTCGACGGGTGCGGTGGAGCTGCTCACCGAGGCACGTCCCTGGCCGGAGACCGGCCGGCCCCGCCGGGCCGGGGTCTCCTCGTTCGGCGTCAGCGGCACCAACGCGCACGTTGTGCTGGAGGCCGTTCCGGCAGCGGAGCACACGGAAACACAGGCACCGCCGAGCGACACCACCCCCCTGCTCCCACTGCTGCTCTCCGCCCGTACGGCAGACGCCCTTCCCGCGCAGGCGGAGAAGTTGCGAGCGGTCCTCGACGGGCACCGGATCGCTGACGTGGCCCACTCCTTGGCAACGACCAGAGGAGCCCTGGAGCACCGTGCGGTGGTGCTGGCGGCTGACGGCGAAACCGCGGACGCGGCACTGCGGAACCTCGGCGGCGCTGTCGTCGGCCGGGCCGAGGAGGACGGCTCGCTGGCGCTGTTGTTCTCGGGTCAGGGGTCGCAGCGGTTGGGGATGGGCCGGGAGTTGTACGGGGTGTTCCCGGTGTTCGCGGACGCGTTTGACGCGGTGTGTGCTCGGGTGGATCTCGGGCGTCCGCTGCGTGAGGTGGTGTTCGGCGAGGACGCGGGTTTGCTGGGGCGTACCGCGTATGCGCAGCCTGCTCTGTTCGCGTTGGAGGTGGCGCTGTTCCGGCTGGTGGAGTCGTGGGGTGTGGTCCCGGATGTTCTGGTGGGGCACTCCATTGGTGAGCTGGCGGCGGCGCATTGTGCGGGGGTGTTGTCGCTGGAGGACGCCTGCGTTCTGGTGTCGGCACGCGGTCGGTTGATGGACGCCCTGCCCGAGGGTGGCGCGATGCTGGCGGTGGAGGTGGCGGAGAAGGATCTGACACTGCCCG
This sequence comes from Streptomyces amakusaensis, assembly GCF_039532665.1. Lineage (NCBI taxonomy): Bacteria > Bacillati > Actinomycetota > Actinomycetes > Kitasatosporales > Streptomycetaceae > Streptomyces > Streptomyces amakusaensis. The sequence goes on along the minus strand of NZ_BAAASB010000010.1, from coordinate 155,934 downwards.
AGGGCGTGGACCTTGCCGCCGTGAATGGGCCCGCTTCGGTGACGGTGTCCGGTGAGGCGCAGGCGATCGCCGTACTGGAGGAGCGGTTCCGGGCACAGGGCGTACGGGTGAAGCGGCTGGCCGTTTCGCACGCGTTCCACTCCCGTCTGATGGAGCCGATGCTGCCCGAGTTCACGGCGGTCGCGGAGTCGTTGACGTACCACGCCCCGCGAATCCCCGTACGCGCCACCGCGCCCGGTGACATCGCCACCCCCGCTTACTGGGTGGGTCAGATCCGCGAACCCGTCCGCTTCGCCGACGCCCTCGCCACACTCACCGGCGTACGGACAGCTCTCGAACTGGGTCCCGACGGAGTGCTGTCGGCGGCTGCCTCGGCGCTTCTGGACCAGGCCGTGGCCGTACCGGCACTGCGGCCCAGGCGCGACGAGACCGAAACGCTGCTCCGTGCCGTGGGAACCCTGCATGTGCGGGGGCTCACGGTGGACTGGGCCCCCCTGCTCGCCCCCGCCGGCGGCCGGCGCATCGAGCTGCCCACCTACGCGTTCGCCCGCGAGCGCTACTGGCCCTCGGCCTCGGCGTCGGCACGCGCCGGTGACGTGGTCTCCGCCGGACTGGGGGAGACCGGTCACCCCGTCCTCGCCGCCGGTGTGGAACTCGCCGACGAAGGCGGCCTGCTGTTCACCGGACGCCTCTCCCTCCGTACACACCCGTGGCTCGCGGAACACCGTGTGCACGGCCGGATCGTCGTGCCCGGCACGGTCTTCGTCGACCTCGCGGTGCGCGCCGGCGACCAGACGGACTGCGACGTCGTGGACGAACTGGTGCTGCACACACCGCTGGTGCTGACCGCCGAGGAGTCCGTCCAGCTCCAGGTCACCGTAGGCGCTCCGGGCGAGGACGGTGGGCGGGAGATCACCGTCCACTCCCGTGCGTCCGATGGCACCGGCTGGTTCGGGCGGCCGTGGACGAGGCACGCTTCCGGCACACTGCGGGCCTCGGCCGCTGCCGAGGCCCCGGCCGCCGGGCCGGGGCCGACCTGGCCGCCGGCCGGCGCGCGGGCTGTGCCGATCGACGGGCTCTACCCCGAGCTGGCCGCGGCCGGCCTGGAGTACGGGCCCCTGTTCCAGGGCCTGCGCGCAGTCTGGCGAGCGGGTGAGGAACTCTGGGCCGAGGTCGAGCTGCCCGAGACGGCGCACGGCGACGCCGGACGTTATGGACTGCACCCGGCGCTGCTCGACGCCGCGCTCCACTCGCTCGCCGCAGGGGCGGTGGGGTCAGACGGCCCCGCCGGACCCCCCGGACTGCCGTTCTCCTGGTCGCGGATCGCGCTGACCGTCTCCGGGGCCACCACGCTCCGCGTCCGTGTCTCACCACGCGGTGCCGACGGGGTGGAGCTGCTGGCCGTCGACCCCGGCGGGCAGACCGTCGTCTCCGTCGGACGGGTGGTGCTGCGTCCCCTCGCCGAGGACGCCGCGACGGACGCCGCCCGGTCGCGGCCGGTGCACCGGGTGGACTGGCTTCCGCTCCCCGAAGCGCCACGCACCTCTGACACCTGGGCCGTCCTGGGCGACGACCCGTACGGCGCGGCCGAGGCGCTCTCGGCCCTGGGGGCCGACTGCGCGCGGGCCTCCGGCCTCGCCACGGCCTCGGCCGGCTTCCTGCTGGTCACCTCGGCACCGGACGGCGACCGGGACGACGCGGAGGCGCGGGTGACCGCGATGCTGGCCACCGTCCAGGACTTCCTGGCCCGTGAGGAGGCCGACGCCACACTCGTGGTGCTGACCCGGGGCGCTGTCGCCGCCGGCGCGGGCGACGATCTGTCCGACGTGGCGGGTGCCGCCGTGCGCGGCCTGCTGCGCAGCGTGCAGTCGGAGAACCCCGGCCGCGTGCTGCTGGTCGACGTCGACGCCGAGCCGTGGACCGCGCTGCTCAGCGTGCCCGGTGTGGACGAGCCGGAACTCGCCGTCCGCGACGGCCGGCTGTACGCCGCCCGTCTGACCTCGCTCGTGGAGCGCACCCTGCGGGCGCCCGAGGGCCCGTGGCGTGTGGGGGTGGTGTCGCGGGGTGCCGTCGAGGGTGTGGGGCTGGTGTCCGCGCCCGACGCGGAAGCCGCACTGCAGGAAGGACAGGTGCGGGTCGCGGTACGAGCGGCGGGGATGAACTTCCGCGACGTGCTGAACGCGCTGGGCATGTACCCCGGGGATGTCGAGCTGGGGGGCGAGGCCGCCGGAGTGGTGGTGGAGACCGGGCCCGGGGTGTCGAAACTCGCCGTGGGAGACCGGGTGCTGGGGTTCTTCAGCGGGGCGATGGGGCCGTTGGCGGTGGCGGACGAGCGCCTGGTGGCTCCGGTTCCGGCGGGATGGTCCTTCGCTCAGGGCGCCGCGGTTCCGATCGCGTTCGTGACGGCGTATTACGGGCTGCTGGACGTGGGCGGACTGGTGGCCGGGGAGTCGGTATTGGTGCACGCCGCCGCGGGCGGGGTCGGGATGGCGGCGGTGCAGATCGCGCGGCACGCGGGAGCCGAGGTGTACGGCACGGCCTCGCCCGGCAAGTGGGGCGCGACCGGGCTGGACGCGGGGCACCTCGCCTCCTCGCGGGATCTGGAATTCGAGAAGATCTTCGCGGAGCGCACGGGCGGGCGCGGAGTGGATGTGGTGCTGAACGCGCTGGCGGGTGAGTTCGTCGACGCCTCGGTCCGTCTGCTGACCGGGGGCGGACGGTTCGTGGAGATGGGGAAGGCGGACATCCGTGATCCGGACTCGGTGGAGGGCCGCACCTACCGCGCGTTCGACCTGAGCGAGGCGGGCCCCGAACGGATCGGGCAGATGCTGGATGAGGTGCTGGCTCTCTTCGCGCGGGGTGCGCTCACTCTGCCGCCGGTGCGGACCTTCGACGTACGGCGGGCACCGGACGCGTTCCGTTTCATGAGCCAGGCCCGGCACGTGGGCAAGGTCGTGCTGTCCGTACCGCGTCCGGTGGAGCCGGGCGGCACGGTGCTGATCACGGGCGGCACAGGTGCTCTGGGCGCGTTGGTCGCCCGGTATCTGGTGGAGCGGCGCGAGGTGGACAGGCTGCTGCTGCTCGGCCGCCGCGGCCCGGACGCCGAGGGCGCGGACACCCTGGCGGCGGACCTTGAGGCGGCCGGGGCGCGAGTCGAGATCGTGGCCTGCGACGTCACCGATCCCGAAGCCCTGGCCGAGGTCCTGAACGGGCGGCGCGTCAGCTCCGTTTTCCACCTCGCGGGTGTCCTCGACGACGGTGTGGCCACCGCCCTCACACCCGACCGCGTCGCCCCGGTGCTGGCGACCAAGATCACCGCGGCGCGCGCCCTGCACGAACTCCTCCCCGAAGTGGAGGAGTTCGTCCTCTTCTCCTCCGTCTCCGCCGCCCTGGGCAGTCCCGCCCAGGCGTCGTACGCCGCGGCCAACGCCTACCTCGACGCCCTGGCCCACCACCGTCACGCCTGTGGACTGCCGGCCCTGTCCCTGGCCTGGGGCCCGTGGGACGTCGGCGCGGGCATGCTCGGCGCGCTCACCGACGGCGACCGTCTGCGGGCCGCCCGCTCCGGTCTGCCCGTGCTCACCGCAGGCGAAGGCCTGGCCCTGCTCGACGAGGCTCTCACCGGGCCCGACCCCGCCGTGGTGCCCGGTGCCGTCGATGTCGCCGGACTCGCCGGCCGCTCCGACGTACCGCATCTGCTGCGCGGTCTGGTACGGGGCCGTCGGCGCACCGCCGCCGTGGCCCGGGAGGCGGGCTTCGCCGACCGGCTGCGGGCCCTGCCTCCCGCCGAGCGGGCGCAGGTGCTGCTGGACTGGGTGAGGTCGGAGGCGGCCACCGTGCTCGGCTTCGCCGGAGCGGACGCCATCGAACGGGACCGGGCGTTCAAGGACGTCGGTTTCGACTCGCTTACCGCCGTGGAACTGCGCAACCGACTCGGTGCCGCCACCGGCACCCGACTGCCCGCCACCCTCGTCTTCGACCACCCGACGCCCGAAGCGCTCGCGGAGCGGCTCGGGGCCGATCTGGTGCCGCCCGCCCGCGGTCCGGCGGAGGCCATGATGGCCGAACTGGACCGGCTGGAGTCCACATCGGGCGAGTTGTCCGACGGCGACCGTTCACGGCTGCGGGTCAGGATGAGCGCCCTGCTCGCCCGGTGGGCGGACGCATCCGACGACGGGAACACGGCCGAACGGGACGCCGATCTGCACTCCGCCACCGAGGAGAACATCTTCGCGCTCATCGACAACGAACTGGAGGGTCCGTGACCCGCCGCCGCTGAATCTTTTCCCGGCGTGGCTGTGCGGCCGCCCGCCCGCGGACATCGCGACAGGCAGGAATTAGCGCGGTGTGTTCCGTACGGAGGTATTCCGCGAACGGTTCCCGGAATACCTCCCGGGGTGGTCGGGCGATGACGCGGACCGGTCCGCGCCGTCCGAGTCGTGTGACGTATTCACACGGTACGAACCCCTCTTCGCGCCGGTCATTCCCGGTGGGCCGGCCCGCCCCCTCGGGGGCACCCGGAGCGGCCTCCCGGTTCCGCCCCCCTAGGGGTGCGCTCTAGGGGTTGTCTGCGGCTCGGGGTCGTTCCTAGCCTCAGTGAGGGTTTTTGCTGATGGTATTGGGGCGATTTCCGGGAGCCCAAAAAGGATTCGGGAACCCAGAAAACTCTGCGACACAGGCCCGTTTGATCCGCGCGGATTCCCCGCGCGAAAAAAGTGAACTGCCGGTCCGGAAAAGGTGGCATCGAGTGGCCGACAATCAGAAGTATCTCGACTACCTCAAGCGGCTCACCGCGGACCTGCGGCAGACCCGGCGTCAACTGCGGGAGGTCGAGGCGCGCGGGAGCGAGCCCGTGGCGATCGTCGGCATGGGCTGCCGCTATCCCGGAGGAGTGCACTCCCCGGAGGACCTCTGGCGACTGGTCTCCGAGGGCCGGGACGGCATCACCGGATTTCCCGTCGATCGCGGCTGGGACACCGCCGTGTACGACGACGACCCCGACGCCGCCGGCACGACCTACGTACGCGAGGGCGGATTCCTCCACGACGCGGGCGAGTTCGACGCCGACCTCTTCAACATCTCGCCCCACGAGGCGCTCGCGATGGACCCCCAGCAGCGGCTGATGCTGGAGACCTCCTGGGAAGCCCTGGAACGCGCCGGCATCGACCCGCTGTCTCTGCGCGGAACCCGCACCGGCGTCTTCATCGGTTCCTCGTCGTCCGCCTACGGCGCCGGCCTGCGCACCCTCCCGCAGGGCGTCGAGGGCCATCTGCTCACCGGCAGCGCGCCCAGCGTCGTCTCCGGCCGCGTCGCCTACGCCCTGGGCCTCGAAGGGCTCGCGGTCACCGTGGACACCGCCTGCTCCTCGTCCCTGGTCGCCACCCACCTCGCCGTGCAGGCACTGCGCAACGGCGAGTGCGACACGGCACTCGCGGGCGGCGTCACCGTCATGATCAGCCCGGGTATCTTCACCGAGTTCAGCAGACAGCGAGGCCTCGCGGCCGACGGCCGCTGCAAGCCGTTCTCCGCCGACGCCGACGGCACCGGCTGGGGCGAGGGCGCCGGTGTCCTCGTGCTGCGCCGCCTCTCGGACGCCCGCCGCCGCGGCGACCGGGTACTTGCCGTGATCAAGGGGTCCGCGGTCAACCAGGACGGCGCGTCCAACGGCCTGACCGCGCCGAACGGCCCCTCGCAGGAACGCGTGATCCGCGCCGCGCTGGAGAACGCCCAGCTCGCCGCCGCCGACATCGACGCGGTGGAGGCGCACGGCACCGGCACCAGGCTGGGTGACCCGATCGAGGCGCAGGCCCTGCTGGCCGCCTACGGTCAGGACCGGCCCGCCGACCGGCCGCTGTGGCTGGGGTCCGTCAAGTCCAACATAGGGCACACCCAGGCCGCGTCCGGTGTCGCCGGCCTCATCAAGATGGTGATGGCCCTGCGCGCCGAGGAGCTGCCGCCCACCCTCCACGTCACCGAGCCCACCCCGCACGTCGACTGGTCCCGGGGCAACGTCCGGCTGCTGACCGGCCCGACGGCCTGGCCGCGGGACCCCGAGCGGCCTCGCCATGCGGGCGTCTCCTCGTTCAGCATCAGCGGAACCAACGCTCACCTCCTCCTGGAGAGCGCTGACGCCACGGCCGCACCGGCCGAGGACAAGACCGACGGCACCGACGGCACCGACCGCACCGACCGCACCGACGAGCCCGCGTCGCCGCGCATCGCCGACACCGCGGTGCTGCCCTGGCTCCTGTCCGCCCGCACCCCTGAGGCGCTGCGGGGCCAGGCCGAGCGGCTGGCCGAGGTCGCCGACGGTCTTGACCCGGTGGGTGTCGCCCGCACCCTGGCGGTCTCCCGGGCGACGCTGGAGCACCGGGCCGTGGTGCTGGGGCCGGACCGTGCGGGTGCGCTGCGGGCGCTGGCGGAAGGTGTTCCGCATCCGGGCGCGGTGCGCGGCGCGGCTCGTTCCGGGGTCTCTCCGGTTTTCGTCTTTCCTGGTCAGGGTTCGCAGTGGGTGGGTATGGCGGGGGAGTTGCTGGAGTGGGAGCCGGTGTTCGCGGGGGCGATGGCGGAGTGTGATCGGGCGTTGGGGCCGTTCACTGATTTCTCGTTGTTGGAGGTGGTGCGGGGGGATGCTGCGGGGCTGGAGCGCGTTGAGGTGGTTCAGCCGGTGTTGTGGGCGGTGATGGTGTCGCTGGCGAGACTGTGGGCTTCGGTGGGAGTGGTGCCGTCGGCGGTGGTGGGGCATTCGCAGGGGGAGATCGCGGCCGCGGTGGTGGCGGGTGGTCTGTCGCTGGAGGACGGGGCGCGGGTGGTGGCGCTTCGGTCGCGTGCGATCGCGGGGGAGCTGGCGGGGCTGGGGGGGATGGTGTCCCTGGCGTTGTCGGCTCCGGTGGCGGGGGAGTTGGTGTCGCGGTGGCCGGGGTTGTCGGTGGCTGCGGTGAACGGGCCGGGTTCCACGGTGGTGTCGGGTGAGGCGGGTGCGGTCGGGGAGCTGTTGGCGCACTGTGCGGGGGAGGGTGTCAGGGCGCGGCGTATCCCCGTGGACTACGCCTCGCACTGTGCGCAGGTGGAGCGGATCCGCGAGCGGGTGCTGGAGGATCTGGCTCCGGTCGTGCCGGTTTCCTCGGCGGTGCCGTTCTATTCGACGGTGACGGGGGAGCGGAAGGACACGGCGGGGCTGGACGCTGAGTACTGGTACGGCAATTTGCGCAACACGGTGCGGTTCGAGGATGTCACCCGTGCGCTGCTGACCGAGGGACGCACCCTGTTCCTCGAAATCAGCCCCCACCCGGTACTGGCCGTCGGCGTCCAGGAGAGCATGGAGGCCACGGGCCGTGCCGGGGCGGTTCTGGGCACGCTGCGCCGGGGCGAGGGCGGAACCCGGCGCTGGGTGACCGCGCTGGCCGAGGCCCACGCCCACGGCGTCCCCGTCGACTGGGCGCGGGTGCTCCCGGAGGCCGACCCCGTCGACCTCCCCACCTACGCCTTCCAGCGCGCCCACTACTGGATGACCGACCCACCCGAGGCGGTACCCGCCCCCAGCGGCACCACGGACGCCGACCCGGTCGAGGCGGACTTCTGGGAAGCCGTCGACCGACTCGACCACGAGCAGGTCGCCGACACCCTGCGCCTGGACTCCGGCGACGGCCTGGAGACCGTCCTGCCCGCCCTCGCGGGGTGGCGCAGGGACCGCGCCGAACACTCCACCGTCAACTCCTGGCGCTACCGGGAAACCTGGCAGCCCGTCGACCGCGCCCCGGCCGGCACCCTCGACGGGCGCTGGCTCCTGCTGCACACCGAGGGCGTCGACACCGGCCACGCCGAACGCTGCGCCCAGGCGCTGCGGCAGGCGGGCGCGGAACCGGCCGTCGTCACGGTTCCCGACGATGCCCTCGACCGGTGGGGGCTCAGTGAACTCCTGCGCGAGGCCGCCGAAGGGGCCGAGGGGACGGAACCGGTCACCGGAGTCCTGTCGCTCCTCGCCGACGACCGCCGGGCACACCCCGAGGACGGGGCGGTGTCCGTCGGCCTCGGCGCGACCCTCACGGCCGTCCAGGCACTGGCCGACGCCGAGGTCACCGCCCCGCTGTGGTGCGTCACGACCGCAGCCGTCTCCACGAACCGCGCCGACCGGATCGTCGACCCCGCCGCCGCCCGCCTCTGGGGACTCGGCCGGGTGGCCGCGCTGGAGCACCCCGAGCGGTGGGGCGGACTGATCGACCTGCCCGTCGACCCCGAGCCCCGGGCGATGGCCCGACTCGCCGCGGTGCTCGCCGGCGCCGAGGAGGACCAGGTCGCCGTACGGGCCGAAGGCGTCTACGCACGCCGTCTGCTCCACGCGCCGCCCGCCGGCTCCCTGCCCGGGAAAGCGGCACCCGAGGCGGTGCTGATCACCGGTGGCACCGGCGCACTGGGCGCCGAGACCGCCCGTATGCTCGCCCGCCGGGGCACCCGGAAGCTGGTGCTGAGCAGCAGGAGGGGCCCCGAGGCCCCCGGCGCGGCCGAACTGGTCGCCGAACTCGCCGACCTGGGTGCCACCGCGGTCGCCCTCGCGTGCGACGTCGCCGACCGTGGCGCACTGGCCGCCCTGCTCGCCGAGCACCCGGTCACCGGAGTGGTGCACGCGGCCGGAACCGATCCGGCCCAGCCGCTCGACTCCACATCCGTACCCGTCCTGGCCGAGGGACTGCGGGCCAAGGCCGTCGGGGCCGAGCACCTCGACGCGCTCCTGCCCGACGCCGAACTGTTCGTGCTGTTCTCCTCGATCGCCGGAGTGTGGGGGAGCGGTGGTCAGGCCGCCTACGCCGCCGCCAACGCCCACCTCGACGCCCTCGCTGCGGCCCGCCGGGCGGCCGGCCGGGCCGGCACGGCTGTGGCCTGGGGCTCCTGGGCACAGATCGGCATGGCCGCCCGGGACGGTGCCGACGAGTACCTCAAGCGCCGGGGCCTGCGACCCATGCCGCCGGGCCTGTGCGTCACCGCGCTGGAGCGCGCGATCGACGCCGACGACACCCGCGTGGTCGTCGCCGACATCGACTGGGCACGCTTCACCCCCGCCTTCACCAGCCGCCGGCCCAGCCCGCTGCTCTCGGCCCTGCCCGAGGTCACCGAGGCCCTGGCCGGGGGACCGGCCGCCACCGAGGACGGAGCCTCGGCCGTGCGGACCCTGCTGGCCGGGCTGCCGGAGTCGGAGTGGGCCCGCACCGTCCTCGACCTGGTCCGCCGGGAGACCGCGGCGGTCCTCGGCTACTCCGAACCGGTCGACGCCGAGCGCCCGTTCAAGGACCTGGGCGTGGACTCCCTCACCGCCGTGACCGTCCGCAACCGGGTGGCCGGCGCTCTCGATCTCCGTCTGCCCACGACACTGGTCTTCGACCACCCGACCCCCTCGGACGTCTCCCGCCACGTCCTTTCGCTGGTCAGCGGCGACGACCGCGAGACGGTCACGACGGCCGAGGTCTCCGACGAGCCCCTGGCGATCGTCGGCATGGCATGCCGGTACCCGGGCGACGCCTCCTCGCCGGAGGAACTCTGGCGGCTGGTCACCGAGGGCGTCGACGCGGTCGGAGGCTTCCCGTCCGACCGGGGCTGGCCCACCGACGACGACACGGGGCCCGGCGCCCCCTACACCCGCGTCGGAGGCTTCGTACACAACGCCACCTCCTTCGACGCCGACCTGTTCGGCATCTCGCCGCGCGAGACCATGGCCATGGACCCGCAGCAGCGGCTGCTGCTGGAGACCTCCTGGGAGCTGTTCGAGCGTGCCGGACTGGGCCCGCACGCCGTGCGCTCGACTCCCACCGGAGTCTTCATCGGCGCATCACCGTCCGGGTACGGAGTGGGCGTCGCCGTCCCCGGCTCCGAGGGGCACTCGCTCACCGGGATGTCGGGCAGCGTCCTGTCCGGCCGGGTGGCCTACGTCTTCGGTCTGGAGGGCCCGACCCTGACCGTGGACACCGCCTGCTCGTCGTCCCTGGTCGCCCTGCACCTCGCGGCGCAGTCGCTGCGCGCCGGCGAGTGCACCATGGCCGTCGTCGGCGGTGTCGCGGTGATGACCAGCCCCGGAGTCTTCTCCGAGTTCGCCAAGCAGGACGGCCTGGCGTCCGACGGCCGGTGCAAGGCGTTCTCCGCCGACGCGGACGGCACCGGCTGGGGCGAGGGGGTCGGGCTGCTCCTGGTGGAGCGGCTCTCGGACGCCCGGCGCAACGGGCACGAGGTACTGGCGGTGGTACGTGGCTCGGCGGTCAACTCCGACGGGGCCTCCAACGGGCTGACCGCCCCCAACGGACCCTCCCAGCAGCGGGTCATCCGGGCGGCCCTCGCGGCGGCCGGTCTGGAACCCTCCGACGTGGACGTGGTGGAGGCGCACGGCACCGGCACCAGGCTGGGTGACCCGATCGAGGCGCAGGCGCTGCTGGCCGCCTACGGGCAGGACCGGCCCGCCGACCGGCCGCTGTGGCTGGGGTCGCTGAAGTCCAACATCGGCCACACCCAGGCCGCCGCCGGTGTCGCGGGCGTCATCAAGACGGTCATGGCCCTGCGGCACGGAGTGCTGCCCCGCACCCTGCACGTGACCGGGCCCACACCCGAGGTGGACTGGACGACGGGTGCGGTGGAACTGCTCGCCGAGGCCCGTCCGTGGCCGGAGCTGGACCGCCCGCGCCGTGCGGGGGTGTCCGCCTTCGGCATCAGCGGCACCAACGCACACGTGATCCTGGAGCACGCTCCCGCCCCGGCGAGCCCTCAAAGCCCCGTGCGCCGGGCGGCCCCACCCCTGATCCCGTGGGTGCTCTCGGCCCGCACCCCGCAGGCGCTGCGCGAGCAGGCCGTCCGGCTGGCCGAGCGGATCACACGGGACGACAGCCTCCACCCGGTCGACGTGGCGGTCTCCCTGGCGGACGGCCGGGCCCACCTGGAACACCGGGCCGTTGCCGTGGGGCACGACCGCGAGACCCTCCTCACCGGACTCTCCGACCTCGCGGACGCCGGCCACTCGACCGTCCGAGGCCTCGCCGAATCCGGCCGCCCCGCGCTGTTGTTCTCGGGTCAGGGGTCGCAGCGGTTGGGGATGGGCCGGGAGTTGTACGGGGTGTTCCCGGTGTTCGCGGACGCGTTCGACGCGGTGTGTGCCCGGGTGGATCTCGGGCGTCCGCTGCGGGAGGTGGTGTTCGGCGAGGACGCGGGTTTGCTGGGGCGTACCGCGTATGCGCAGCCTGCTCTGTTCGCGTTGGAGGTGGCGCTGTTCCGGCTGGTGGAGTCGTGGGGTGTGGTCCCGGATGTTCTGGTGGGGCACTCCATTGGTGAGCTGGCGGCGGCGCATTGTGCGGGGGTGTTGTCGCTGGAGGACGCCTGCGTTCTGGTCTCTGCACGCGGGCGGTTGATGGACGCCCTGCCCGACGGCGGCGCGATGCTCGCCGTGGAGGTGGCGGAGAAGGATCTGACACTGCCCGACGGTGTCGACCTTGCCGCCGTGAACGGGCCCGCTTCGGTGACGGTGTCCGGTGAGGCGCAGGCGATCGCCGTACTGGAGGAACGCCTCCGGGCACAGGGCGTACGGGTGAAGCGGCTGGCCGTTTCGCACGCGTTCCACTCCCGTCTGATGGAGCCGATGCTGCCCGAGTTCACGGCGGTGGCGGAGTCGTTGACGTACCACGCCCCGCGAATCCCCGTCCGCACGACCGCGCCCGGTGACATCGCCACCCCTGGCTACTGGGTGGGACAGATCTGCGAACCCGTCCGCTTCGCCGACGCCCTCGCCACACTCACCGGCGTACGGACAGCTCTCGAACTGGGGCCCGACGGAGTGCTCTCCGCGCTGGCCCAGGAACAGACCGACAGCCTGACGGCCGTCCCCGCACTGCGCCCGGGGCAGGGCGAGGCGCGGACACTGCTGCGCATGATCGCCCGGGCCCATGTACGGGGCGCGGAGGTCGACTGGCCGGCCGTGACCGGCGCGGGCGACCGGGTCGACCTGCCCACCTACCCCTTCCAGCGCGCCCGCTTCTGGCCCGACGTCCCGGCCCCGGACACGACCGTGGCACCGGCACCCGCCGCCTCACCGGCGGAGTCCCGCTTCTGGGCAGCCGTGAACGAGGGCGACGTCGAGTCCCTGGCCGCCACCGCCGGCCTCGACCCGGCCGCGCTGGAGCCCCTGCTGCCGGCCCTGTCGGCCTGGCACAGCGAAGCCCGCGAGCACGAGGCCGTCGGCGCATGGCGGTACCGGATCGGCTGGACGCCCTTGGCGGAGCCGTCCGCCGTGTCCTGCGCCGGACGGTGGCTCCTGGTGGCCCCTGACCACACCGACGCGACGGTTGACGCCTGCCGCGCGGCGCTCACCGAACGGCAGGGCGAGGTCGACCTGCTCCTTGTCGACCCCGCCGGCACCGACGCGGAGGAGTTCGCGGACCTGCTCCGCGACTACGTCGTCCCCGGCGAGCGACTCCGTGGCGTGATCTCCCTGCTCGCGCTGGACGAGACGCCGTATCCGGACCACCCGGTGATCACCGCCGGTCTGGCCGGCACCCTTCGTCTGCTGCACGCCGCCCTCGACGTCGACCCGGGCCCGCTGTGGACCCTCACCGCCGGAGCCGTCGGCACCGGCGAGGACGAGGCACCGGTCAGCCCGGCCCAGGCCGCGGTCTGGGGCCTGGGCAGGGTCGCGGCGCTGGAACACCCCCGCCACTGGGGCGGCCTGATCGACCTGCCCGCCGACGGCCTCGGCGACGACACACGCCTCGCCGCCCGGCTCGCGGCCACCCTGACCCGTACCGACGGCGAGGACCAGATGGCGGTCCGCGCCGAGGCCGCCCTCGGACGGCGGCTGCGCCACGCCGCCCCCGTCCCCCCGCGCTCCGGCACCGGGTGGACACCGGACGGCACGGTGCTGGTCACCGGCGGCACCGGTGCCATCGGCGGCCACGTCGCCCGCTGGCTGGCCACCGAGGGGGTCGAGCACCTCGTCCTGATGAGCCGGCGCGGCCCCGACGCCCCGGGCGTCCGCGAACTCACCGCGGAACTCACCGCCCTCGGCTCCCGCGTCACCACCGTCGCCTGCGACCTGCGGGACCGTGACGCCGTCGGCCGGGCGCTCGACGCGCTGACCGCCGACGGCGTCACCGTCCGGGCCGTCATGCACACCGCGGGCCTGGGCGTGCTGGCCCCGCTCGCCGACACCGGCGTCGCGGACCTCGCCCACCAGGTCGGCGGCAAGGTCGCCGGAGCCCGTCACCTCGACGAACTGCTCGACCCCACACGACTGGACGCCGTCGTCCACTTCTCCTCCATCTCCGCGATGTGGGGCGTGGGCCTGCACGGGGGCTACGCCGCCGGCAACGCCTACCTCGACGCGCTCGCCCAGCAGCGCAGCCGAGAGGGCGCGCCCGTCCTCTCCGTCGCCTGGGGACCGTGGGACGGCGGCGGCATGGTCGACCGGGCCGCCGTGGAACCGATGCTGCGCCGAGGCATCTCGCTCCTCCGGCCCGCCCCCGCCATGGTCGCGTTGCGTCAGGCGCTCGACGCCCGCGAACCGTCCACCGCCACCGCGGAGGTCGACTGGGAACGGTTCGCCCCCTCCTTCACCGCGCTGCGCCCCAGCCCGCTGCTCGCCGAACTGCCCGAGGTGAGCGCCCTCCGGCCCACCGCGGCCGAGGCCGCAGCCGTTCCCGACCCGGCCGAGGACGGGTTCCGCACCCGGCTGGCCGGGCTGTCCCCGGTGGAGCGCGAGCGCGCGGCGCTGGAACTGGTCCGTACCCACGCCGCCGTGGCGCTCGGCCACGCGGGGCCGGAGGACATCGAGCCGGAACGCACCTTCCGCGACCTGGGCACCGACTCGCTGACCGCTGTGGCGCTGCGCGACGGGCTGGCCTCCGAGAGCGGCCTGACACTGCCGGCCACGCTCGTCTTCGACCAGCCGACGCCCGTCGCGCTGGCGGAGCACCTGCTGGGCCTGCTGATGCCGGAGGACGTCGTCGACGACCTGCCGTCGACGGACGAACTCGACCGGCTCGAAGCGGCGCTCGCCCGCCGTGCCGGCGACGACCTCGACCGGGTCCGGATCGTGATGCGGCTGGAGTCGCTGCTCGCCACGACACGGAACGGGACCGGTACGGACTCCGCTGACGACAACGCCCTGGCCGACCGGCTGGGAGACGCCACGGACGACGAACTGTTCGATTTGGTCGAGAGGGATCTGGGACTCAAGTGACCGCCGCCGCTCCAAGAACCCCGCAGGAGAGCACGATGACGACCGAAGCGAGCAAGAGCCCCAACGAGCACAAGCTCCGTGACTACCTGGGCCGGGTGATCGCCGAACTGCACACCACGCGCAGGCGGTTGCGCGAGGCCGAGTCGCAGGAGCACGAGCCCATGGCCATCGTGTCGGTGGCCTGCGCCCTGCCCGGCGGTGTGCGTTCGCCCGAGGACCTCTGGCGGCTCCTCTCCTCCGGCACGGACGCCGTCACCCCGTTCCCCGGTGACCGGGGCTGGGACGTCAGTCCGCTGGTGGGCGCCGAGGGCGTCGCGGCCCCCGAAGCGGCCCAGGGCGGCTTCCTGCACGATGCGGGCATGTTCGACCCCGCGTTCTTCGGCATCAACCCGCGCGAGGCGCTGGCCATGGACCCGCAGCAGCGGCTGGTCCTGGAATCTGTCTGGGAGGCGATGGAGCGGGCCGGCATCCATCCCGAGACGCTGCGCGGCTCCCGCGCGGGCGTGTTCATCGGGGCCAGCGGACAGGGCTACGGCATCAACATGCAGGCGGGCATGGCCGGGACCGAGGGCTACCAGCTCACCGGCAGCGCCACCGCCGTACTCTCCGGCCGTATCGCCTACACACTGGGCCTGCGGGGGCCCGCGGTCAGTGTGGACACCGCGTGCTCCTCGTCGCTGACCGCCCTGCACCTGGCCGCCCAGGCCATCCGCGCCGGCGACTGCTCCATGGCCTTCGCCGGCGGGGTCACCGTCATGCCGCACCCGGTCGCCTTCCACGAGTTCAACCGTCAGGGCGGCCTGGCCTCCGACGGCCGGTGCAAGGCGTTCTCCGCCGACGCGGACGGCACCGGCTGGGGCGAGGGCGTCGGCGTACTGCTCATCGAGCGGCTCTCCGACGCCCGCCGCAACGGCCACCCGGTGCTCGCCGTGATACGCGGCAGCGCGATCAACCAGGACGGAGCCTCCAACGGCCTCACCGCCCCCAGCGGCCCCGCCCAGGAACGGGTCATCCGCGCCGCCCTCGACGACGCCCGCCTGACGCCCGACCAGGTCGACGCGGTCGAGGCGCACGGCACCGGAACCACGCTGGGCGACCCCATCGAGGCACAGGCGCTGCTGGCCACCTACGGCCGCGACCGGGACCGTCCGCTGTGGCTCGGCTCGCTGAAGTCCAACATCGGCCACACCCAGTCCGCCGCCGGGGCCGCCGGCGTGATCAAGATGGTGCTGGCGATGCACCACGGCGTGCTGCCCCGCACCCTGCACGCCGACGTGCCCACCCCGCACGTGGACTGGTCCTCCGGCCGTATCGAACTGCTCACCGGGGAGCAGCCCTGGGAACCCGGCGCACACCCCCGCAGGGCGGCCGTCTCCTCCTTCGGCATCAGCGGCACCAACGCCCACCTCATCCTGGAGGAAGCCCCCGCCGAAGCCCCCGCCGAGGGTCCCGCCACCCGCCGGCCCGCCCCCGGCACGCTGCCGCTGCCGGTGTCCGGCCGGAGCGCGCCCGCCCTGAGGGCGCAGGCCGAACGGCTGCGTACCTTCCTGGACGACGGGACGGGAAAGGCCGCCGAACTCGTCGACCTCGCCCACTCCCTCGGCGCGACCCGCCAGTCCCACGAGCACCGTGGCGTCGTCCTCGCCACCGACCCGGCGAACGCCCGGGCCGGCCTGCGGACCCTCGAAGAGGGGCGCACCGGGCCCGACGTGCTCACCGGCGCCGTACGGCCCGGCCTGACCGCCTTCCTGTTCACCGGGCAGGGCGCGCAGCACGTCGGCATGGCACGAGAGCTGTACGAGACCTTCCCGGTGTTCGCCGATGCCTTCGACACGGTGTGCCAGAAGGTCGGCGGCGACCGGCCGCTGAAGGAGATCGTCTTCGAGGACGGCGCGGCGCTGGACCGCACCGTCCACACCCAGCCGGCGCTGTTCGCCGTCGAGGTCGCGCTCTTCCGCCTGGCCGAGTCCTGGGGCCTGCGCCCCGACGTACTGGCGGGCCACTCGATCGGCGAGCTGGCCGCCGCCCATGTCGCGGGCATCCTGTCGCTGGACGACGCCTGCCGCCTGGTCGCGGCCCGCGGCCGGCTGATGGAGGAACTGCCCGAGGGCGGCGCGATGCTGGCCGTCGAGGCCGCCGAGGGCGAGATCGAGCTGCCCGACGGGGTCGACCTCGCGGCGGTCAACGGGCCCTCGTCCCTGACGGTCTCGGGTGACGCCGGCGCGATCGGCGCGCTGGAGGAACGGCTGCGCGCCCAGGGCCGCAAGGTCAAGCGGCTCGTGGTCTCCCACGCCTTCCACTCGTATCTGATGGAACCCATGCTCGACGAGTTCGCCGCGATCGCCCGCGACCTCACCTACCACCCGCCGGTGATCCCGATCGTCTCCACCGCCGGCCTCGACGGTGACCCGGCGACCTGGGAGCACTGGGTCGGACAGGTCCGCTCGACCGTCCGGTTCGCCGACGCCGCCGGGGAACTGGCGCGCCAGGGCGTCACCCGGTACGTCGAGGTGGGCCCCGACGGGGTCCTCTCCGCCCTGGTCGGGGCCGAGGACGACACCGCCGTCGCCGTCCCGCTGCAGCGCGACGGCCGCGACCAGACGGACACCCTGCTGCGGGCCGTGGCGCGCCTGCACGTCGCGGGGCTCGATCCCGACTGGGCGGCCGTCCTGGAACCGTGGAGTCCGCGCCGGGTGGACCTGCCCACCTATGCCTTCCGACGACAGCACTACTGGCCGGCCCTCAGCAGCCCGGCCGACCTCGGGGCGGTCGGGCTGAGCGGTGCCGGACACCCGCTGCTGGGCGCGCTCGTCTCGGTGGCCGGCGACGGGGGCCTCGTGCTCACCGGCCGGCTGTCCCGCACCACCCACCCCTGGCTCAACGACCACCGTGTGCTCGGCGCGGTCCTCGTCCCAGGCACCGCGCTCGTCGATCTCGCCCTGCACGCGGGCGGCCGGGTCGGCTGCGCCGTCGTGGACGAACTGACCCTGGGCACCCCGCTGGAACTGCCCGAGGCGGGCGGTCTCCGGATCCAGGCGGAGGTGGGCGCCCCGCTCGCGGACGGCTCCCGGGAGATCGCCCTCTACACCCGGCCCGACGGGGCCGACGGGACCGAGGGCACGGACGGCGGCTGGGTCCGGCACGCCACCGGCGTCCTGGCCCCCGCGCGCCCGACGGCGGGCGAATCCCTGGCCGAGTGGCCGCCGCGGGACGCCCAGCCCGTGGTGCTGGACGACTTCTACGCCGCCGCGGCGACCGCCGGCCTCGACTACGGGCCGGTCTTCCAGGGACTGCGCGCCGCCTGGCGCGCCGCCGACGGCGTGGTGTACGCCGACGTGGCGCTGCCCGTCGTGGCCGACGGCGCGGACTCCCCGGACGCCGGGGGCTTCGACCTGCACCCCGCCCTCTTCGACGCCGCCCTGCACTGCGCGGCCCTGAGCGGCCCCTCGCGGGACGATCCGGCCGTCCGGGTGCCGTTCAGCTGGTCCGGCGTCACCCTGCACGCCAAGGGTGCCACCGCCCTGCGCGTGCGCCTGACCCCGGCGGGCACGGACGCCGTCTCGCTGGAGTTCGCCGACCCGGCGGGACGCCCGGTCGCCTCCGTGGAGTCCCTGGTGCTGCGGCCGGCGACGCCGACGGACGGCCGGATCCCCTCCGACACGCTCTTCCGTGTCGAGTGGGCCGCCCTGCCCGCGTCCGGCCCGGCCACCCCGTGGACGGTCGTCACCGGAGCGAGGGGACTGGCGGCCCTGGCCGAGCCCCCCGCCCTGGTGGCCGTCCACGCCGACGCCGACACCGACCCCGAGGACTCCGACGGCCCGGTGACCCTCGACGGGCCCGCCGCGGTCCGCCGCGCGGCCCACCGTGCCCTGGAGTACGTACGGACCTGGCTCGCCGACGAGCGCTTCGCCGCCTCCCGTCTCGTACTGCTCACCCGAGGTGCCGTGCCCGCCGGGGACACCCCGGTCGACCCGGCCGCCGCCGCGGTGTGGGGGCTGGTGCGCAGCGCGCAGACCGAGCACCCGGGCCGCTTCGTCCTGCTCGACCTGGACCCGTCCGACGGCGGCACGCCGGTCACCGGCCTCGCCGACACCGATGAGCCGCAGCTCGCTCTGCGGGAGGGCCGGTTGTCCGCGCCCCGTCTCGTCCGGGCCGTCGTCCCCCCGGCCGCGCCGAGCCCGCCGGAGGCGCACGGCACGGTGCTCGTCACCGGCGGCACCGGAGTCCTCGGCGGCCGTGTCGCCCGGCATCTGGCCGCCGAACACGGTGTCCGTGACCTGCTGCTGGTGAGCCGGCGCGGCCCCGAAGCGCCCGGGGCGGACGAACTGATCGCCGAGCTGGCCTCCCTGGGGGCCCGCGCCCGCGCCCTCGCCTGCGATGTGGCCGACCGCGAGGCGCTGGCCGGGATACTCGCGGCCGTGCCCGCCGACCGGCCGCTGACCGGTGTGGTGCACGCCGCCGGGATCGTGGACGACGGCGTGGTCACCTCTCTGACCCCGGACAGGCTCGACGCGGTGCTGGACGCCAAGGCGGCCTCCGCGCTGCACCTGGACGACCTGGTCGGCGACGTCTCGCTGTTCGTGCTGTTCTCCTCGGCCTCGGCCACCTTCGGCTCCGCCGGCCAGGCCGGCTACGCGGCGGCGAACGCGGTCCTGGACGCCGTCGCCCGCCGCAGGCCGGGTGCCGTCTCCGTCGGCTGGGGCCTGTGGGCGGAGGCCTCCGGCATCTCCGCCGGGCTGGACGAGACGGGACGGGCCAGGATCCGGCGGGTGGGCTCCGCGCTCGCCACCGCCGAAGCCCTGGCCGTACTGGACGCCGTACGGACGGGCGACACCCCGCACCTGGTCGCCCTCCGGCTGAACCTCACCGAGCTGCGGGAGGCCGCGGACCGCGACCCCGCCGCGGTGGCCCCCCTGCTGCGGGGCCTGGTCACCCGCCGTGTCCTGCCCGAGGCGGCGCGTGCCGTGCGCGGTGCCGCCTCCCCGCTGGGCGAGCGCCTCGCCGGTCTCGGCGAGGCCGAACGGGTCGAGCTGCTCACCGAGTTGGTGCGGTCCGAGGCCGCCGGTGTGCTCGGGCACAGCGGCGCGGAATCGATCGAGGACCACAAGCCCTTCAAGGACCTGGGCTTCGACTCGTTGACCGCCGTGGAACTGCGCAACCGGCTCGGTGCCGTGACGGGCCTGCGGCTGTCCGCGGCCCTCGTCTTCGACCACCCCTCCCCGCAGGCCCTGGTCGCCCATCTGCTGCCCCGTCTGATCGGGGCGGACACCGCGACGCGCGCGCGGGCCAACCGGGCCGTCGGCGCCGACGAGCCCATCGCCATCGTCGCGATGAGCTGCCGCTACCCCGGTGGGGTCAACAGCCCCGAGGACCTGTGGAACCTGGTGGCGGCGGGCTCCGACGCCATCGGCCCCTTCCCGGACAACCGGGGCTGGGACACCGCGGCCCTCTACGACCCCGACCCCGACGCGGTCGGCAAGTCCTACGTCCTCCAGGGCGGATTCGTCCACGACGCGGACCGCTTCGACCCCGTGCCCTTCGGTATCTCGCCGCGCGAGGCGCTGGCGATGGACCCGCAGCAGCGGCTGATGCTGGAAGCCTCCTGGGAGGTCTTCGAGCGGGCCGGAATCGACCCGAGCTCGCTGCGCGGCAGCTCCACCGGCGTGTTCGCCGGACTCATGTACCACGACTACGGCGCGACCATGACCGTGCTGCCGGAGGGGGTCGAGGGCTACATCGGCACCGGCACCTCGGGCAGCGTGCTGGCCGGCCGGGTGTCCTACACCTTCGGACTCGAGGGTCCGGCCATGACCGTGGACACCGCCTGCTCCTCGTCCCTGGTCACCCTGCATCTGGCCTGCCAGGCGCTGCGCAACGGCGAGTGCGACATGGCGGTGGCGGGCGGTGTCACCGTGCTCTCCACCCCGGGCGTCTTCATCGACTTCAGCAGACAGCGCGGTCTGGCGTCCGACGGCCGCTGCCGCTCGTTCTCCGCGGACGCCGACGGCACCGGCTGGTCCGAGGGTGTGGGTGTGCTGCTGGTGGAGCGGCTCTCCGACGCCGTACGCAACGGGCACGAGGTGCTCGCGGTGGTGCGCGGCTCCGCCGTCAACCAGGACGGCGCGTCCAACGGGCTGACCGCCCCCCACGGCCCCTCCCAGGAGCGGGTCATCGGTACGGCGCTGGCCGCCGCCGGCCTGGAACCGCACCAGGTGGACGTGGTGGAGGCGCATGGGACGGGTACGACGCTGGGTGATCCGATCGAGGCGCAGGCGTTGCTCAACGCTTACGGTCAGGATCGGCCGGAGGGTCGGCCTTTGTGGTTGGGGTCGTTGAAGTCGAACATTGGTCATACGCAGGCCGCGGCGGGTGCGGGTGGTGTGATCAAGATGGTGCAGGCGTTGCGGCACGGGGTGATGCCGCGGACTTTGCACGCGGATGTGCGGACGCCGCATGTGGACTGGTCTTCGGGTGCGGTGGAGTTGTTGACGGAGGCGCGGGAGTGGCCGGGTGGGTCGCGTCCGCGTCGGGCGGGGGTGTCCTCGTTCGGGGTCAGTGGTACCAACGCGCATGTGGTGCTGGAGGAGTACCGCGCACCTCAGCCGGCCGTCGCGCCGGTGACGGGGAGTGTTCCGGCACGGCCCGCCCTCCCGGTCCTGCCCTGGATCCTGTCCGGCAAGAGCACGGCCGCCCTCCAGGAGTCCGCGGCCAGGCTCGCCGCCGTGGCGGACGACGCCGACCCCGGCGACGCCGCGTGGCGGCTGGCCACCGGACGGGCGGTGCTGGAGCACCGGGCGGTGGTGCTGGGGCCGGACCGTGCGGGTGCGCTGCGGGCGTTGGCGGAGGGCGTTCCGCATCCGGGCGTGGTGCGTGGCGTGGCGCGTTCCCGGGTGTCTCCGGTGTTCGTGTTCCCCGGCCACGGCGCGCAGTGGGCGGGGATGGGCGCGGAGCTGCTGGAGCGGGAGCCGGTGTTCGCCGAGGCGATGGCGGAGTGCCACCGGGCGCTGGAGCCGTTCACCGATTTCTCGCTGCTGGACGTCGTGCGGGACGGGGCGGGCCTGGAGCGGGCCGAGGTGGAGCAGCCGGTCCTGTGGGCGGTGATGGTGTCGCTGGCGAGACTGTGGGCTTCGGCGGGAGTGGTGCCGGCCGCGGTGGTGGGCCATTCCCTGGGGGAGATCGCGGCGGCTGTGGTCGCGGGCGGGCTGTCCTTGGAGGACGGGGCGCGAGTGGCGGCGCTCAGAGCCCGGGTGATCGCGGAAGAGCTGGTGGGACGGGGAGGGATGGCGTCGCTGGCGCTGCCCGCCCCGGCGGCTGAGGAACTCGCTTCGCGGTGGCCGGGGTTGTCGGTCGCGGCGGTCAACGGGCCCGGTTCCACGGTGGTCTCAGGCGATGTCGCCGATGTCGAAGGGCTGCTGGCGCACTGCGCGACCGCGGGAATCAGGGCGCGACGGGTGGCGATCGACTACGCGTCGCACGGCGTGCAGGTGGAGCGGGTCCGCGAGCGCCTGCTGAAGGTGCTGGATTCCGTCTCCCCGGTGTCTTCGGCGGTGCCGTTCCACTCGTCGGTGACGGGAGAGCGGAAGGACACCGCGGGCCTGGATGCGGACTATTGGTACGACAATCTGCGGAACGCCGTGCGGTTCGGGGACGCCACTGATGCCTTGCTGGCCGAGGGACGGACGGTGTTCCTGGAGGTCAGCGCCCATCCGGTGCTGACCGTTGGCGTGCAGGAGAGCATGGAGGCCGCGGGCCGTGCCGGGGCTGCCCTGGGCACGCTGCGCCGCGGTGAGGGCGGTCAGCGGCGTTGGACGACCGCATTGGCCGAGGCCCACGCACACGGCGTCCCCGTCGACTGGCGCACCGTTCTGGAGGACCGCACCGGCAGCGCCGTCCAGCTCCCCACCTACCCGTTCCAGCGGGAACGCTTCTGGCCCGAGAGCCGGGCGCTGCCCGCCGACGTCTCCGCCATGGGCCTCGACCGCGCCGACCACCCGATGCTCGGCGCGGCGGTGCCCGTGGCCGGCACGGACGGGGTGCTGCTCACCGGACGGATCGCCGCGGACACCCACCCGTGGATCGCCGATCACGTCCTGCTGGGCACCGTCCTGCTGCCCGGCACCGCCCTGGTCGAACTCGCCCTCCGGGCCGGCGCGTCGGCCGGCTGCCCCCACCTGGACGACCTCGCCCTGGAGGCCCCGCTCACCCTCCCCGAGGGACGGGCGGTCGTCCTCCAGGTCGTCGTCGCGGACAGCACCCCCACGGAGAGCACCCGCACCCTCACCGTCTACTCCCGCACCGAGGGGGACGACGGAGCCTGGACCCGGAACGCGAGGGGCACGGTGCGTGCCGCCGACCCGGCCGGATACGTCCCGGAGCCGGTCCCGTGGCCACCCGCGGACGCCGAACCGGTCGACCTGACCGGCTTCTACGAGCCCGCCGCCGACAGCGGCTACGGATACGGTCCCGCCTTCCGGGGCCTGCGCTCCGTCTGGCGGCGGGACGACGAGGTGTTCGCCGAGGTCACGCTTCCCCAGGAAGCCCGCGCCGGCGTCGAGGGCTTCGGTCTGCACCCCGCCCTGTTCGACGCCGCCCTGCACGCCATCGGCGCCGGAGGACTCCTCCCCGGAGCCGGCGGGGTGCGGATCCCCTTCGCCTGGCAGGGCGTCACCGCGCACACGGCGGGCAGCACCGAACTGCGGGTCCGGCTGAGCCGCTCCGCCGAACGGGAGTCCGTACGCCTGGAGGCCGTGACCACCACCGGCGCTCCGGTGGTCCACGTCGAGTCGCTGGAGCTCCGTCCCGTCTCCGCCGCCCAGCTGACCTCCGCGAACGGTCCCGGCGACGCGCTGTTCACCACCGACTGGACATCCGCCGCCCCCGGCCCGTTCCCCGCCTCGTGGGCCGTGGTCGGCGGCGACATCCTCGGCGCGGCCGACCATCTGGCCGAGGAGGACTTCGCCGTCGAGTGGCACGCCGACACCGCCGCGCTGATCGAATACGCCGACGCGGGCATGAACGTACCCGAGGTCGTCCTCCTCTCCGGGGCGGGAACACCGGACGACGAAGACGCGGAGGCGGTCCACCGCCGGGTGGCCGAGGTACTCGAATCGGCACAGACCCTCCTCGCGGACCGGCGCTTCGACGAGTCGCGCATCGTCCTGCTCACCTGCGGGTCCGTCGCCGTACGCGACGGTGAGGACATCACCGACCTGCCCGGTGCCGCCGCCCGGGGACTGCTCCGGTCGGCACACTCCGAACACCCCGGCCGGTTCGTGCTCGTCGACACCGACGGCGACCTCACCGGACTCGCCGAGGCACTCGTCCCCGACGAACCGGAGACCGCGCTGCGCGGCGGCTCCCCACTGGTGCCACGCCTCGTCCGGGCCCGCCCGGCGGGCGAGCCCGCGCTGCCCGCCGGAACCGTCCTGGTCACCGGCGGCACCGGCGGCCTCGGCGGCCTGGTGGCCCGGCACCTCGCCGCCGCCCACGGCGTCACCGAACTGCTCCTGCTCAGCCGCTCCGGCCCGAACGCCCCCGGAGCCGCCGATCTCACCGCCGACCTCGCCGCCCTCGGCGCACGGGCCGAGATCGTGGCCTGCGACACCGCCGACGAGAAACGCCTCGCCGAGGTGCTGACCGGCCGGCGGATCGCCACCGTGGTCCACGCGGCGGGCGTCCTCGACGACGGCGTCTTCTCGTCGATGACACCCCAGCGCGTCGCGGCCGTGCTGCGCCCCAAGACCGACGCGGCGCTCCACCTGAGCAGACTGGCCGGGGCCGAACTGTTCGTGTTCTTCTCCTCCACCACCGCCACCTTCGGAGCACCCGGCCAGGCCAACTACGCCGCCGCCAACGCCGCTCTGGACGCGCTGGCCACCAGGATCCGCACCCGGGGCCGGGACGCCCTCTCCATCGGCTGGGGCATGTGGGCCACCGGCACCGGCATGACCGGCCATCTCTCAGCGGCCGAACGCGAGGACGCGGCCGGCGGCGGAACCGCCCTGTCCGACGAGGACGGTCTCACCCTGCTCGACGCTGCCCTCACCGCAGGCCGCTCCCACCTGGTGGCGGCCCGCCTGGACCTGACCGCCCTGCGGGCCCACGCGCACAGCGTCCCGGTGCCCGCGCTGCTGCGCGCCCTCGTTCCACCCCCGATCCGGCGGACGGCCGAGGGGGAGAGGCCGGACACGGCGTCGCTCAGCGCCCGACTGGCTCCCCTCGACCCGTCCGAGCGGCGGCAGGTGGTGCTCGACCTGGTCCGCGGCCACGCCGCCGCGGTCCTCGGACACGCCTCCGCCGAGGCCGTCCACCCCGAGCTGGGCTTCACCGACCTGGGATTCAGCTCGCTCAGCGCGATCGA
Organism: Streptomyces amakusaensis; assembly: GCF_039532665.1. Taxonomy (NCBI): domain Bacteria; kingdom Bacillati; phylum Actinomycetota; class Actinomycetes; order Kitasatosporales; family Streptomycetaceae; genus Streptomyces; species Streptomyces amakusaensis. The sequence continues at coordinate 131,371 of NZ_BAAASB010000010.1, read as the reverse complement.
GATCCGCAACCAGCTCAGCGCCGTCACCGGCCTGCGGCTGCCGACCACGCTGGTCTTCGACCACCCGAACGCCGCCCGCCTCGCCGACCACCTGCTGGAACAACTGGTGGTCGAAAGCGCCGCCACCGGCCCCGCCGCGCTCCTGGCCGACCTGGACCGGCTCGACGCCGCCCTCGCCGAGACCAGCCCCGGGGACGAGAACCGAGGCCGCCTGGTCTCGCGGCTGCACGCACTGCTCGCCCGGCACGACACCGCGGACGACTCGGGCCTGGTCACCGCAGCCGGAAACCTCGACACGGCGGACGACGAGAACCTCTTCGCCTTCATCGACAACGAACTGGGAGCCTGAGGCGATGCCGGACGAGACAGTCGGCGCACGTGCCGTGTCCACCGAGGACAAGCTGCGGGACTACCTGAAGAGGGTCACCACGGACCTCGCCTCGGTGCGCCAGCGGCTCCGTGCCGCGGAGACCACCGAGCACGAGCCGATCGCCATCATCGGCATGTCCTGCCGGTTCCCCGGCGGAGTGGACTCCCCCGAGGCGCTGTGGCGACTGGTGCGGGACGGCGCCGACGCGATGGGCGACTTCCCCGCCGACCGCGGCTGGGACATGACCCCCTTCACCACCGGCATCGCCGCGGAGGTGGAGTTCTCCCAGGAGGGGGGCTTCCTCGACGGCGTCGCCGACTTCGACCCGTCGCTGTTCAACATCTCGCCCCACGAGGCGCTCGCGATGGACCCCCAGCAGCGGCTGATGCTGGAGACCTCCTGGGAGGCCGTGGAACGCGCGGGCATCGACCCGCTGTCCCTGCGCGGGAGCCGTACCGGCGTCTTCACCGGTGTCATGTACAACGAATACGCCTCACGCTTCATGTCCGTCCCGGACGAGGTCGCCGGGCACTTGGGCACCGGCAACAGCGGAAGCGTCGTCTCCGGCCGCGTCGCCTACACCCTGGGCCTGGAGGGCCCGGCCCTGACCGTGGACACCGCCTGCTCCTCGTCGCTGGTCGCGCTTCACCTCGCCATGCGGTCGCTGCGCAGCGGGGAGAGCTCGCTGGCACTGGCCGGCGGCGTCGCGATCATGGTCACTCCGAACACCTTCGTCGACTTCGCCCTGTCCGGCGGACTCGCCTCCGACGGCCGCTGCAAGGCCTTCTCCGCGGACGCCGACGGCACCGGCTGGTCCGAGGGTGTGGGCGTGCTGCTGGTGGAGCGGCTCTCCGACGCCGTACGCAACGGGCACGAGGTGCTCGCGGTGGTGCGCGGCTCCGCCGTCAACCAGGACGGCGCGTCCAGCGGACTGACCGCGCCGAACGGCCCCTCCCAGCAGCGCGTCATCCGCGCGGCGCTCGCCGCCGCCCGGCTGACCGCCGCCGACATCGACGTGGTGGAGGCGCATGGGACGGGTACGACGCTGGGTGATCCGATCGAGGCGCAGGCGTTGCTCAACGCTTACGGTCAGGATCGGCCGGAGGGTCGGCCTTTGTGGTTGGGGTCGTTGAAGTCGAACATTGGTCATACGCAGGCCGCGGCGGGTGCGGGTGGTGTGATCAAGATGGTGCAGGCGTTGCGGCACGGGGTGATGCCGCGGACTCTGCACGCGGACGTGCCGACGCCGCATGTGGACTGGTCTTCGGGTGCGGTGGAGTTGTTGACGGAGGCGCGGGAGTGGCCGGGTGGGTCGCGTCCGCGTCGGGCGGGGGTGTCCTCGTTCGGGGTCAGTGGTACCAACGCGCATGTGGTGCTGGAGGAGTACCGCGCACCTCAGCCGGCCGTCGCGCCGGTGACGGGGAGTGTTCCGGCACGGCCCGCCCTCCCGGTCCTGCCCTGGATCCTGTCCGGGCGCACCCCACAGGCACTGCGAGGCCAGGCCGGACAGCTGCTCAGCCACCTCCGGGAACTCGGGGAGCGGAACACCCCCGCACCCGTGGACATCGGTTTCTCCTGCGCCACCACCCGGGCGATCCTGGAACACCGCGCGGTGGTACTGGCCGAGGACCACGCCGGGTTCCGCCGCGGCCTGACCGCGCTGGCCGAGGGCCGGGAGACCGCGGAGGTGATCACCCGCACCCAGGACCCGGGGCAGGGCGGCACCGTCTTCGTCTTTCCTGGTCAGGGTTCGCAGTGGGTGGGTATGGCGGGGGAGTTGCTGGAGTGGGAGCCGGTGTTCGCGGGGGCGATGGCGGAGTGTGATCGGGCGTTGGGGCCGTTCACCGATTTCTCGTTGTTGGAGGTGGTGCGGGGGGATGGTGCCGGGCTGGAGCGCGTGGAGGTCGTCCAGCCGGTGTTGTGGGCGGTGATGGTGTCGCTGGCGAGGTTGTGGGCTTCGGTGGGGGTGGTGCCTGCGGCGGTGGTGGGGCATTCGCAGGGCGAGATCGCGGCTGCTGTCGTCGCGGGCGGGCTGTCGCTGGAGGACGGGGCGCGCGTGGTGGCGCTCAGGTCTCGTGCGATCGCCCGGGCGCTGACCGGGCGGGGAGGAATGGTGTCCCTGGCGCTGCCCGCCCCGGCGGTGGAGGAGCTGGTGGCGCGGTGGCCGGGGTTGTCGGTGGCGGTGGTCAACGGGCCCGGTTCCACGGTGGTCTCCGGCGATGTCGCTGATATCGACGGGCTGTTGGCGCACTGCGCGGAGGAGGGTGTCAGGGCGCGGCGTATCCCCGTGGACTACGCCTCGCACTGTGCGCAGGTGGAGCGGATCCGCGGGCGGGTGCTGGAGGATCTGGCTCCGGTCGTGCCGGTTTCCTCGGCGGTGCCGTTCTACTCGACGGTGACGGGGGAGCGGAAGGACACGGCGGGGCTGGACGCTGAGTACTGGTACGGCAATTTGCGCAACACGGTGCGGTTCGAGGAGGTCACCCGTGCGCTGCTGACCGAGGGACGCACCCTGTTCCTCGAAATCAGCCCCCACCCCGGCCTCAGCCTGGGCATCGGCGAGAGCGTCGAGGCCCTGGGACTGCGCGCCTCCGTACTGTGCACCCTGCGCCGGGGCGAGGGCGGAACCCGGCGCTGGCTCACCGCCGTCGCCGAGGCGGCCGTGCACGGCGTCCCCGTCGACTGGGCCGCCGTGTACGCCGGCCGTGGCGGCACCCGCGTCGACCTCCCCACCTACGCCTTCCAGCGCCGCCGCTACTGGCTGGACACCGTCGAACCCGAACCGCTCGCCGTGGACCGCTCCCAGGACTGGTTCTGGTCCGCCGTCGAGCAGGAGGACCTGCCCGCCCTCCAGCGCATGCTCGACGTCAGCGGCCGGACCCCGCTCGAGGAGGCGCTGTCCGCCCTCTCCTCATGGCACCGCCGAGACCGCGAGCGCGGCCGGATCGAGAGCTGGCACTACTGGACGGCCTGGACCCCCGCACAACTCCCCGCCGGGCGGCTCGACGGCCGCTGGGCGGTGGCCGTACCGCCGGAGCACCGAACACACCCGCTGGTCACCGCCGTCACCGAGACCCTCGCGGAGGCCGGTGCCGCCCCCGAACTCCTGCCCGTCTCCCCCGAGGACGAGCGCGGCACCCTCGCCGAGCGGCTGCGCGGCGCGAGCGGCGTACTGTCACTGCTCTTCCTCACCGACGGCCACGCCCCCGGACACCCCGCCACCCCGGCCGCCTTCGCCGCAGCCATCACCCTGCTCCACGCCGTGCACGACACCGGCGAACCACTGCGCCTGTGGTGCGCCACCTCCGGCGCCGTCGCCGCCGGCCCCGGGGACACGGTCACCCACCCGGACCAGGCTCTGACCTGGGGACTCGGCCGGGTCGCCGCCCACGAGTACACCCAGTGGGGCGGGCTGGTCGATCTGCCCGCCGAACCCGAACCGCGCGCGCTGGGCCGGCTCGCCGCCGTCCTCGCCGGCACCGACGAGGACCAGGCGGCGATACGCGCCACCGGGGTCTTCGTACCCCGCCTGCGCCGTGCCGAGCCCGCCCCGCCCCGCCGGGTGTGGCAGCCGTCCGGCACCGTGCTCGTCACCGGCGGCACCGGCGGTGTCGGCGCACACGTCGCCCGGTGGCTCGCCGCCTCGGGCGCGGAACACCTGCTGCTGCTCAGCCGGCGCGGCCCCGAGGCCCCCGGCGCGGCGGAACTCGCCGCCGAACTGCGCGAGTCGGGAACCGAGGTCACCGTCGCCGCGGTGGACGCGGCCGACCACGACGCGCTGACCGCCGTCCTCGCGGACCTGCCCGCCGATCGGCCGCTGACCGCCGTCTTCCACGCCGCCGGCGTCGTCGACTCGAGCATCGTGGACTCGCTCACACCGGACCGCGTCGAGACCGCGCTGCGGGCCAAGGCCGCCGGCGCCCTCAACCTGCACCGGGTCACCGCCGACCTGGACCTGTCGGCGTTCGTCCTCTTCTCCTCGCTCGCCGGCGTCTTCGGCTCGGCCGGAGAGGGCAACTACGCCCCCGGCAACGCCTTCCTGGACGCCTTCGCGCAGTACCGCCGCTCCCGGGGCCTGGTCGCGACCTCGGTGGCCTGGGGCTCGTGGGCGGGCGGCGGGATGGCGGAAGGCGGCTTCGGCGACGTCCTGGAGCGCCACGGCATCTTCCGGATGGAGCCCGAACTCGCCCTGGCGGGGCTCCGGGCCGCACTGGAGCGCGACGAGACCGCGCTCGCCCTCGCCGACATCCGCTGGGAGGTCTTCTCCTGGTTCTTCACCGCCACACACCCCAGCCGCCTGCTCGACGAACTCCCCGACGTGCGCACACTCCGGCAGACCGCCCGGCAGAGCCCTGCCCAGGACCCCGCCGCCGACCAGGAGAGCCTGTCGCCGGCCCAGCGGCTGGCGGGGGCCTCGGAGGCGGAGCGCAACCGGTTCCTGCTCGAACTGGTCCGTGACCAGGTGGCACTGGTACTCGGCTACGAGTCGGGCTCCGAGGTGGAGCCGGGCCGTGCGCTCGGCGAACTCGGCCTCACCTCGGCGGGTGCCGTCGAGCTCCGCAACCGCCTCACCTTCACCACCGGTCTGCGCATCTCCGCGACCGTCGTCTTCGACCACCCCAGCCCCCTGGCCCTCGCCCGCTTCCTGGCCACCGAGATCACCGGCGCGAGCGCCGACGGCGATCCCGAGGCCGCCGCTCCGGCGGCACCCGCCCCCGCCGGCGCCCCCGCCGCGGACGATCCGATCGTCATCGTCGGCATGTCCTGCCGCTTCCCCGGCGGCGTCCGCTCCCCGGAAGACCTGTGGAAGCTGGTCGAGTCCGGCACCGACGCGATGGGCCCCTTCCCCGCCGATCGCGGCTGGGACCTCGACGCGCCCCATGGCGACTACCCGCAGACGGGCGGTTTCCTCCCCGACGCCGCCGAGTTCGACGCCGAGCTGTTCGGCATCTCGCCACGCGAGGCGCTGGCCATGGACCCGCAGCAGCGACTGCTCCTCGAAGCCTCCTGGGAGGCGCTGGAGCGCGCGGGCATCCACCCCCGGTCGCTGACCGGTTCACGCACGGCGGTGTACGCGGGCACCGGCGGCCAGGACTATCTGACCGTGCTGGCGAGCGACCCCGTGGCCGGCGAAGGCTACCTGGTCACCGGCGGTTCCCCCAGCGTGCTGTCCGGCCGGGTCGCCTACGCCTTCGGGCTTGAGGGCCCGGCGGTCACCGTCGACACCGCCTGCTCCTCGTCCCTGGTCGCCCTGCACCTGGCCTGCCAGTCGCTGCGGTACCGGGAGAGCGACCTCGCCCTGGTCGGCGGAGTCACCGTGCTCTCCACCCCGGGCGTCTTCGCCGAGTTCAGCAAGCAGCGCGGCCAGGCGGCCGACGGCCGCTGCAAGGCCTTCTCCGCCTCCGCCGACGGCGCGGGATGGGGCGAGGGCGTCGGCGTGCTGCTCGTCGAGCGGCTCTCCGACGCCCGCAGACTCGGGCACGAGGTCCTGGCCGTCGTCCGCGGCAGCGCCGTCAACTCCGACGGTGCTTCCAACGGATTGACGGCACCGAACGGCCCATCGCAGCAGCGGGTCATCCGCGCCGCGCTCGCCTCGGCCGGACTGGAGGCGACCGACGTCGATCTGGTGGAGGCGCACGGCACGGGCACGCGCCTCGGCGACCCGATCGAGGCGGAGGCGCTGCTCGCCACGTACGGCAAGGACCGCTCGGAACCCCTCTACCTCGGATCGGTGAAGTCCAACATCGGACACACCCAGGCCGCCGCCGGTGTCGTGGGCGTGATCAAGGCCGTCATGGCGCTGCGGCACGGGATCCTCCCGGCGACGCTGCACGTGGACGAGCCGACCCCGGAGGTCGACTGGTCGTCCGGATCGGTGGAACTGCTCACCGAGAACCGCACCTGGCCGCAGACGGCCCGTCCGCGCCGGGCCGGCGTCTCCTCCTTCGGGATCAGCGGCACCAACGCGCACACCATCCTGGAACAGGCCCCGGAAACCGCGAAGACGCCCGACGACGCACGAGGCGAGCGCCCGGACATCCCCCTGCCCCTCCCGCTGTCCGGCGCCACGCCGGACGCACTCGCCCAGCAGGCCGCCCTGCTCGCCGGAGTGGACGCGGACCCCGCCGACCTGGCGCACTCCCTGACCACCACCCGTGCCGAACTGGCGCACCGCGCCGTGGTCTTCGCCCCCCACCCGGCCGCGCTGACGGCCCTCGCCTTCGGCGAGCACACCCAGGACGCGGTGCGTGACAAGGTCGTGCATGGCGGCTTGGCGCTGTTGTTCTCGGGTCAGGGGTCGCAGCGGTTGGGGATGGGCCGGGAGTTGTACGGGGTGTTCCCGGCGTTCGCGGATGCGTTCGACGCGGTGTGTGCTCGGGTGGATCTCGGGCGTCCGCTGCGTGAGGTGGTGTTCGGCGAGGACGCGGGTTTGCTGGGGCGGACCGCGTATGCGCAGCCTGCTCTGTTCGCGTTGGAGGTGGCGCTGTTCCGGCTGGTGGAGTCCTGGGGTGTGACCCCGGACGTGCTGGTGGGGCACTCCATTGGTGAGCTGGCGGCTGCGCATTGTGCGGGGGTGTTGTCGCTGGAGGATGCCTGTGTTCTGGTCTCGGCGCGCGGTCGGTTGATGGACGCGCTGCCCGAGGGTGGCGCGATGCTGGCCGTGGAGATGGCCGAGGGGGAGTTGCACCTGCCCGAGGGCGTGGACCTTGCCGCGGTGAATGGGCCCGCTTCGGTGACGGTGTCGGGTGCGGTGGAGGCGATCGCCGTACTGGAGGAGCGGTTGCGCGGTGAGGGTGTGCGGGTGAAGCGGCTGGCGGTCTCGCACGCGTTCCACTCGCGTTTGATGGAGCCGATGCTGCCCGAGTTCGCGGCGGTGGCGGAGTCGTTGACGTACCACGTTCCGCGAATCCCCGTCCGCGCCACCGCGCCCGGTGACATCGCCACCCCTGCCTACTGGGTGGGGCAGATACGCGAACCCGTCCGCTTCGCCGACGCCCTCGCCGCACTCACCGGCGTACGGACAGCTCTCGAACTGGGGCCCGACGGAGTGCTCTCCGCGCTGGCCCAGGAACAGACCGACAGCCTGACGGCCGTCCCCGCACTGCGCCCGGACCGACCCGAGGCCGACACGATCGCCCGCGGTCTCGCCCGCCTGCACACCCGGGGCGTCCCCGTGGACTGGCCCAGCTATCTCGCCCCCTTCAAGGGCACCCGCGTCGCGCTGCCCACGTACCCCTTCGCCCGTCAGCGGTACTGGCCCACGCCGGTGGCCGCCCCCCGCCCCGTCGCCGGGGAGAACCCGGCCGAGCGGGAGTTCTGGGCGGCCGTGGACTCGACCGACGCCGCTGCCGTCGCCGGAGCGCTGTGCCTGGACGACGAGCAGCGCGACGGCCTCGGTGCCGTCCTGCCCGCTCTCGCCGCCTGGCGGGAGCGGAGCCGCCACAAGGCCACCACCGACGCCTGGCGCTACCGCGCCGGCTGGAGCCCGGTCACCGCCCGGCAGGCACGGCTGACCGGCACCTGGCTCCTGGTCACCGGTGGCGAGATGCCCGGCGGGGTCGTGGACGGCCTGCGCGGCGCGGGGGCCGACATCGTCGAGACGGTGCAACTCGGCGCGGACCGCGCGGAGTGCGCGGACGCGATGGCCGGGCTGGCCTCGGCCGCCGCCGAGCGTGACCGTCCCGTCGCCGGTGTCCTCGCCCGAGTGGACACCGCAGCGGAGCTGCTGCGGCTCGTCCAGGCCCAGGGCGACGCCGGACTCGCCGCACCGCTGTGGTGCCTCACCTCCGGAGCGGTCGCGGTGGCACCCGGTGACGTGTGCGACCCGTCAGCGGCCCAGCTGTGGGGCCTCGGCCGGGTCGCCGCCCTCGAACACCCCGACCGCTGGGGCGGTCTGGTCGATGTGCCGGACCACCTCGACCGGCGTGCGGCCGACCGACTGGTCCAGCTGCTGGCCGGAGAATCGGGCGAGGACCAGGCGGCCATCCGGCCGACGGGCCTCCACGCCCGCCGGCTGCGGCGCGCACCCACCGGCGCGGCCGGGCGGACGCGGCCCGCCGAGTGGTACGCCGACGGTCCGGTCCTGGTCACCGGCGGCACCGGCGCGCTGGGCGGCAAGGTCGCCCGGCTGCTGGCCGAGCGCGGTGCCACCCGCCTCGTCGTGGCGAGCCGGCGCGGCCCCGCCGCCCCCGGTGCGTCCGAGCTGGTCGCCGACCTTTCGGAGCGTGGCTGCGACGCCGTCGTCGTCTCCTGCGACCTGAGCGACCGCGGCGCGGTGGCCGAGCTGCTGGAGCGCCATTCCGTGACCGCCGTCGTACACGCCGCGGGGATCGTCGACGACGGAGTGCTCGACGCGCTGACACCGGAGCGGCTCGCCGCGGTCCTCGACGCCAAGGCCCACTCCGCCGACATACTGGACGAACTCACCGGCGAGCTGACCGACTTCGTCGTCTTCTCCTCGGTCGCGGGCGTCATCGGCAGTGCCGGACAGGGCCCCTACGCGGCCGCCAACGCGCACCTGGACGCCCTGGTGGAACGCCGCCGTGCCCGTGGCGTGCCCGGCACCGCCCTCGCCTGGGGGGCCTGGGCCGGAGCCGGCATGGCAGCCGAACCGGCCGCCGCCGCCCGCTTGGCGCGCGGCGGGCTGCCCGCCATGGAGGAGGGCCGGGCACTGGAGGCACTGGCCACCGCTCTGACCGAGAGGGACGGCGCGCTGGTCGTCGCCGACATCGACTGGGAACGATTTGTTCCGGGCTTCACCGCGGTACGGCCGAGCAAGCTGTTCACGGAACTCCCCGAGGCCGTCCCGGTCGTCCGGGGAGCCCCGGCCGCCGGTCCCGTCGCACTCGCCGCGCCGGGCGCGGACGCCGCCGAGCGGGCCCGCGACGTGGAGCACCTCGTCCTGGAGACCGTCGCAGGCGTCCTCGGCCACGGTTCGCCCACGGACGTGGACCGCGAACGCGCCTTCCACGACATGGGCTTCGACTCCCTCACGGCCCTGGAGCTGCGCAACCTCCTGGCGTCCCGGACCGGGCTGACCCTGCACGCCGGCCTCGTCTTCGACTTCCCGACCCCCGGCGCGCTCGCCGAACACCTGCTCACCCTGCTGTCCGAGGAAGCGGCCGCCCCCGGCGCGCCCTCCGCCGAGGACGGACGCCGGGCGGCGGACGACGAACCCATCGCCATCATCGGCATGTCCTGCCGCTTCCCCGGCGGAGTCGACTCGCCCGAGGCGCTGTGGCGTCTGGTGCGGGACGGCGTCGACGCGATGGGCGACTTCCCCGCCGACCGAGGCTGGGACCTCGACTCCCTGCTCGGCCACGACGGCCCCTCACGCACCCGCTCGGGCGGTTTCCTCGACGACATCGCCGCCTTCGACGCGGGCCTGTTCGGCATCTCCCCGCACGAGGCCCTCTCCATGGACCCGCAGCAGCGGATGCTGCTGGAGACCGCCTGGGAGGCGTTCGAACGTGCGGGCATCGACCCCACCTCGGTGCGCCAGAGCGAGACCGGAGTGTTCGCGGGCACCAACGGCCAGGACTACCTGGCGCTGCTGCTCGGCTCCGAGGCCGCCACCGAGGGACACCTGGGCACCGGCAACTCCGCCAGTGTTCTCTCCGGCCGGATCTCCTACACGTTCGGTCTGCGCGGACCCGCCCTCAGCGTGGACACCGCCTGCTCCTCGTCCCTGGTGGCGCTGCATCTCGCCGCCCGGTCCCTGCGGGCGGGGGAGTGCTCGATGGCCCTGGCCGGCGGTGTCACCGCGATGCCGCTGCCCGGCACTTTCATCGAGTTCAGCACCCAGGGCGCGCTCTCGCCCGACGGCCGCTGCAAGGCCTTCTCCGCCGACGCCGACGGCACCGGCTGGGGAGAGGGCGTCGGCCTGCTCCTGCTGGAGCGGCTCTCGGACGCGGAGCGCAACGGACACCGCGTACTGGCGGTGGTGCGGGGCAGCGCCGTCAACCAGGACGGAGCCTCCAACGGCCTCACCGCGCCCAACGGACCGTCGCAGGAGCGGGTGATCCGGGCGGCGCTGGCCGACGCGCGGCTGACCGCCGCCGACGTGGACGCCGTGGAGGCGCACGGCACGGGTACCAGGCTCGGTGACCCGATCGAGGCGCGGGCGCTGCTGGCGACGTACGGACAGGACCGTGAAGAGCCCCTCTACCTGGGGTCGTTGAAGTCGAACATCGGGCACACCCAGGCGGCCGCGGGTGTCGCGGGCGTCATCAAGATGGTGGAGGCGCTGCGGCACGGGGTGCTGCCCGCCACCTTGCACGTACGAGAGCCGTCCTCGCAGGTGGACTGGTCGGCGGGGGCTGTGGAGCTGCTGACCGACGCGCGGCGGTGGCCCGAGACGGACCGGCCGCGCCGGGCGGGCGTGTCCTCGTTCGGGATGAGCGGCACCAACGCGCACGTGATTCTGGAGGCCGCGCCACAGGCCGCCGGCGCGGTCGTCGGCGCGCTCGTCGGCGAGACCGGCGTCGCGACCGGCGTCGAGCCGGAGGAACCGTCGTACGCCGGTGAAATGGTGCCATGGGTGCTGTCGGGCCGGAGCGGGGACGCGCTGCGGGGGCAGGCGGAGCGTCTGCTGTCGGCCGGTGGTGCCGATCCCGCGGACGTGGGCTGGTCGCTGGCGACCGGGCGCGCCGTGCTGGATCAGCGCGCGGTGCTGCTGGGTCCCGACCACGCGGCCCAGCTGCGGGCGCTGGCCGCCGACGAGGAGGCGGCCGGTGTGGTGCGCGGCGGCGCCGTACGGGGCGGCACGGTGTTCGTCTTCCCGGGACAGGGGTCCCAGTGGGCGGGGATGGCCGCTGAACTGCTCGACGCGGAGCCGGTGTTCGCCGCGCGGATGGAGCAGTGCCATCGGGCGCTGGAGCCGTTCACCGACTTCTCGCTGCTGGATGTGGTGCGGGGCCGGGGAGCCGACCCGGAGCGGGTCGAGGTCGTGCAGCCGGTGCTGTGGGCGGTGATGGTGTCGCTGGCCGAGCTGTGGGCTTCGGCGGGTGTCCTCCCGTCCGCCGTGGTGGGGCATTCGCAGGGAGAGATCGCCGCCGCGGTGGTCGCGGGGGCGCTCTCGACGGAGGACGGGGCCAGGGTGGTGGCGCTGCGGGCGCGTGCCATCGCCGATGAGCTGGCCGGGTTCGGAGGAATGGTGTCGCTGGCTGTTTCCCGTGAAGCGGCGCGGGAACTGGCCGGCCGTTGGGAAGGGCTCTCCGTCGCGGCGGTCAACGGTCCCGGCTCGACGGTCGTCTCGGGCGATGTGGCGGGGCTGGAGGAACTGATCGCCCACTGCGCGGCGGCCGGGATCCGGGCACGCCGCGTGCCGGTGGACTACGCGTCGCACTCGGTGCATGTGGAGCGGCTGAGGACACGGCTCCTGGCCGACCTCGGGGGCGTGGACCCGGTGCCCTCCGCCGTGCCGTTCTACTCGGCGCTCACCGGCGGCCGGATCGACACCTCCGCCCTGGGGGCCGAGTACTGGTACGACAACCTGCGCGCCACCGTCCGCTTCGAGGACGCCACCCGCGCCCTGCTGAACGACGGGCACCGGCTGCTGATCGAGGTCAGCCCCCACCCGGTGCTCACCGTGGGCCTGAGGGAGACCCTGGACGACACGGACCTCCCCGCCGCCGTCCTGAGCACCCTGCGGCGCGGCGAGGGCGGCCGTGAACGCTGGCTCACCGCGCTCGCGGAAGCCCATGTACGCGGTGCCGCGGTCGACTGGGAACACCTCCTCCTCGGGGGCCGCCCGGTCGATCTGCCCACCTACGCCTTCGACCGCGACCGCTACTGGCCCGCCCGCGCCGAGCACCCCGCCGCCGCCCCCGCCGACGGCCCCGGCGGAACCGACCGGGCCGAGCAGGCGTTCTGGGACGACGTCGAACGCGGTGACACCACCGCCGTCGCCAGAGCCCTGGGGATCGACGCACCGGGCCTCGACCAGGTGATGCCCGCGCTCGCCGGCTGGCGGCGGACACGCCGCCAGGAGTCCGCCGTGGACTCCCGGCGCTACGAGGTGACCTGGCGTCCCCTGGTCGGCCTGCCGTCCACCGCGCCCACGGGACGATGGGTGCTCGCCCTCCCGCGGACCGGCGGGGAGACGGACACGGAGGCCGTACGCACCGCACTGGCCCACGCCGATGTCACCGAGGTCCTCGTCCCCGCCGGTGCCGGACGGGACGAACTGACGGCCGCGCTCACGCGGCTGCCCGATCCGGACGGGTTCACGGGGGTCGTCTCCCTGCTGGCGCTCGCCGACCGGTCGCACCCCGGCGACGAGGTCCTCGCCGCCGGCACCGGCGACACCGTCACCCTGCTGCAGGCGCTCGGCGACGCCGGGATCGGCGCACCCCTGTGGTGCCTCACCCGCGGCGCGGTCACCGTGGGCCGCTTCGACGCGGCGGTGAACGGCGACCGGGCCATGCTGTGGGGTCTGGGCCGGGTCGCCGCGCTGGAGCACCCCGAGCGGTGGGGCGGACTGATCGACCTGAGCGAGATCGCGGACACCCGCTCCGCCGCCCGGCTCGGCGCGCTCCTGGCGGGCGCCGCAGAGGACGAGGACCAGTTGGCCGTACGGCCCTCCGGAGTCTTCGCCCGCCGGGTACGGCGCGCCGCGCCGGACCCCGTCACGGCCCCGTGGACCCCCGGCGGCCCGGTTCTGGTCACCGGCGGCACCGGCGCGCTCGGCCGCGAGGTCGCCCGCTGGCTCGCCCGGCGCGGCGTCACCGACCTGCTCCTCGTCAGCCGGTCGGGCCCCGAGGCCCACGGCGTCGGCGAACTGCTCGCCGAACTGGCCGGGCTCGGAGCGACCGCGACCGTCGCCGCTTGCGACGTCACGGACCGTGCGGCACTCGCCGCCCTGCTGGAACGCCACCCGGTGACTGGCGTCGTCCACACCGCGGGCGTCTCGACCACCGTGCCGCTGGCCGCCACCTCACCGGCCGGGATCGCCGAGGACGCCCGCGCCAAGGTGCTCGGCGCGGTCCACCTGGACGCCCTGCTGGGCGACCGGGCCGACCTCTTCGTGCTGTTCTCCTCGATCGCCGGCATCTGGGGCGGGGGAGGGCAGGCCGCGTACGCCGCCGCCAACGCCCGCCTCGACGCGCTCGCCGAGCACCGCCGGGCACTCGGCCGGGCGGCCACCGCCGTGGCCTGGGGAGCCTGGGACGGCGGCGGCATGGTCGCCGACCGGGACGCCGGCGACTACCTGCGGGACCGGGGCATCGCCCCCATGCCGCCGGAGCTGTGCCTGGCCGCCCTCGCCTCCGCCGTCGACTCCGGCCGCGCCACCGGCGTGTTCGCCGATGTCGACTGGGACCGCTTCGTCCCCACGTTCACCGCCCGCCGGCCCAGCCCGCTGGTGGGCGACCTGCCGCGGACGGCCACCGAGCGGCCCGACGCGTCCCGGGCCACGGCCGGGACCGACGACGGCGTCGAGGGCCACGAGCTGCGCGCCGGGCTCAAGGCGGCCGACGCCGCCGACCGGAACCGTCTCCTGCTCGACCTGGTGCGCACCGTGGTCGCCACCGTGCTCGGCCACGCCGGTCCCCGGGCCGTCGACCCCGACCGGGTCTTCACCGAGCTGGGCATCGACTCGCTGACCGCGCTCCGGGTCCGCGACGGCCTGGCCGGGGCCACCGGTCTCCGGCTCCCGGGCACCCTGGTCTTCGACCACCCCACCGCCCGCGCGGCCGCCGCCGAACTCCTCGCTCTGCTCGGCGTCGCGGAGCCGGCCGCCACGGCGGGGCCCACACCCCCCGCCGCACGGGCCGAGGTGGACGACCCGGTCGTCATCGTCTCCATGAGCTGCCGCTACCCCGGCGGCGCCGACTCTCCGGAGAACCTCTGGGAGGTGGTCGCGGCCGGGACCGACGCCATGTCGCCGTTCCCCGCGGACCGGGGCTGGGACCTGTCCGACACGGGCGATTTCACCGCCGAGGGCGGATTCCTGCACGACGCGACGGAGTTCGACGCCGACCTGTTCGGCATCTCGCCCCGCGAGGCCGTCGCCATGGACCCCCACCAGCGGCTGCTGCTGGAGAGCGCCTGGGAGCTGCTGGAACGCGGAGGCATCGCGCCGACCGCCGTACGGGGCACGCGCACCGGCGTCTTCGTCGGAGCCTCCGCCGGGGGCTACGCCATGGCCGGCGTCCTCCCGGAGGGCTCCGAGAGCCATGTCATGACCGGCTCCTCCAACAGTGTGCTGTCCGGCCGCATCTCCTACCTCTTCGGCCTGGAGGGTCCGGCGGTCACCGTCGACACGGCGTGCTCCTCGTCCCTGGTGGCCCTGCACCTGGCGGCGCAGTCGCTGCGCAACGGCGAGTGCTCCATGGCGCTCGCGGGCGGTGTCACCGTGATGCACTCGCCCGTCGTGTTCGCCGAGTTCGGCCGTCAGGGCGGCCTCGCCTCCGACGGCCGCTGCCGCTCCTTCGCCGCCGCCGCCGACGGCACGGGCTGGGGCGAGGGCGTGGGCATGGTGCTGCTGGAGCGCCTCTCGGACGCGCGCCGCAACGGGCACCGGGTGCTCGGGGTGCTGCGCGGCTCGGCCGTCAACCAGGACGGTGCGTCCAACGGTCTGACCGCGCCGAACGGCCCCGCGCAGCAGCGGGTGATCCGCGCCGCGCTGGCCGCCGCCGGTCTGGAGGCCGACGAGGTCGACGCGGTCGAGGCGCACGGCACGGGCACCAGGCTCGGTGACCCGATCGAGGCGCAGGCGCTCCTGGCCACCTACGGTCAGAACCGCGAGGAACCCCTCTACCTGGGATCGGTGAAGTCCAACATCGGCCACACCCAGGCTGCTTCGGGCATGGCGGGCGTCATCAAGACCGTCGAGGCGATCCGCCGGGGCGTGCTGCCCAGGACACTGCACGTGGACGAGCCGACGCCGGAGGTGGACTGGTCGGCCGGCGCGGTCGAGCTGCTCACCGAGGACCGGCCCTGGCCGGTGACGGGCCGTGCCCGCAGAGCGGGCGTGTCCTCGTTCGGGATCAGCGGCACCAACGCCCACGTCCTCATCGAGGAGGCTCCGCAGGAGCCCGTGCCCGTGCCCGTGCCCGTGCCCGTGCCCGTGCCCGTGCCCGTGCCCGTTCCCGAGACCGCACCGCCGCCCGCCGACGAGCCGGCCCCCGCCGCCCCGCTCCTGCTCTGGCCGGTCTCCGGCCGGTCCGAGGCCGCTCTGCGGGCCCAGGCCGACCGGCTCCGCTCGCACCTCGACCGCACCGGCGCGGCGCTCGACCCGCGTGCCGCCGCCCGTCAGCTGGCCACGGCCAGGGCCGTCCTGGAACACCGTGCCGTCGTGCTGGCACCCGACGCCGAAGGGCTCCGCCGAGGGCTCGCCGGGCTCGCCGGGGCGACCGGCACCGGCACCGGCACTGGAGCCGGAGCCGGGATCGTCCGTGGCGTGGCCGTCCGCGGCGACCTCGCCCTCGTCTTCTCCGGCCAGGGCGCGCAGCGCGTCGGCATGGGCCGCGAACTGTACGAGACCTACCCGGTGTTCGCCGACGCCTTCGACGCGGTCTGCGCCCACCTCGACCCGGAGCTGGACCGCCCGCTGCGCGAGGTCGTCCTCCACGACGCCGACGCGCTGGGCCGCACCGCCTGGACACAACTCGGCCTCTTCGCCTTCGAGGTCGCGCTCTTCCGGCTGCTGGAGTCCTGGAGCGTGACCCCCGACCGGCTGGCCGGGCACTCCGTGGGCGAACTCGCCGCCGCGCACGCCGCCGGGGTCCTCTCGCTCGCCGACGCCTGCACCCTGGTGGCCGCCCGGGGACGGCTCATGGGGGCGCTGCCCGAGGGCGGCGCGATGATGTCCGTGCGGATGACCGAGGCCGAGGCGGTCGCCGCGCTGAGCGGCTACGAGACCCGCGCGGCGGTCGCCGCCGTCAACAGCCCGGAGGACGTCGTTCTCTCCGGCGACGCCGACGCCCTGGCGGAACTGGCCGAGGAGGTCCGGCTGACCGGCCGTACGGTCCGCGACCTGGACGTCTCCCACGCGTTCCACTCCCCGCGCATGGACCCCGTGCTGGACGGCTTCGCCGCCGTGGCCGCGTCCCTGGAGTACCGCCCCGCCCGCATCCCGCTGGTGTCCACGGTCACCGGGCTCCCCGACGACGGCGCGATGTCCACCCCGGAGTACTGGGTGCGCCAGATACGCGCCACCGTTCGCTTCGCCGACGCCGTCGACACCCTTCTCGGCCAGGGCGTGACCCGCTTCGCCGAGATCGGGCCCGGCGCCGCGCTCACCGTCCCGCTGGAGCGGACCCTGGAGCGCGCCCGCTCCCTCGACACCACCACCGGCACTCTCTGCGTGGCGCTCCAGCGCTCCGGCGGGCAGGAGCCCGCCGCGTTGCTCACCGCCGTCGCCCGGCTGCACACGGCCGGAGTCCCCATCGGCTGGGACGCGCTCCTCGGACCCGTCACCGGGCCCCGCCCGGACCTTCCGACGTACGCCTTCCAGCGGTCCCGCTACTGGCCCGAGCCGTACCCCGCCGCGGCACCGGACGGCGCGCCCGCAGGCCGCTACCAGGTGATCTGGCGTCCTCTGCCCGAACCGGAGCAGGCGGTGCCGCACGGCACCTGGCTCGCGGTGACCGCCGGGGACGAGAACGCCGCCGGCCTGCTCGCGCTGCTGCGCGAGCAGGGCATGCGCGTGACCGAAGTCCCCGACACCAGTGGCGGCCGGGAGGACTGCGCCGAGGCACTGCGGCGCGCGTACGACGACGGGCCGGCGGTCACCGGAGTGCTCTGCCTGGCGGAGGAGCCCGGTGACGTCCTCGCCCTCGCCCAGGCACTCGGCGACCTGGCGGCCGACGCGCCCCTGTGGTGCCTGACCACGGGCGCGGTCGCCACCGGCCCGGCCGACCCGCCCGCCGTCCCCGCGCGCGCCGCCGTCTGGGGACTGGGCCGCACCCTGGGGCTGGAGGCCCCGCACCGCTGGGGCGGCCTGGTGGACCTTCCCGCGCGCCCCGACCGGAGGACCGCGGCGCGGCTGGCGGCGCTGCTCGCCGCCGGCGGCGCGGGCGAGGACCAGATCGCCCTGCGCGCCACCGTCATGGCCCGCAGGATCGTCCCCGCCGCGCTGGCCGTCGCCGAGCCCTGGCGGCCCTCGGGCACCGTGCTGGTCGTTGGCGGTACCGGCCGCCGGGGCCGGGCGCTCGCCTCGGCGCTCGCCGCGAACGGAGCCGAACACCTGGTGCTGCTCGGCCGCCGGGGGGCCGAAGCGCCGGGTGCCCGCGAGTTCGCCGAGAGCCTGCCCGTCGGCGTCACCTTCGCCGCCGCGGACGTCACCGACCGGGCCGCCGTCACCGAGGCGCTGGCGGCGATCCCCGCCGACCGTCCCCTCACCGCCGTGTTCCACGCGGCGGGCGCGGGCGAGGACACCCCCTGGACGGAGCTGAGCCCCGGCGACCTGCGCGCGGCGACCGCGGCCGACGGCGTCCAGGTGCTGCACGAGGCGACCCGCGAACTGGCCACCGGTCTGGAGGCGTTCGTCCTCATCTCCTCGGTGACCGGCGTCTGGGGCGGCACCGGAGCAGCCGTACGGTCCGCCGAGTGCGCCCGGACGGACGCGCTCGCCGCGCACCGGCATTCCCTCGGCCTGCCGGCGACCTCCGTCTCCTGGGGGCCGTGGGCGACGGGAGAGGAGGACACGCCCGCGCGGCGACACGGTCTGCGCCCCGTGGACCCCGGCACGGTCTGGTCCGCCCTGTGCGAGGCCGTGGCCGCTCCGGCACCCTGCGCCGTCGTCGCCGACGTGGACTGGGAACGTTTCCACCCCGCCTACACCCTGGCCCGGCACCGTCCGCTCTTCGATGAACTCCCGCAGGTCCGGGCCCTGTCCGCCGCCGTGCGCGACCCGGCACCGGAAGCGGGCGCGATCCCCGGCCTCACCGGTCCGGACCGGCACGGGGAGGCGCTCGACCTCGTCCGCGGGACGGCCGCCACGGTGCTCGGGCACACCGACGCCGCGTCCGTCGCCCCCGACCGGCAGTTCCTGGAACTCGGCGTCGACTCGCTCGCCGCGCTGGAGATCCGCGGCGCCCTGGAACGGGCGACGGGCCTGTCGCTGCCCGGCACCGTCGTCTTCGAGCACCCCACACCCGCAGCCCTCGCCCGCCATCTCGCCGCCGCCACGGACGCCGGCGGCGGCACCCCGGGCGGCGCGGTACCCGCCGTCACGCTCGGCATCTCGCCCACCGACCGGAACCCGGTCGGCCTGCTGGACTCCCTCTACCGGGAGGCCGTGGGCACCGGGCGGATCAAGGAGTTCCTCGAACTGGTCGGCGAAACCGCGAAGTTCCGGCCCACGGCCGACGATGTCGCCCAGGCGGGCGGACCGGCGGAGCTCACCACCCTGGCCGACGGCCCGGCGTCCGAGCTGCTGGTCTGCGTCAGCGGCCTGACGGCGGGCGGCGGCCCCCAGGAGTTCGTCCGGCTGGCCGCGCCACTGCGCGGCGCACGCCGCACGGCCGCGGTGCCCGTCCTCGGCTACGGCCGCGGCGAGCTGTTGCCCGCGACCCCCGAGATCGCGCTGGACTGGCAGGCGCAGGGCATCATCGCCCATGCCCAGGGCACGCCGGTCGTGCTCTTCGGACACTCCGGCGGCGCGATCCTCGCCCACCGACTGGCGGCGCGCCTGGCCGAACTCGGCGCGCCGCCCGCCGGATTGGTGCTGGCGGACGTCTACCGGCTGGACGACCCGCAGATGGCCGACTGGAGCGCCGAGCTCTCCGAAGGAGTCTTCGACCGGGTCGAGCAGTTCGTGCCCATGGACGACAGCCGTCTCACCGCGATGACCTGGTACGGCCGTCTGTTCTGGGAGGCCCCGCGCCCCGACGCCCGCATTCCCACGCTCCTGCTGCGTGCCTCGGAACCGCTGCGCGAGCCCGGCGACGGCCGCGACTGGCGCAGCTCGTGGAAGGCGGCCCGCGACATCGTCGACGTACCGGGCAACCACTTCACCATGATGGCCGAGCACGCCGGGACCACGGCCCGCGCGGTCCACCGGTGGATCGAGGAACTGCCCCGATGACCGGGGCGAAGCCCGACCGGCCGGCACTCCGCCCGGCCTCGCCCCACGCCGGCGTCCGGGCCCGCGGTCTGCCCGCGCGCCCGCACGGCTCACATCCCACACCCGAGGAAGGCCCCCATGGCTCCTGAGCAGACCCCCGAGGCCCCCCTTGCGGCGGTACGCGGCTGCCGTCTCGTCACACTCCCGGACAACACCGACCCGCGCGGCTCGCTCACCGTGATCGAGCGGGGGCAGCAGGTCGACTTCCCGATCGAGCGGGTCTTCTTCGTGCACGGCGTGCCCCGGCAGGCGGTCAGGGGACTGCACATGCACCGGGAACTGCACGAGTTCATCCTGGCCACCACCGGGTCCTTCGAGGTGGTCGTGGACGACGGCTTCTCCCGCGCCCGGGTGCACCTGGACCGTCCGGACCGGGCGCTCCACGTGGAGCCCGGCGTGTGGACCGAGTTCGCCGACTTCTCGCCCGACGCGATCTGCCTGGTGCTCGCCTCGGCCCCGTACGAACTGGACGACTACCTCTACGACTACGGCGAGTTCGTGCGGACCGCACGCCTTCCCGGTGCCGGATCCGCTGACGGCCGCGCGGGGACGGCCGGGCGGGGCGGCGGGCGGGGCGGCGGGCGAGTGGAAAACCAGACGACCGAACGACCCCAAGGAGCAGACGCGTGACGACTGACCGGAACGAGAGCATCTACGACCGCGGCGAGATGTACGAGGCCTTCTACCGGGGCCGGGGCAAGGACTACACGGGGGAGGCCGCCCTGGTGACCTCCCTGATCCGGGACCGGCTGCCGGAGGCTGACTCGCTGCTGGACGTCGCCTGCGGCTCCGGCGACCATCTCTCGCGCTTCGCCGAATCCTTCGGGCGCGTCGAGGGCCTCGATCTCTCCGAGGACATGGTGCAGCTGGCCCGGAAGAACACCGGGGTCCCCATCCACCGGGGCGACATGCGCGACTTCGCCCTCGACCGCACCTTCGGCGCGGTGGTGAGCCTGTTCAGCGGAGTGGCGTACTGCGCCGACGTCGATGAACTCACCGCGACACTGTGCAGTTTCGCCCGTCACCTCTCGCCGGGCGGTGTCATCGTCATCGAACCCTTCTGGCTTCCCGAGGACTTCCTGGAGGGCTATGTGGGCACCGACACGGTCGAGTCGGGCGGGCGTACCTACGTCCGCGTCTCCCACTCCGTCCGGGACGGCGGGGTCAGCCACATGGAGGTGCACTATCTGGTGGCTTCGGCGGAGAGCGGTGTCACGCACTTCTCCGACGTGCACCGCACCACGCTGTTCACCCGCGAGGAGTACGAGAGCGCCTTCGTCCGGGCGGGCTGTGAGGTCGAGTACGTGAAGGACCCGCTCGCGCCGCGTGGCCTGTTCGTCGGGACCGCCGCCCCCGCGGCCTGACCGGCAGCCTGCCAGGGGTCGGGGTGGAGGCGTCGGCGGGCGCGCAAGCCCGCCGAGGAAACCTCAGGGAGATATCAGGGTTTTAGGGGGGTCGTGCGCTAGGGGGGTTTAAGGGGGTCAACCGATCGGTTGATTCCCCTGAAAGCCCGATGGGCGATGTGGCGGTCCGACCCCGCCCGGCACTCTGGAAGCATGACTCTCATTGAAGTGAGCGACCTGCGCAAGAGCTACGGCGGACGCCCCGTCGTGGACGGCGTCTCCCTCGCGGTGGAGGAGGGCGAGATCTTCGGGGTCCTCGGCCCCAACGGCGCCGGCAAGACCACCACCGTCGAGACCATCCTCGGACTGCGCGTTCCGGACAGCGGCACGATTCGCGTGTGCGGGCTGGACCCGGTCGCCGACCGTGCGAAGACGACACTCATCGTGGGCGCTCAGCTCCAGGAGAGCGAGCTGCAGGGCAAGCTCACCGTCGCCGAGTCGCTCCAGCTGTACGCCGGCTGCTACCCCCGCCCCGCCGACTGGCGCACCCTGGCCGCGCGTCTCGGCCTGGAGTCCAAGCTCCGCACCCGTTTCGCGCATCTGTCCGGCGGCCAGAAGCAGCGGCTGGCCATCGCGCTCGCCCTGGTCGGCAACCCCCGGGTCGTCGTCCTGGACGAGCTGACGACCGGTCTGGACCCGGCGGCGCGGCGCGAGGTGTGGTCGCTGATCGAGGACGTCCGGGCGAGCGGCGTCACCATCCTCCTCGTCACGCACTTCATGGAGGAGGCGCAGCGGCTGTGCGACCGGGTCGCGATCTTCGACCGGGGCCGGGTCGCCGCACTGGACACCCCCTCCGGTCTGGTGGCGCAGTCCGCGAGCGGCACCGTCATCTCCTTCACCCCCTCCCGCCCGCTGGAGGAAGACGTCCTCGCCGCCCTGCCGGGCCTCGCCTCCGTCACACACCGTGAGGGGCGAGTCACCCTCGCCGGTACCGACGAGACCGTCAACGCGGTCATCACCCTGCTCGCCCGCAACCGGGTGAGCGCCCACCAGCTGCGCGTCACCGACTCCACCCTCGATGACGCGTTCCTCAACCTGACGGGAGCCGACGTATGAGCGCCGCCACCGCACCCCCGGTACCTTCCACCACCGCCGCGCCCCGTCCCGGGCGGGCCGTGCTCCGCGCCGAACTGCTCCTGTTCTTCCGCGAGCCCGGCTCGGTGTTCTGGGTCATGGCCTTCCCCACGCTGCTGTTGCTGGTCCTCGGCTTCATCCCGTCCATGACGGAGCCCATGGACGAGCTCGGCGGCCTGGCCACCGTCGAGGCCTACGTGCCCGTCGCCGTGCTCCTTTCGATGATCATGGCTGGTCTGATGGCCATGCCTCCGGTGATCACCGGCTACCGCGAGCGCGGCATCCTGCGCCGGATGTCCACCACCCCCGTGCGCCCCACCGCCGTTCTCGGCGCCCAGGTGGGACTGCACGCCGTCGCCTCGCTGATCTCCGCCGTGCTCACCCTCGCGGTGGGGCGCATCTTCTCCGACGTCGCCCTGCCGGGCCAGGCCCTGGGTTACGCGCTGACCCTGCTGCTGGCGGTCGTGTGCCTGCTGGCGCTCGGCGCGCTGATCTCCGCGCTGGCCCCCACCGCGAAGATCGCCCAGGCGGTCAGCCTGTCGGTGTTCTTCCCCGCGATGCTCGCGACCGGCGTCTACATGCCCATCCAGCAGATGCCCGACCTGATGGCCAACATCATGGAGGCGCTGCCCTTCGGCGCGGCCGCCCAGGCCCTGAACCAGGCCACCGCCGGCGACTGGCCGGACTGGATCCACCTCGGCGTACTGGCGCTGTGGACGCTGGTGCTGTCCGCGTCCGCCACGCGCTGGTTCCGCTGGGAGTGACGGACGTGTCACACGCGCCGGGTGCCATGGCCGACACTGGGGGCGTGGCACCCGACGCGTTCCCCCCGGTCATCGAGGAACAGGCCGCGCCCCACGCGCAGTCGCGGCTCCTCCTGCGGTTCAGTCCTCCCGTCCTCCTCGGCGTCGGCCTGGTGCTCGCCGCGGCGACCTCGTCCCTGGTCGGCATGGACGGCGCGGAGTGGGCGGCGGCGGGGATGCTCGCCGCCGCGGCGCTCGTCCTGCAACTGTGGTGGGACCGGGCGGCGCGCAGTCGGCCCGGCCCCGGCGCGGCCGGGGCCGCGTACTACGCGCTGCGCTCGGCCCTGGCGTTCGGCCTGGCCTGGATCAACCCCTTCTGCGCCTTCTACGCCGCGGCCGGATGCTTCGACACCGAGCGTCTGGTGCCCCGCCGCTGGGTTCCCCTCGGCCTGCTCGCCACCGCCGCGACGATCGCCGGCGCGCAGATCGGGGGCCTGCCCCCCGACGACACGGCGAGCTGGGTGTTCTACGGCCTGCTGGTCGCCGTCAACATGGGCATCTTCCTGACCGTCCAGCAGGACACGGAGAAGGAGGAGGACCGCGCCCGTCAGCGCGTGGAGACCATCCGCGAGCTGGAGCACACCAACCTCGCGCTGGAGCGGGCCCTGGTGGAGAACGCCGCCCTGCACGACCAACTCCTGCTCCAGGCCAGGGAGGCCGGGATCGCCGACGAGCGCCGCCGGCTGGCGGCGGAGATCCACGACACCGTCGCCCAGGACCTCACCGGTGTCATCGCCCAGCTCCAGGTCGTCACCGACACCCAGGAACAGGGCGCGGCCCGCGTCCACGCCGAACGGGCCCTGCAACTGGCCCGCCACAGCCTCGGCGAGGCGCGCCGGGCCGTCGCCAACCTCGCGCCCGTCGCGCTGACCGAGGACGACCTGCCCGAGGCGCTGAAGAAGACCGTCGTCCGCTGGTCCGAACGCACCGGTGTGCACGCCGATTTCACCGTCACCGGCTCCGACCAGCCGCTGCACGACGAGGTGGAGGGGACGCTGCTGCGCATCGCGGCGGAGGCACTGTCCAACACGGCACGCCACGCGAACGCCACCCGGGTCGGCGTGACCCTGTCCTACATGGGCGAGGAGGTCGTGCTCGACGTGCGCGACGACGGCCAGGGATTCGACCCGTGCACCCTCCCCGAGCGCGACACCGCGTCCGGCTTCGGCCTGAAGGGCATGTGCGCCCGCGCGGAGCGGCTGGCGGGGGAGCTGACCGTGGAGTCCGAACCCGGCCTGGGCACCGCCGTGTCCGCACGGGTACCGTCGGTGCCCTATGAACGCTGAGAACAACGGGACGATCACCCTGCTGATCGTCGACGACCACCCGGTGGTGCGCGACGGCCTGCGCGGCATACTGGAGCCCGCGGACGGCTTCACCGTGCTCGGAGAGGCGTCCGGCGGCACGGAGGCGGTGGAGATGACACTGCGCGTGGACCCGGACGTCGTCCTGATGGACCTGCGCATGCCGGGCGGCAGCGGCGTGGAGGCCATCGCCGAACTGACCCGGCGTGGCGCACGGGCCCGCGTCCTCGTGCTCACCACCTTCGACACCGACTCCGACACCCTTCCCGCGATCGAGGCCGGGGCGACGGGGTACCTGCTGAAGGACGCGCTGCGCGACGAGCTGTTCGCGGCCATCCGCGCGGCGGCGGAGGGCCGCACCGTGCTGTCCCCGGCGGTCGCCTCACGCCTCGTCACGGCGGTGCGCGGCCCCGCCGCGCCGCCTGTCGACGACACGCTCTCCGCGCGGGAGGTGCAGGTGCTGGAGCAGGTGGCGCGCGGCGCTTCGAACCGGGAGATCGCCCGCGGGCTGTTCATCAGCGAGGCGACGGTCAAGACGCATCTGACCCACATCTACGGAAAATTGGATGTGCGGGACCGGGCCGCGGCGGTGGCGGTCGCGTACCAGCGGGGCATCCTCGGCTGACCGCCGACCCCGCGCCGACCCCGCCCGCCCCCGGAGAGAGACGCCAGGAACACCGGCCGCCCGGTACCCCCCTGGGCCGGAGCGCGGAGCCGCCCCCCTAATCCCCTGGCCAGGGGCGGCGGCGCGAAGGCTAGGGGTTGGCCGCCCGTCGAGCCCCTGGCTAGCGTCGGAGTGCTTCAGTCGAAGAAGAACGGCCGGAACACGGTGGGCGCGACCGCCCGTCCTGACAGCCGGCCGGATTCCGATCCGGCGATTCCGCGCCGTCAAGTGATTTCGGGGCATTCATGTCGGATACGCACACCGGTGGTTCCGAGGCATTCGCGATCATCGGGTACGCGTGCAGGCTGCCCGGCGCACCCCGACCGGCACGGCTGTGGGACCTGCTCGCCACGGGTACCGACGCGATCACCGAGACCCCCTCCGACCGCGTGCGTGTCCCCGGAGCCACCCGCGGCGGATTCATCGAACAGGCCGCCGACTTCGACGCCGGCTTCTTCGGCATCTCCCCGCGCGAGGCCGCCGCCACCGACCCACAGCAGCGCCTCGCCCTCGAACTCGCCTGGGAGGCGCTGGAGGACGCCCGCCACGTCCCCGCCGGCCTGAGCGGCAGTCGCACCGGTGTCTTCCTCGGCGCGATCTGGGACGACTACGCCGCCCTCCTGCACCGCGAGGGCGCCACGGGCATCGACCGGCACTCCATGCCGGGACTCCAGCGCGGCCTCATCGCCAACCGCCTGTCCTACACCCTCGGACTGCGCGGCCCCAGCCTCACCGTGGACGCGGGCCAGTCCTCCTCCCTGGTCTCCGTCCACCTCGCGTGCGAGAGCCTGGCGCGCGGCGAGTCGGAGCTGGCGCTCGCCGGCGGCGTCAACCTCATCCTGGCCCCCGACAGCACCGTCTCCGCGCTGCGCTTCGGCGGACTCTCCCCGGACGGCCGCTGCTTCACCTTCGACGAACGCGCCAACGGGTTCGTACGTGGCGAGGGCGGTGGTGTCGTCGTCCTCAAGCCACTGGACCGGGCCCTCGCCGATGGCGACCGGATCCACGCGGTCATCCGCGGCAGCGCCGTCAACAACGACGGCGGCGGCCCCAGCCTCACCACGCCCAGCGCCGCCGCCCAGGAGGCCGTCCTCCGCGCCGCGTACGCCCGCGCCGGGGTCGCCCCCGACGCGGTCGGCTACGTCGAACTGCACGGCACCGGCACCCCGGTCGGCGACCCCGTCGAGGCCGCGGCCCTCGGGGCCGTCCTCGGCGCCGCACGCACCACGCCCCTGCCGGTCGGCTCGGTGAAGACCAACATCGGGCACCTCGAAGGAGCCGCCGGCATCGCGGGCCTGCTGAAGGCCACGCTCGCCGTCGAGCGGAACACCGTGCCGCCCAGTCTCCACTTCCGTTCCGCGCCCGCCGGTATCCCGCTGGAACGGCTGAACCTGCGGGTGGCGACCGAGACGACCCCGCTCGGCGGCGAGGGATTCGTCGGAGTCAGCTCGTTCGGCATGGGCGGGACCAACTGCCACCTGGTACTGGGCCCCGCACCCCACCCGGCGGACCGCCCGGCCACCGAGCCCCCGGCCGCCGCCGGCGCCGCCCTCCCCGTGCCCGTGCTGATCTCCGGCCACACCGCGCAGGCGCTGCGCGCCCAGGCCACCCGGCTGAAGGGCGCGGTTGAGGACGCCGACCTGACCGTGGCGGACGTGGCGCACTCGCTGGCCACCACCCGCACCCGCTTCGCCCGGCGCGCCGTACTCCTCGCCGAGGACCGGGAACAGCTGCTCGCACAGCTCGGCGCGGTGGCCGCCGGACTGCCGGCGGCGGGCATCAGCGAGGGCACCGCGCGCACCGGACGACTGGCCATGATCTTCTCCGGGCAGGGCTCCCAGTGGCCCGCCATGGCCGCCGAACTCCTCGACACCGACGAGGCGTTCACCCGTACGATTCACGCCTGCGCGGAAGCGCTCGCCCCGCACACCGACTTCTCGCTGACGGACGTCCTGCGCGGAGCCGAGGGCGCGCCCACCCTGGAGCGGGTCGACGTGGTGCAGCCCGCGCTCTTCGCCGTGATGGTGGCGCTGGCCGAGACCTGGCGGTCGCTGGGAGTCGTGCCCGACGCCGTCGCCGGACACTCCCAGGGCGAGATCGCCGCGGCCTGCGTGGCGGGAGCCCTGTCCCTGGAGGACGCGGCCAAGGTGGTCGCACTCCGCAGCCGCGCCCTCGGCGCGCTCGCCGGGCAGGGCGGAATGCTGTCCGTGCAGGCCGGAGCGGCCCAGGTCCGCCCGTGGCTCGACGGTACGCCCGCACTCTCGGTCGCCGCCGACAACGGGCCCGCCGCGGTCGTGGTCTCGGGACCGGACGACGCCCTCGACGACTTCGCGGCACAGTGCGCCTCGTACGGCGTCGAGACCAAGCGGATCCCGGTGGACTACGCCTCGCACTCGGCGCACGTCGAACTCATCCACGACGAGCTGCTGACCCTGCTCGCGGACATCGAACCCCGAACGTCCGAGGTGCCATTCCTCTCCACCGTCACCGGAGAGTGGACGGACACCGCCGGTCTGGACGCCGCCTACTGGTACCGGAACCTGCGGTCCACCGTCGAATTCTCCACCGCCGTCCGGCGGCTGGCCGACGAGGACTTCCGCTTCATCGTCGAAGCCACCCCGCACCCGGTGCTGGTGGCCGCCGTACGCGACACCCTGGCCGAGTCGGACGCGCCCGAAACCGCGGTGGTCGGCTCGCTGCGGCGCGGCGAAGGAGGCCGCGCACGGCTCCTCACCTCCGCCGCCGAACTCCTCGCCCACGGCCGGGACGTCCGTCTGCCCGCCCCACCGGGCGCGGTCGTCGACCTGCCCACGTACGCCTTCCAGCGAGAGCGCCACTGGAGGCCCGGCACGGCCGCCGCACGGTGGGACGGCTCCGGAGAGCCCGCCCCGGGCACCGCCACCCCCGACACCGGCACCGGCACCGATCCTGATGCCGTCGCCGCTCCGGACGACTCCCTGCGCGAGCGGCTGCGCGCCCTCTCACCGCAGTCCGCCCGAGGCACGGTGCGCGAGCTGGTCCTGTCCCACACCGCTGTGACCGGCGGCTTCGCCACCGCCGGGCACGTGGACCAGGAACAGACCTTCAAGGCCCTCGGGATCGCCTCCCTGACCCTGGTCGAGCTGCGGGACCGCCTCGCCGCCGCCACCGGACTCACCCTGCCGCCCACCTTCCTCTTCGACCACCCCACCCCGGCCGCGGCCGCCCGCAGCCTGTGCGACGTGCTGCGCGGCGAGCACGCCGCCGACCCCTCCCGCGCCACGCCCTCCCCGGAGCCCGCCGACGCCGGCGACCCCGTCGCCATCGTCGCCATGGCCTGCCGCTTCCCCGGCGGCATCGACTCGCCCGCGGCACTGTGGGAAGCGCTGAGCGAGGGCCGCGAGGTGCTCACCGGCCTCCCCGAGGACCGGGGCTGGCAGCCGTCCCTGGCCGCACTGGACACCCCACTTCCCACGGCCGGCGGGTTCCTGGACGACATCGCGGGCTTCGACGCCGCGCTCTTCGGCATCTCACCCCGCGAGGCCGCCGCCATGGACCCGCAGCAGCGGCTGCTCCTGGAGGTCACCTGGGAGGCTCTGGAGCGGCTCGGCACCGAACCGGCCGACTTGCGCGGCAGCCGCACCGGCGTCTTCGTCGGTGCCACCGCGCAGGACTACGGCCCCCGGATGCACGAGCCCGCCGAGAGCTCCGAGGGCTATCTGCTGACCGGCACGACCGCGAGCGTCGCCTCCGGCCGGATCGCCTACGCCTTCGAGTTCGACGGCCCGGCGGTGACCGTGGACACGGCGTGCTCGTCGTCGCTGGTGGCGCTGCACCTCGCTGCGCAGTCGCTGCGCGCGGGAGAGTGCTCCACCGCCCTGGCGGGCGGCGTCACCCTGATGGCCACGCCCGGCGTCCTCGTCGAGTTCGCGCGACAGGGAGGCCTCTCCCCGGACGGCCGCTGCAAGGCGTTCGGAGCACGGGCCGACGGCACCGGGTGGTCGGAGGGCGTGGGCGTGCTGGTCCTGCGCCGCCTCTCCGACGCGCTGGCCGACGGGCAGCACGTCCTCGCCGTACTGCGGGGATCCGCCGTCAACTCCGACGGGGCCTCCAACGGGCTGACCGCCCCCAACGGCCTCGCACAGCAGCGGGTGATCCGGGCTGCGCTGGCGGCGGCCGGTCTGGAACCGCACGAGGTGGACGTGGTGGAGGCGCACGGCACCGGTACGAGGCTGGGTGACCCGATCGAGGCGCAGGCGCTGCTGGCCGCCTACGGTCAGGACCGGCCCGCCGACCGGCCGCTGTGGCTGGGGTCGCTGAAGTCCAACATCGGCCACACCCAGGCCGCCGCCGGTGTCGCGGGCGTCATCAAGACGGTCATGGCCCTGCGGCACGGAGTGCTGCCCCGCACCCTGCACGCCGACGAACCGACACCGCACGTGGACTGGTCGGCGGGCGACGTGAAGCTGCTCACCGAGAACGTGACCCTGCCCCCCGCCGACCGGCCGTACCGGGCGGGCGTGTCCTCGTTCGGCATCAGCGGCACCAACGCCCACGCGGTCATCGAGGCGGCACCCGAACCAGCCGTCCCGGACGAGGAAGGACCCCGGCCCGGCCTCGCGCTTCCCGTGCTCCTCTCCGGACACGGCGCTGCCGCCCTGCGCGACCAGGCGGCCCGGCTGCGAGCCTTCCTGGACGCCGAACCGTCCCTATCGCCGGCCGCGATCGCACGGTCGTCGGCGATCACCCGCTTCCCCCTGGACCACCGCGCGGCCGTCTTCGCCGCCGACCGCGAGGAACTGGCGTCCCGCCTGGACGCGGTCGCGGCGGGCCACGAAGCGGCGGGTGTGCCGCGCGGTGTCGTGGCTCCCGAGGGGACGGGGTTCCTGTTCTCGGGTCAGGGGTCGCAGCGGTTGGGGATGGGCCGGGAGTTGTACGGGGTGTTCCCGGTGTTCGCGGATGCGTTTGACGCGGTGTGTGCTCGGGTGGATCTCGGGCGTTCGCTGCGTGAGGTGGTGTTCGGTGAGGACGCGGGTTTGCTGGGGCGGACCGCGTATGCGCAGCCTGCTCTGTTCGCGTTGGAGGTGGCGCTGTTCCGGCTGGTGGAGTCCTGGGGTGTGACCCCCGACGTGCTGGTCGGGCATTCGATCGGTGAGCTGGCGGCGGCGCATTGTGCGGGGGTGTTGTCGCTGGAGGACGCCTGCGTTCTGGTCTCGGCGCGCGGTCGGTTGATGGATGCCCTGCCCGAGGGCGGGGCGATGCTGGCGGTGGAGGTGGCGGAGAAGGATCTGATACTGCCCGAGGGCGTGGACCTGGCGGCGGTGAATGGGCCTGCTTCGGTGACGGTGTCCGGTGCGGCGGAGGCGATCGCCGCGCTGGAGGAGCGGTTCCGGGCACAGGGCGTACGGGTGAAACGGCTGGCGGTCTCGCACGCGTTCCACTCGTCCCTGATGGAGCCGATGCTGCCCGAGTTCGCGGCGGTGGCGGAGTCGTTGACGTACCACGCCCCGCGAATCCCCGTCCGTACCACCGCCCCGGGTGACATCGCCACCCCCGCCTACTGGGTGGGGCAGATCCGCGAGCCGGTGCGTTTCGCCGACGCCCTCGTCTCACTCCCCGAGGTGCGCACCTTCCTGGAACTCGGCCCCGACGGCGTCCTGTCCGCCCTCGTCCCGGCACTCCTGGAGGAAGCTGTCGCCGTACCGCTGGTGCGTCGCGACCAGGACGACACCGGGCCCGCCCACGCCGCCGCGGTGCTGTGGACCCGTGGCGTGGCCCTGGACTGGACGGCCGTCGCCGGGGCGGCCGGCCCCCGCCCCGTCGCACTGCCCTCCTACGCCTTCCAGCACACCCGCTACTGGACCTCCCAGACCTCCTCCACGGCCGCACTGGCCGCCGCAGGCCTGGTCACGGCCGGCCATCCGCTGCTGGGTGCCGTCGTGCCCCTGGCGGGCGGCGGCGGTCCGGTCTGGACCGGCGCCGTCGGCCTTGCCACCCACCCCTGGCTGGCCGACCACGTCGTCCACGGCCGGATCGTGCTGCCCGGAACCGCCCTGGTCGATCTCGCCCTCCACGCGGGAGCCGACGCGGGGCTGCCAGGGCTCGCCGAGCTGACCCTGCGCGAGCCCCTGGTCCTGCCCGAGCACGGCGGCATCCAGCTCCAGATGACCGTGGACGATCAGGCAGTCGAGATCCACAGCCGCCCCGACGGCGACCCAGGAGCGCACTGGACCACCCACGCCGTCGGCGTCCTGGAGCCGGTCCGCCCACCCGAGGACCTCCCCGGGACAGACGGCACCTGGCACCCCACGGGTACGGCCACCCCACCCGGCTACGACGCACTCGCCGCCGCCGGACTCTCCTACGGCCCCGCCTTCCGGGGCCTGCGCACCGCCTGGCACGACGGGGACACCGTGTACGCGGAGGTCGAGCTGCCCGAAGGGCCGCAGGCCGTGCTGTACGACGCCGCACTGCACGGGCTCGGTGCCACCGGCCTCCTCCGCGAGGACGGCGCGACCCTGCTGCCGTTCGCCTGGTCCGGCGTCACCCGGCACGCCGTCGCCGCCACCGCGCTGCGCGTCACCATGACCCGGCGCGGTGCCGACGAGTACGCGGTCCGCCTCACCGACCCGACGGGCGCGCCCGTGCTGACGGTGCGGTCGCTCGCCTTCCGGCCCGTGACCGCCGACCGGCTGGGCGGCCCCTCCTCCGGGGTGCTCTACGGCGTCGACTGGATCCCCGCCGCAGACGAGGACAGAGAAGTGCCGTTCGCGGCCGTACCCGTGGGCACCACCGACCTGCTCGACACGGTCACCGCGGCGGGCCCCTTCCCCGGCCTGGCCACCCTGGCGGACGTACAGGCCGCACCCGGCACGATGCTCGCCTGCGTGGACGTCGGCCCGGAGCCCTCGACGGCCGGCGCGGACCTCGCCCGGCGCACGCACGACACCGTCACCGCCGTACTCGGCCTGGTACGTGCCTGGGTGGACGACGAGCGCTTCTCCGACAGCCGGCTGCTCGTCGTCACCCGGAACGCCGTCGCCACGGCCGACGGCGAAAGCGTCGACCCCGCCGCCGCCGCGGTCTGGGGCCTGCTGCGGTCCGCGCAGGCCGAACACCCGGGCCGGTTCGGCCTGGCGGACCTGGACGGCACCGCCGCGTCGGCCGCCGCCCTCGCCGCCGGCCTGCCCCTCGACACACCGCAGACCGCCCTCCGCGCCGGCACCCCGCTGACCCCGCGCGCGACCCGGCTGCGGCCCGGTGCCAACCCGCCGTGGGGCCCGCACGACACCGTCCTCATCACCGGCGGCACCGGGGCGCTCGGCACCCGCGTCGCCCGCCACCTGGTCTCCGCGCACAAGGTCGCGGGCCTGGTCCTGCTCAGCCGGCGCGGCCCCGAGGCACCGGGCGCCGCCGAGCTCGCCGCCGAACTCACCGCGCAGGGCACCACCGTGGCGGTCGTCGCCGGCGACGCCGCCGACCGGGACGACCTCGGCCAAGTGCTCGCCGACCACCCCATCACCTCCGTCGTCCACACCGCGGGCGTCCTCGACGACGGCCTGCTCACCTCGCTGACCGCAGAACGCGCCGCCGCGGTACTGCGCCCCAAGGCCGAGGCGGCAGCTCTCCTCGACGAGGCGACCCGCGATCTCGACCTCACCTCCTTCGTGCTGTTCTCGTCCGTCGCCGCCTCCTTCGGCACCGCCGGCCAGGCCTCCTACGCGGCGGCCAACGCCTTCCTCGACGGCCTCGCCGCCCGCCGCCGCGCCCAGAACCTGCCCGCCGTCTCGGTGGGCTGGGGGCTGTGGGGCGGAACCGAGGGCATGGCCGCCGGACTCGGCACGGCGGACCGCGCGCGCTTCGCCGCGCTGGGCGGCGCGCTCGACCCCGGCCGGGGCGTAGGACTGCTCGACGCGGCCGTGGCCGCCGGGCCCGCTCACGTACTGGCCATGGCCACCGAACCCGTACCCGGCGACGGACCCGTACCGCCGCCGCTGCGGCACCTGGCGCGCCCCGTGCTCCGCTCGGCCGCCGCCAAGTCGTCCGTGGACACCGACGGCCTCGCCGCACTGCCCGAGCCCGAGCGGACCCGCGCCGTGGAGGAGCTGGTACGGACGACCGTCGCGGCCGTGCTGGGACACCCCTCCGGTACGGGCGTGGACACCGGCCGGACCTTCAAGGACCTCGGGTTCGACTCCCTCACCGGCGTCGAACTGCGCAATCGGCTGGCCGCCGCCACCGGGCTCCGGCTGCCCGCCACCCTGGTCTTCTCCCACCCGAGCCCCGCCGAGCTGACCGCCCACCTCCGCGAAGAGCTGAGCGGCACGGCCGCCGTCGCAGCCGCACCGCGCTCACGGAACGCCGCAGCGGCGGACGAGCCGATCGCCATCGTCGCGATGAGCTGCCGCTACCCGGGCGGGGTGGACAGCCCCGAGGAACTCTGGCGGATGGTCCGGGAAGGCCGCGACGGCATCACCGGCTTCCCCACCGACCGCGGCTGGGACCTCGCGCGCCTCCACGACCCCGACCCGTCCAGCCCCGGCACCACCTACGCACGGCACGGCGGCTTCCTGCACGACGCCGCCGAGTTCGACGCCGAGCTGTTCGGCATCTCGCCGCGCGAGGCGCTGGCGATGGACCCGCAGCAGCGGCTTCTGCTGGAGCTGTCCTGGGAGACCTTCGAGCGGGCCGGCATCGACCCGGCCGCCCTGCGCGGCAGCGACACCGGTGTCTTCGCCGGCGTCATGTACCACGACTACGCGGCTGCCGCCGAGGCCCTTCCCGAGACCGAGGGCTACCGGGCCACCGGTGGCGCAGGCAGTGTGGTGTCCGGCCGGATCGCCTACACGTACGGGCTGGAGGGCCCGGCCGTCACGGTGGACACGGCGTGCTCGTCCTCCCTGGTCGCCCTGCACCTGGCCGCCCGTTCGCTGCGCGCGGGCGAGTGCTCGATGGCCGTCGTCGGGGGCGTCACCGTGATGTCCACACCCAGCGTGTTCGTGGACTTCAGCAGACAGCGGGGACTCGCGCCCGACGGCCGCTGCAAGTCGTTCTCGGCCGACGCGGACGGCACCGGCTGGTCGGAAGGCGCCGGTGTGCTCCTGGTGGAGCGGCTGTCCGACGCACGGCGCAACGGGCACCACGTCCTCGCGGTGGTGCGCGGCTCGGCCGTCAACCAGGACGGCGCGTCCAACGGCCTCACGGCACCGAACGGCCCTTCGCAGCAGCGGGTCATCCGCGCCGCTCTCGCCGACGCGGGCCTGGCACCCTCCGACGTGGACATGGTCGAGGCGCACGGCACGGGAACGAAGCTCGGCGACCCGGTCGAGGCGGAGGCGCTGCTCGCCACCTACGGGCAGGGCCGGGACGCGAACCAGCCGCTGTGGCTGGGGTCGCTGAAGTCCAACATCGGCCACACCCAGGCGGCGGCGGGCGTCGGCGGCATCATCAAGACGGTCATGGCGCTGCGGCACGGGGTGCTGCCCCGCACCCTGCACGCCGACGAACCCTCGTCGCACGTGGACTGGTCGGCGGGCGCGGTGGAACTGCTCACCGAGGAGCGGGAGTGGCCCTCGACCGGGCGACCCCGACGCGCGGCCGTCTCGTCGTTCGGGATCAGCGGCACCAACGCGCACACCATGATCGAACAGGCGCCGGACGAACCCGCCTCCCTCCCGGCCCCCCGAGTGCCGGACACGCTCCTGCCCTGGCCACTCACCGGTGCCTCGCCGGAGAGCCTCCGCGCCCAGGCGGCCCGGCTGCGCGCCACGGCCGCAGCCGGGGAGCCGACCGATGTCGGACTCTCCCTGGCGACCCGGCGCGCGGCGCTGGAGCACCGCGCGGTGGTACTGGGGACGGGGCGCGGGGAACTGCTGCGCGAACTCGACGCGCTGGCGGCAGGACGCGGCAACGCGCCGCGCGGTGTCGTGGCTCCCGGGGGGACGGGGTTCCTGTTCACCGGTCAGGGGTCGCAGCGGTTGGGGATGGGCCGGGAGTTGTACGGGGTGTTCCCGGTGTTCGCGGACGCGTTCGACGCGGTGTGTGCCCGGGTGGACCTCGGGCGTCCGCTGCGGGAGGTGGTGTTCGGCGAGGACGCGGGTTTGCTGGGGCGTACCGCGTATGCGCAGCCTGCTCTGTTCGCGTTGGAGGTGGCGCTGTTCCGGCTGGTGGAGTCCTGGGGTGTGACCCCGGACGTGCTGGTCGGGCATTCGATCGGCGAGCTGGCCGCCGCGCATGTGGCGGGGGTGTTGTCGCTGGAGGACGCCTGTGTACTGGTGTCGGCACGCGGTCGGTTGATGGACGCCCTGCCCGACGGTGGGGCGATGCTGGCCGTGGAGATGGCGGAGAAGGATCTGACACTGCCCGAGGGCGTGGACCTTGCCGCTGTGAATGGGCCCGCTTCGGTGACGGTGTCCGGTGGGGCGGAGGCGATCGCCGCCCTGGAGGAGCGGTTCCGGGCACAGGGCGTACGGGTGAAGCGGCTGGCCGTTTCGCACGCGTTCCACTCCCGTCTGATGGGGCCGATGCTGGCCGAGTTCGCTGTGGTGGCGGAGTCGTTGACGTACCACGCCCCGCGAATCCCCGTCCGCACGACCGCCCCGGGTGACATCGCCACCCCCGCCTACTGGGTGGGGCAGATTCGTGAGCCGGTGCGTTTCGCCGACGCCCTCGTCTCACTCCCCGAGGTGCGCACCTTCCTGGAACTCGGCCCCGACGGTGCCCTGTCCGCCCTGGTTCCGCACCTCATCGAGGACGTGACCGCCGTCCCCGCCCTCCGCTCCGGCCACGACGAGCACGCCACACTGCTGCGCGGCATCGCCGAGATGTACGTGCACGGCACGGACGTCGCCTGGGACCGGTACTTCGCGCCGCTCGGGGGTCATGCCGTCGAGTTGCCGACATACGCCTTCCAGCGCCGGCGCTACTGGCCCGACACCGTCGCCGACGACGGCATCACGGCCCCCCGCGAACGGGCCGAGGCCGGATTCTGGACGGCAGTCGCCGGGCGCGAGGTCGACCGGCTCGCCGACACCCTGGGGCTGCCCGACGACGAGACACGACGCGGGCTGGCCGACCTGATGCCGCACCTCGCGTCCTGGCACGACCGCCGACGCACCGAGGCGGCCGTCGGATCCTGGTACTACCGGGCGGTCTGGCGGCCCGTCGCTCCGGCACCCGCCGTACTCGAAGGCGTCTGGCTCGTCGTCGGCCCGGACGGCCCGGACAGTGCAGAGAATCCGGACGGCCTGGACACGCAGGTCGCCGACGCGCTGCGGCGCGGCGGTGCCACCGTCCTCGCCCTGCCGGACCCCGGCACCGACCGGACCGCCCTCGCCAACCAGCTGCGTTCCCGCGGCGAACTCGCGGGCGTCGTCTCGCTGCTGGGCACCGACACCGGCGTACCGCGCACGGGGACGGCTCTCGGCCGGGGGCTCGCCGCCACGCTCTCGCTCACTCAGGCCTGCGCCGACGCCGACGTCCCGCTGTGGGCCCTCACCCGGGGCGCGGTTTCGACCGGCCGCGCCGACGGTCCGCCCGACCCCGCCCAAGCCCAGATCTGGGGCTTCGGCCGGGGTGCCGCCCTCGAACTCCCGCATGTCTGGGGCGGGTTGATCGACCTTCCCGAGATCCTGGACGCCCGCGCCGCGAACCGGCTCTGCGCCGTACTCGCCGCCGGGGACGCACGCACGGGCCACGAGGAGGACCAGGTGGCGATCCGGGCCGAAGGCGTCTTCGCCCGCCGCCTCGTCGCCGCCGCACCGATTTCCCCGGCCACAGCCCCCGCGCCCCCCACCGGCGGCACCGTGCTGGTCACCGGCGGCACCGGCGCGCTCGGCGCCCAGGTGGCCCGCCTGCTCGCCGCGCGCGGCCACACCCGGCTGCTGCTCGTCAGCAGGCGCGGACCCGAGGCGTCCGGCGTCGCTGAGCTGGCCGCCGAACTGGCGGCGACGGGCACCACGGCGACCGCCGTGGCCTGCGACGTCGCCGACCGCGACGCGCTCGCCGCGCTGCTCGCCGGGATACCGGAGCAGCACCGGCTCACCGCCGTCGTCCACGCGGCCGGCGTGCTGGACGACGGGGTACTCGACAGCCTGACCCCCGATCGTTTCGAGCAGGTCCTCAGGGCCAAGACCCTGGCCGCCGAGAACCTCGACGCCCTCACGCGCGACCTCCCGCTCGACGCCTTCGTCCTCTTCTCGTCCTTCAGCGGTGCCGTCGGCACGGCGGGCCAGGCCAACTACGCCGCCGCCAACGCCTACCTCGACGCGCTCGCCGAGCGCCGCCGCGCCCAGGGACTGCCCGCCACCTCGATCGGCTGGGGACCGTGGGCCGAGACCGGGATGGCCGAGGACGAGGCCCTCACTCAGCGGCTGCGCCGTTCCGGACTGACCCCCCTGCCGCCGGACCTCGCCGTCACCGTCCTCGATCGGATGCTCGTCGGCGCGGGCGCGGGCGCGGGCGCGGACGGCGACGGGACGGCCGGTGCCGCCGCCGTCGTTGTCGCGGACGTCGACTGGACACGGTTCGCCGTCGGCTTCACCGCGGCACGGCCGAGTCCGCTGCTCCGCGAACTCCTCCCCACCGGCACACCGGACGGTGCCGACGAGTCCGGCGCTGCCACCGGCCTCGCGGCGCGCATCGCCGCCGCGGGCGAGGGCGAGCGACGCCGGATCTCCGAGGAACTGGTGCGGACCCTGGCGGCCTTCGTACTGGGCCACGGCACGGCGGCCACCGTCGCGCCCGACAAGGCGTTCCGCGACCTCGGCTTCGACTCACTCACCGCCATCGAGCTGCGCAACGCTCTGCGGGCCGCCACCGGACTCCCGCTCCCGGCAGGCCTGATCTTCGACCACCCCACACCGGCCGCCCTCGCCGCCCGGCTGCTCGCCGAACTGACCGGAGGCGCTGAAACCGCCGCCTCCGCCACGGCGCCCCCCGCTCTCCCCGCCGCTCCCGTGTCCGACGACCCCGTCGCCATTGTCGCGATGGGCTGCCGGTTCCCCGGCGCGGCCACCC
This sequence comes from Streptomyces amakusaensis, assembly GCF_039532665.1. Taxonomy (NCBI): domain Bacteria; kingdom Bacillati; phylum Actinomycetota; class Actinomycetes; order Kitasatosporales; family Streptomycetaceae; genus Streptomyces; species Streptomyces amakusaensis. Next base: position 93,685 of record NZ_BAAASB010000010.1, on the reverse strand, counting down.
CGGAGGAATTCTGGGAGCTGCTGTCCCAAGGCCTCGACCTGGTGGGCGACTTCCCCGCCGACCGGGGCTGGGACCTGCGTGACGCCCCCGACTTCGCACATCGCGGCGGCTTCCTGCCCGACGCGGCCGGCTTTGACGCGGAGCTGTTCGGCGTCTCCCCACGCGAGGCGCAGGCCATGGACCCGCAGCAGCGGCTGATGCTGGAGACCTCCTGGGAGACCTTCGAGCGGGCCGGCCTGGACCCCGCCTCCCTCAAGGGCAACCGGGTCGGCGTCTTCGTGGGCACGAACGGCCAGGACTACGCCGGGCTGTTCCCCGCCACCGGATCGGGGCTGGAGGGCCATGTGGCCACCGGCAGCGCGGCCAGCGTGCTGTCCGGCCGGATCTCCTACACGTACGGGCTGGAGGGCCCGGCCGTCACGGTGGACACCGCCTGCTCCTCGTCCCTGGTCGCCCTGCACCTGGCGGCGCAGTCACTGCGGTCGGGCGAGTGCTCGATGGCGCTCGCGGGCGGAGTGACGGTCATGGCCGCACCCACCGCGTTCCTCGAATTCGCCCACCAGCGCGGCCTGGCGGCCGACGGCCGCTGCAAGGCCTTCTCCGCCGACGCCGACGGCACCGGCTGGGGTGAGGGAGCCGGGCTGCTGCTGCTGGAGCGGCTCTCGGACGCCCGGACCCACGGCCGCCGGGTGCTCGGGGTGCTGCGGGGCAGCGCGGTCAACCAGGACGGTGCGTCCAACGGTCTGACCGCGCCGAACGGCCCCGCGCAGCAGCGGGTGATCCGCGCCGCGCTGGCCGCCGCCGGCCTGGAGGCCGACGAGGTCGACGCGGTCGAGGCGCACGGCACGGGGACGAAGCTCGGTGACCCGATCGAGGCGGAGGCGCTCCTCGCGACGTACGGCAAGGGCCGCGAGGAACCCCTCTACCTGGGATCGGTGAAGTCCAACATCGGGCACACGCAGGCGGCGGCGGGTGTCGCCGGCGTCATCAAGATGCTCCTGGCGATGCACCACGGTGAGCTGCCCCGCACCCTGCACGCCGACGAACCGTCACCGTCCGTCGACTGGGACACGGGCGGCCTGAGCCTCCTCACCGAGGCCACTCCGTGGACGCCACGCGCCGGCCGGCCGCGCCGGGCGGCCGTCTCCTCCTTCGGGATCAGCGGCACCAACGCCCATGTCGTCCTGGAGCAGGCCGAGGTCGCCCTGCCCCCGGCGCCTGCCCAGCACTCCGTACTGCCGTGGGCCTTCTCGGCCCACTCCGCCACGGCGCTCCACGCACGGGCGAAGGGGCTCATGACGCTCTGCGACGACCCCGGCGTCTCCGCCGTCGCGGCGGGCCGGGCACTTGCCACGACGAGCCTCGGACTGGCACACCGCGCCGTGGTGCTCGCCGAGAACACCACGGGATACTCCGACGGCCTGGCGGCGCTGACGACGGACGAGCCCTCCGCCAGGGCCGTCCGGGGAACGGCCCGTGAGGGATCCACCGCGCTGTTGTTCTCGGGTCAGGGGTCGCAGCGGTCGGGGATGGGCCGGGAGTTGTACGGGGTGTTCCCGGTGTTCGCGGACGCGTTTGACGCGGTGTGTGCTCGGGTGGATCTTGGGCGTCCGCTGCGTGAGGTGGTGTTCGGGGACGATCCGGTGCTGCTGGGGCGTACCGCGTATGCGCAGCCTGCTCTGTTCGCGTTGGAGGTGGCGCTGTTCCGGCTGGTGGAGTCGTGGGGTGTGACCCCGGATGTGCTGGTGGGGCACTCCATTGGTGAGCTGGCGGCTGCGCATTGTGCGGGGGTGTTGTCGCTGGAGGACGCCTGCGTTCTGGTCTCGGCCCGGGGCCGGTTGATGGAGGCGCTGCCCGAGGGTGGCGCGATGCTGGCCGTGGAGATGGCCGAGGGGGAGTTGCACCTGCCTGAGGGCGTGGACCTGGCGGCGGTGAATGGGCCTGCTTCGGTGACGGTGTCGGGTGTGGTGGAGGCGATCGCCGCCCTGGAGGAGAGGTTGCGCGGCGAGGGTGTGCGGGTGAAGCGGCTGGCGGTCTCGCACGCGTTCCACTCCCGTCTGATGGAGCCGATGCTGCCCGAGTTCGCGGCGGTGGCGGAGTCGTTGACGTACCACGCTCCGCGGATCCCCGTGCTGACGACCGCCCCGGGTGACATCGCCACCTCTGCCTACTGGGTGGGTCAGATACGCGAACCCGTCCGCTTCGCCGACGCGGTGCACCGTGCTCACGAGGCCGGTGCCGTCCGCTTCCTGGAACTCGGCCCCGACGGTGCCCTGTCCGCCCTCGTCCCCGGTGCCGTGCCCGCGTTGCGCCGCCGCCGTCCGGAGGCGGAGTCCCTGCTCGCGGCCGTCGCCCGGCTGTGGGTCGAGGGGACGGCGGTGGACTTGGCGGCGATGTTCCCCGAGACCCCGCCCGTCACCCTGCCGCCCTACCCCTTCCAGCACACCCGCTTCTGGCCCGAAGCCGTCCCGGCCCGGCACCGCACCGCCTCCGGAGAGGGGCGGTACGAGGTGCGCTGGGTGCCGGTGGCCGAAGGGGCTGCCCGCCCGGCCGGCCTGTGGCTCCTGGTCACGCCGCCCGGTGGGGACGACAGCGCCGACGCCGGTCCCGACGACGTCGCCCGCGCGCTGCACCACGCCGGCGCACGCACCCTCGTCATTCCCGGAGGCACCGACCGCGCCGCCCTCGCGGCCCGGCTCCGCGCCGCGACGGCGGAGGCCGCCCCGGCCGGTGTGCTGGCTCTGCCGCCCGCATCGGGCTCCGACGCCCTGCCCTCCGTGGTCGCCCTCACCCAGGCGCTCGACGACGCGGGTGTGACGGGCCCGCTGTGGTGTGCCACCCGGGGCGCGGTACGGGTCTCCACGGACGACCCGGGGCCCGACCCGGACCAGACGGCCGTCTGGGGTTTCGGCCGGGTCGCGGCCCTGGAGACGCCCCGAGGCTGGGGCGGCTTGGTGGATCTGCCCGCCGCATGGGACGACCGGGCCGGCGCACGGCTGGCCGCGCTCCTCACCGCCGACGGGCCCGAGGACCAGGTGGCGATCCGCCGGGCCGGTGTACTCGGCAGGCGACTCGTCCGGAGCACCCCCGGCGACGGGGACCGTACGGCCAACGCGTGGCGGCCGACCGGCACCGTGCTGATCACCGGCGGTACCGGCGCACTCGGCGCGCACACCGCCCGCCTGCTCGCACGGCGGGGCGCGCCGCACCTCGTGCTCGTCGGGCGCAGGGGCCCGGAGGCGCCCGGTGCCGACCTGCTCGCCGCCGAGCTGACCGCCCTCGGCAGCCGCGTCACCCTCGTCGCCTGCGATGTCACCGACCGCGCCGCGCTCGCCGGGGTACTCGCGGGCATCCCGGAGGAACTGCCGCTCACCGGCGTCGTGCACGCGGCGGGGACGGTGGACGACGGAGTGATCGGCTCGCTCACCCCCGACCGTGTCGCGGACGTGCTGCACGCGCGCCTGGCGGCTGTCCGCCACCTCGACGAACTGACCGCGGGCCACGAGCTCGACGCGTTCGTGCTGTACACCTCCTTCGCCGGGGTCGTCGGCAACCTCGGGCAGGCCGCCTACGCCGCGGGCAACGCCGCGCTGGACGCCTTCGCCGAGCGCCGCCGAGCGGCCGGGCGCACCGCCACGGCCCTCGCGTGGGGACCGTGGGCCGGAGCGGGTGTGGGCGGGGGCGCGGCAGCGGGCGAGCAGCAGCAGCGCACCGGTGTGACACCGCTGCCGCCGGAGGAGGCCCTCCTGTCGCTGGAGGCGGCCCTCGCCGAGCAGCGGACGACGCTCTGCGTGGCCGGCATCGACTGGAGCCGCTTCGGCCCCCTCATCGAAGCCGGGCGCGGCGGGAGGCTGCTCGACCTGCTGCCCGCCGCACCCAGGACCGCCCCGCCCGCCCCCGACCGGCAGGGGCCTGGCCTGGCCGAACGGCTGGCCGGGGTGCCGCAGGCGGAACAGGAGCGCATCCTGGTCGACCTGGTGGTCTCCCGGACCGCCGCCGTGCTCGGCCACAGCGCCTCGGCCGTCATCGACCCGGACCGGCAGTTCCGCGACCTGGGCACCGACTCCGTGATGGCCGTCGAGCTGCGCAACCTGCTCGACGCCGCCACCGGGCAGACCCTGCCCGCGACCCTGGTGTTCGACCACCCGACCCCCGCCGCCCTCGCCGCGCACCTGCGCGGGCTTCTCGTGAGCGGCCGGGGCCCGGCGGGCGGGGAGAGCGCGGTCGCCCGGCTGGAGAGGCTGGAGGCGGCGCTCACCGAGACCCCGCCCGACGGCGAGGAGACCGCGGTACTCCTCGCCCGCCTGCGCGACCTCGCCGACCGGCTCGACGCCGCGGCGACCGTGCCGCCGGCCCGCCCCGGGCCGGAGACCGCGGACATCGACTTGGAGTCGGCGAGCGCCGACGACCTCTTCGACCTCATTCACAACGAATTCGGCAAGTCCTGACGCCATGTACGGTCCTGCCCGCTGGGAGTCGCTCTGATGACGAACGAAGAGAAGCTGCTCGACCACCTGAAGTTCGTCACGGGCGAGCTCCGGCAGGCGCACCGGGAACTGCGCGAACAGCAGGACCGGGACTCCGAGCCCATCGCCATCGTGTCCATGGCCTGCCGCTTCCCCGGCGGCGTCCGCACCCCGGAACAGCTGTGGCGGCTGGTCACCGAGGGCCGTGACGCGGTCGGCCCCTTCCCCACCGACCGGGGCTGGGACCTGGACGCGCTCCTCGACCCGGACCCCGGGCGGCCCGGCGGCAGCTACGGTCACGAGGGCGGATTCCTGCACGACGCCGCCGAGTTCGACGCCGGACTCTTCGAGATCTCGCCGCGCGAGGCCATCGCCATGGACCCCCAGCAGCGGCTGCTCCTGGAGACCTCGTGGGAGGCCTTCGAGCGAGCCGGCATCGACCCGAAGTCGGTGCGCGGTGCCCGGGTCGGCGTGTTCGCCGCCACCAACGGCCAGGACTACGCCACCGCGCTCGCCGCCGACCCGGAGGCGGCCGAGGGCTACCTCGCCACCGGTGCCGTCGCGAGCGTGCTGTCCGGACGCCTCTCGTACGTCTTCGGGCTGGAGGGCCCCGCCCTCACCGTGGACACGGCGTGCTCGGCGTCGCTGGTGGCGCTGCACCTGGCCGTGCGGTCGCTGCGCGGGGGCGAATGCACCATGGCGCTCGCGGGCGGCGTCACGGTCATGGCCACGCCCGCCGCGTTCGTCGAGTTCTCCCGTCAGCGGGGGCTCGCGGCCGACGGCCGGTGCAAGGCGTTCGGCGAGGGCGCGGACGGCACCGGCTGGGGCGAGGGCGTCGGGGTGCTGCTCGTGGAGCGGCTCTCGGACGCCGTACGCAACGGCCACGAGGTGCTGGCGGTGATACGGGGGTCGGCCGTCAACCAGGACGGCGCGTCCAACGGGCTGACCGCGCCCAACGGGCCCTCGCAGCAGCGGGTCATCCATGACGCGCTGGCCTCGGCCGGCCTGACGCCCTCCGACGTGGACCTGGTCGAGGCGCACGGCACGGGCACGAGGCTCGGCGACCCGATCGAGGCACAGGCCCTGCTGGCCGCCTACGGGCAAGGCCGACCCGCCGACCGGCCGCTGTGGCTCGGCTCGGTGAAGTCCAACATCGCGCACACCCAGGCCGCCGCCGGTGTCGCCGGTGTCATCAAGACGGTCATGGCCCTGCGGCACGGGGTGCTGCCCCGCACCCTGCACGCCGACGAGCCCACCCGGCAGGTGGACTGGTCGGCCGGCGCCGTCCGGCTCCTCACCGAGAACCGGCCCTGGTCCGGCTCCGGCCGGACCAGGCGCGCCGCCGTCTCCTCGTTCGGGGTGAGCGGCACCAACGCGCACACCGTGCTGGAGCAGGCACCCGACCCCGCGACCGGGGAGACCCCGCCCGCGCCGTCGCCCCCGGCCGCCGAACCGCCGCTGATCCCGCTCCCGCTCTCCGCCCGCACCCAGCACGCCCTGCGCGAACAGGCCGCCCAACTCCACGCGCACCTGACCGAGCGCCCCGACGCGCGCCTGGCCGACCTCGGCTACTCACTGGCCACCACCCGCGCCTCGCTGGCCGCCCGGTCCGTCGTACTGGCGGCGGGGCGCGACGACGCGCTGCGGGCGCTCGCGAGCCTCGCCGGGGGCACGGTCCCGCCGGAGGCGGAGTCCGGCACGGCGGCACCCGGACGCACGGCGTTCCTGTTCTCGGGACAGGGCGCGCAACGCGTGGGCATGGGGCGTGGACTGTACGACGCCTTCCCCGTGTTCGCCGAAGCGCTCGACGCCGTATGCGCGCGGGTCGACCTCGAACACCCCCTGAAAGAAGTGATGTTCGGGGAGGAGGCGGAGCTTCTGGCGCGCACCGCGTACACCCAGCCCGCCCTGTTCGCCGTCGAGGTGGCGCTGTTCCGGCTGGTGGAGTCCTGGGGGCTGACCCCGGACATGCTGGTGGGCCACTCGATCGGTGAACTGGCCGCCGCGCACCTCGCCGGGGTGCTGTCCCTGAAGGACGCGTGTGCCCTGGTGTCGGCGCGCGCCCGATTGATGGACGCGCTGCCCCCGGGCGGCGCGATGCTCGCCGTCGAAGCGGCCGAGGACGGGCTGGTCCTGCCCGACGGGATCGACGTAGCAGCGGTCAACGGGCCCGCCTCGGTCACCGTTTCCGGCGACGCCGGCGCGATCGGCGCGCTGGAGGAGCGGCTGCGGGCACGGGGTGTGCGGGTGAAACGGCTGGCCGTCTCGCACGCGTTCCACTCGCACCTGATGGAACCGATGCTCGACGAGTTCGCCGCCGTCGCGCGGTCGCTGACGTACCACGCCCCGACGATCCCGGTCCTCACCACCGCGCCCGGGGACCCGGCCACCCCCGATTACTGGGTCGGGCAGATCGTCGAGCCCGTCCGCTTCGCCGACGCCGTACGCCGGGCGGCCCACGAGTCCGGTGCCACCCGCTTCCTCGAACTCGGCCCGGACGGGTCCCTGACCGCCCTCGTCCCGTACATCGCCGACGGCGTGACCGCCGTCCCCGCCCTGCGCTCCGGCCCGGACGAGGCCGCGTCGCTGCTGCACGCCGTCGCGCGCGTCCACGCGCACGGCGCACCCGTCGACTGGGCGACGCCCCTCGGCGCGGCGGGCGCCCGGCGCACCGAGCTGCCCACGTACCCGTTCGAGCGGCAGGCGTACTGGCCCAGTGTCCGGCTGAGCCCCGGGGACCTGGCCTCCGCCGGGCTCGGCGCGGCAGGACACCCGCTGCTGGCCGCCGCCGTGTCGCTGGCCGCCGGGGGAGGGGTGCTGCTCACCGGCCGGCTCTCCGCCGCCACGCACGGATGGCTCACCGACCACACGATCCTCGGCAGTGTCCTCGTCCCGGGCACCGCGTTCGTCGAACTCGCCTGGCAGGCCGGGGAACACGTCGGCTGCGGGACCGTGGCGGACCTCACCCTCACCGCGCCGCTCGTGCTGCCCGCGCGCGGCGGCGTACAGATCCAGGTCAGCGCCGGAGCCGAGCGCGAGGACGGCACCCGTCACCTGGAGATCCACTCGCGTCCCGACGGCGAGGAGGAATGGACCGGCAACGCCACCGGTCTGCTCGCCGCGTCCCCCGCCGCCGCGGCCTCCCCGGCCGGTGCGGTGCGGACATGGCCGCCGGCGGCCGAGCCGGTGGACCTCGACGGCTTCTACGGGCGGGCCACCGAGTCCGGTTTCGCGTATGGTCCCCTCTTCCAGGGGCTGAAGGCCGCCTGGCGGTCCGGCGACGAGCTGTACGCCGAGGTGGAGCTGCCCGAGTCGGCCCACCGCGAGGCGGGCCGCTGCGGACTGCACCCCGCCCTGTTCGACGCCGCGCTGCACCTCACCGGCCTCGACCCGGACCGGAGCGGGCTGCCCTTCGCCTGGGAACGCGCCACCCTGCACGCGGCCGGGGCCACACGGGCCCGCGTCCGTCTGGCACCCGTCGGCGAGGACGCCTGGACGCTGCGGATCAGCGACCCCGAGGGCGCCCCCGTCGCCACCGTCGAGTCGCTCACCCTGCGAACCGCCACCGCTGCCGCCGCCGCCGCCGTCGCTCCGCGCCACGACGACTCGCTGTTCGTCCTCGACTGGACGCCCGTGCCCGTGCCCGCCCGGCGGGGTTCGCTCGCCATGGCCACCGACGGACTCGACGCCTTCATGACCGGGTTCTCCGGCACGGCACCCGAGGTCGTCGCGTGGCCCGTGGCCGAGGCGGACACCGAGGCCGCCGTCACCGAGGTCCTGGCCGGCCTCCAGGCCTGGCTGGCCGACGAGAGATTCGCCGCGTCCCGTCTGGTGCTGGTCACCCGCTCCGCCGTGGCCGCGGTACCCGGCGACGACGTCACCGGTCTGTCCGGGGCGGCCGTCGGCGGTCTCGTACGCTCCGCGCAGGCAGAGCACCCCGACCGGTTCGTCCTGCTGGACACCGACACCGACACCGGCACCGCCACGGACATCGGCACCGACCTGCTCGCCGCGCTCGCTGACGGCGACGAACCCTGGCTCGCCCTGCGCGGCGGCACTCTGCTCGCCCCCAGACTGGCCCGCGCCTCGGCATCCGGCGCCCTCGCCGTGCCCGACGCGGAGGGCTGGCGACTCACCGCCGACCGGGCCTCCGGCTCCCTCCGGGACTTGGCCCTCACCCCCGCCCCCGAGGCGACCGCGGAGCTGGCACCGGGCGAGATACGGGTCGAGGTGCGTGCGGCCGGGGTGAACTTCCGCGATGTGCTGATCGCCCTCGGTCAGTACCCGGACCCCTCGGCCCTCATGGGATCGGAAGCCGCGGGGATCGTGGTCGAGACCGGCCCCGGGGTCGCGGACCTCGCGCCGGGCGACCGCGTCTTCGGCCTGTTCGAGGGCGGCTTCGGACCACTGGCGGTGGTGGACCGGCGGATGGTGGCACCGATGCCGCGGGAGTGGACCTTCCCGGAAGCGGCCTCGGTGCCGATGGCCTTCCTGACGTCCTATTACGCCCTGGTGGATCTGGCGGGGTTGTCGGCGGGTGAGTCGGTGCTGGTGCACGCGGCGGCCGGTGGCGTGGGGATGGCGGCGGTGCAGTTGGCCCGTCATCTGGGTGCGGAGGTGTACGGGACGGCGTCGCCGGTGAAGTGGGCGGCGACCGGGCTGGACGAGGGCCGTCTCGCGTCCTCGCGGGACCTGGGTTTCGAGGCGGTCTTCGCGGAGCGTACCGGTGGGCGTGGTGTGGACGTCGTCCTCAACGCGCTGGCGGGCGAGTTCGTCGACGCCTCGGCACGGCTGCTGGCCCCCGGCGGACGCTTCGTCGAGATGGGCAAGGCAGACCTGCGCGAGCCGGACGCGTTCGGCGACCGCAGCTACCGCTCCTTCGACCTCGGCGAGGCAGGACCGGACCGGCTTCAGGAGATGCTGCGGGAGGTCCTCAAACTGTTCCGAACCGGCCGGCTCACACTGCTGCCCGCGCGGACCTGGGACGTCCGCCAGGCGGCAGAGGTCCTCAGACACCTCGGGTCGGGCGGCCACATCGGCAAGAACGTCCTGATGCTGCCCCGTGCCCTCGACCCGGAAGGCACGGTCCTGATCACCGGTGGCACCGGCGCCCTCGGATCGCTGCTGGCCCGGCACCTGGTCGAGCACCGGGGCGTACGCCACCTGACGCTCGTCAGCAGACGCGGGCCCGCCGCACCCGGAGCCCAGGAACTGACGGAGCGACTCGGCGCGCTCGGCGCACGGGTACGGATCGCCGCGTGCGACGTCACCGACCGGAAGGCCCTGGCCGAACTGCTGGCCACCCTCCCCGCCGAGCACCCGCTCACCGGAGTCGTCCACACGGCCGGTGTCGCCGACGACGGGATCATCGAGGCGCTGACGCCCGAGCGGATCACCGGCGTACTGCGCCCCAAGGCCCGCGCCGCGCTCGCCCTGCACGAACTGACCGAGGGCCACGACCTGGCTCTGTTCACCGTCTACGCGTCCGCGTCCTCCGCCTTCGGCTCCCCCGGCCAGGCCAACTACGCCGCCGCCAACGCCTTCCTGGAGGCACTGGCCCAGCACCGCCGCACCCGGGGACTCGCCGCGACCGCGCTCGGCTGGGGCCTGTGGGCCGAGGAGAGCACCATCAGCGGCGGCCTCGACACCACCGGTCTCGCCCGCGCCACCCGCGTCGGCGGCGCGCTCTCCACCGACGAAGGACTCGCCCTCTTCGACGCCGCCCAGGCCATGGGCCTGCCATACCTGCTCCCGCTGCGCTTCGACCCGTCCGCCGCCCGGACGCTGCGCCCCCTGCCCGCGCTGCTGCGCGGCCTGGTGCGCGCCCCCGCGCGCCGTGTCGCCAGTACCGTCGACGGCGGTTCGGGACTCGCCGGACGCCTCGCCGCGCTCCCCGCCGCCGAACAGCACCGCCTGCTCACCGCGCTGGTGTGCGCCGAGGCCGCGGCCGTCCTCGGGCACGCGGGCCCCGACGCGGTCGCCCCGGACCGGGTGTTCAAGGAACTCGGATTCGACTCGCTGACCTCCGTCGAACTGCGCAACCGCGTCAACGCGGCCACCGGGCTGCGCCTGCCGGCGACACTGCTGTTCGACCATCCCACCCCGGCCGCGCTCGCCGGCCACCTCGGCACCGAACTGATCGGCGAGGCCGGGCCGGCGCATCAGGTGCGTACCGGTGCCGCCACCGACCTCGCCGAGCCGATCGCGATCGTCGGCATGTCCTGCCGGCTGCCCGGCGGCGTCCGGTCGCCCGCGGACCTGTGGCGGCTCGTACGCTCCGGAGAGGACGCCATCACCGCCTTCCCGACCGACCGCGGCTGGGACATCGACACCACGCGTCTGCCGTACGCGCCGCTCGGCGGGTTCCTCGACGACGTGGCCGGGTTCGACGCCGGACTGTTCGGCATCTCGCCGCGCGAGGCGCTGGTGATGGACCCCCAGCAGCGGCTGCTGCTGGAGGCCGCCTGGGAGGCCTTCGAGGCGGCGGGGCTCGACCCCCTGGCGGTCGCCGGTGAGCCGATCGGCGTGTTCGCGGGTGCCTCCTCCTCGTACTACGGCCTCGACAAGGAACTCCCGGAGGACATCGCCGGCCACCGGCTCACCGGCGGCGCGACCAGCGTGCTCTCCGGCCGGGTGGCGTATTCGTTCGGGCTGGAAGGTCCTGCGGTGACGGTGGACACGGCGTGTTCGTCGTCGCTGGTGGCGTTGCATCTCGCGGTGCAGGCGCTGCGCAACGGCGAGTGCGGCATGGCACTGGCCGGCGGAGTGACGGTGATGGCGGGCTTCGAGGTCTTCAGCGAGTTCAGCCGCCTGGACGGGCTGGCCGGAGACGCGCGGTGCAAGGCGTTCGCGGACGCGGCGGACGGGACGGGCTGGTCCGAGGGCGTCGGCCTGCTGCTGGTGGAGCGGCTCTCGGACGCCGAGCGGTTGGGTCATGAGGTGTTGGCGGTGGTGCGGGGGAGTGCGGTCAATCAGGACGGTGCGTCCAATGGTCTGACCGCGCCCAACGGTCCCTCGCAGGAGCGGGTGATCCGTCAGGCGCTGGCGAACGCGGGTCTGTCGGCCGCCGAGGTGGATGTGGTGGAGGCGCACGGTACGGGGACGAGGCTCGGTGATCCGATCGAGGCGCAGGCGTTGCTGGCGACGTATGGGCGGGGGCGTGACGAGGATCGTCCGCTGTGGCTGGGGTCGGTGAAGTCGAATATCGGTCATACGCAGTCTGCCGCTGGTGTGGCGGGTGTGATCAAGATGGTGCAGGCGTTGCGGTCCGGTGTGGTTCCGGCGACGTTGCATGTGGATGAGCCGACGTCGCATGTGGACTGGTCCGCGGGTGGGGTGCGGTTGGCGGTTGAGGCGTGTGCGTGGCCGGAGACGGGTCGTGTGCGTCGGGCGGGTGTGTCGTCGTTCGGGATGAGCGGTACCAATGCGCACGTGATCATCGAGCAGGCCGCGCCGGCCGAGCGGGTTGAGCGGGTGTCGGTTCCTTCGGCCGGTGGCGGGCTGGTGCCGTTGGTGGTGTCGGCGAAGTCGGCGAGTGCGCTGTCGGGCCAGGCCGACCGGTTGCGGCAGCTGGTCTCCGGCGAATCGGGTCCCGAACTGTCGGACGTGGGCTGGTCGCTGTTGTCACGGGCGGCGCTGGAGCATCGCGCGGTGGTGCTGGCCGCCGACCGTCAGAGCGCTGCGGAGGGCTTGAATTCACTGGTCGAGGGGGCGTCCGACGGCTCCGTGCGCGGCGTGGCGAACGGTGAACGTGGTGTCGTGTTCGTGTTTCCGGGTCAGGGGTCGCAGTGGGTGGGGATGGGTCGGGAGCTGGCTCGGTGGTCGGGGGTGTTCCGGGAGTCGTTGGGTGAGTGTGAGGTGGCGTTGGGTCCGTGGGTGGACTGGTCGCTGCTGGAGGTGGTGGAGAGTGGTGGGGAGGGGTTGTTGGGCCGGGTGGATGTGGTTCAGCCGGTGTTGTGGGCGGTGATGGTTTCGCTGGGTCGGTTGTGGCGTGCGTGTGGTGTGGTGCCGTCGGCGGTGGTGGGGCATTCGCAGGGGGAGATCGCTGCCGCGGTGGTGGCGGGTGGTCTGTCGCTGGAGGACGGGGCCAGGGTGGTGGCGTTGCGCAGTCGCGCGATTCTGGCGCTGGCGGGTGGTGGGGGGATGGTGTCGGTCGCCGGGGGGCGTGCTGTTGTCGAGGAACTGATCGGGGTGTTCGGCGGGCGGTTGTCGGTGGCGGCGGCGAATGGGCCGGGGTCGACGGTGGTCTCGGGCGAGCCGGGGGCTCTGGAGGAGTTGCTGGGGCTGTGTGAGGGGCGTGGGGTGAGGGCGCGTCGTGTTCCGGTGGACTATGCCTCGCACTCGGTGCAGGTGGAGGAGGTGCGGGAGCGGGTTCTGACGGATCTGGCGGGGATCGTGCCGGTGTCCTCGGTCGTGCCGTTGTATTCGACGCTGACGGGTGGCCGGATCGACACGGTGTCGATGGACGCGGGGTACTGGTTCGACAATCTGCGTTCCACCGTCCGGTTCGAGGATGCCACGCGTGCTCTGCTGGCCGACGGGCGGTCGGTGTTCGTGGAGTGCAGCCCTCATCCGGTTCTGACGGTGGGGATCCAGGAGACCGCCGAGGCCGCGGGTGCGGATGTGGCGGTGGTGGGTTCCCTGCGGCGTGGCGAGGGAGACGGAGAACGCTTCCTGACCGCACTGTCCCAGGCATGGGTCACGGGCGTCCAGGTGGACTGGTCCTCGGTGATACCGGCCGGACACCGCGTCGAACTCCCCGGATACGCCTTCCAACACCAACGCTACTGGCTGGAACCCGCATCGACCACCGCCGGGAACAAGGCCGCCGACGCGGAGGAAGCCGCCTTCTGGGACGCCGTGGAACGCGGCGACCTCGCGGAACTCACCGGCACCCTGGAGCTGGAGTCCTCCCGGGAACTCGGCGCACTGCTGCCCGCACTCTCCTCCTGGCGTACCCGACGCCGTCAGGACACGACCATCGACACCTGGCGCTACCGGATCGAGTGGGCCCCCCTGACCGGACTCCCCGCCACCGGCCCGCTCTCCGGCACCTGGCTGGTCGTCGTCCCCCCGGCCTGCGAGCTGACGAAGTGGGCCACCACCGCGCTGCGCGCCGCCGGAGCCGCCGTCGTGGAGTTCGAAACCGACGGCGGCCCCACCCCGGACCGCGGCACCCTCGCCGCACGCCTGAAGGAGACCACCGACGCCCGGGAACCCCTCTCCGGCGTCCTGTCGCTCACCGCCACGGCCGACGTCGCGCCGCCGGACACCACGGTCCCCGCCGGGGTCGCCGCCACCGTGACGCTCGCCCAGGCGCTCGGCGACGCGGGCATCACCGCACCCCTGTGGACGCTGACCCACGGGGCGGTGTCCACCCACGACGAGCCCGTCGACCACCCGGCCCAGGCCGCGGTCTGGGGCATGGGCCGGGTCGCCGCGCTCGAACACCCCGACCGCTGGGGCGGGCTGGTCGACATCCCGCTCACTCCCGACAGCACGGCCGGCGATCTGCTGGCCCTCATCCTGACCGGCGGCACCGGCGAGGACCAGCTCGCGATCCGCGACCGCGGCGCATCCGCCCGCCGGCTCGTACGCGCACCTCAGGGCACCGCCACCGCCCAGCCCGCGCCACCGGCCTGGACCCCCACCGGAACGGTGCTGGTCACCGGCGGGACCGGGGCCATCGGTGCGGAGGCGGCCCGCTGGCTGGCTGCCCGGGGCGCGCCGCACCTGCTGCTCGTCGGCCGGCGCGGCGGAGAGACCGACGGGGCCGGGGAGCTGGCGGAGGAGCTGACCGCACTCGGTACGACGGTCACCGTGGCCGCCTGCGACGTGACCGACCGGGACGCGCTGGCGGCGGTGCTGGCGGCGGTGCCGGCGCAGTGGCCGCTGACCGCGGTGCTGCACGCCGCCGGCGTCGACGGTGTGACCGCACTGGACGAGATCGACGCGGAGCACCTCGACACCGTGCTCGGGGCGAAGGTCACCGGTGCGCGCCTGCTGCACGAGCTGACCCGGGGGACGAAGCTGGAACAGTTCGTGGTGTTCTCCTCCGGCGCGGCCGTCTGGGGCGGCGGAGGGCAGGGCGCGTACGCCGCGGGCAACGCGTTCCTGGACGCGCTGGTACGCCACCGCCGCGGGCTCGGCCTGGCAGGAACCTCGGTGGCGTGGGGATCCTGGGCCGGTGCCGGCCTCGCCGCCTCGGCGGGCGCTGACCGGCTGCGTCGACTCGGGGTCGTCCCGATGGAACCCGAACTGGCCGTACGGGCTCTGGAGCGGGCGATCGACCGGCACGAGGACGGTCTGGTCGTCGCCGACATCGACTGGGACGTCTTCGGGCCCGCGTTCACCGCGAGCCGGCCGAGCCCGCTGATCGCCGCGCTGCTCGACGAACGGACGCCGGACACGGCCGACGGGCAGAGCCCCGGCGAGCCGTCCGCACTGCTCGCCCGGCTGTCCGCCGCGCCGGCCCGACAGCGGCAGCAGATCCTGCTCGACCTGGTGCGTACCGAGGCCGCGGCGGTCCTGCGGTACCGGGACGGACAGGTCGTCGAGGCCACGCAGGCGTTCAAGGACCTCGGCTTCGACTCGCTCACCGCGGTCGAGCTACGGGACCGGCTGAGCCGGACGACCGGGCTGCGGCTGCCGGTGAGCCTGGTCTTCAACCACCGCAACCCCACCGGGGTCGCCGCCCACCTCGGCTCGGAACTCGGCGTCGCCGAACAGGAACCGACCGCCGACCAGGGGCCCGCCGAGCCGGGAGAGGACGCCGTCCGGCACGCCCTGGCGACCGTTCCCCTCGCCCGACTGCGTGCGGAAGGCCTGATGGACGCGCTGCTGCGGCTGGCCGGTGGTACCGACGACACACCCGCCCCGACCGCCGACGGCGACTCGATCGATGAACTGGACGCCGACGCGTTGATCAACATGGCGCTGAACGCCGACCGTGACGATGTCTGAGCCTGTGGAGAACTCGATGAACACTCGTAACGACAAAGCCGTCGAGGCCCTCCGCGCCTCCCTCAAGGAGGTCGACCGGCTCCGCCGGCAGAACCGGGAGATGCGCGGGGCGGCCCGGGAACCCATCGCCATCGTCGCGATGAGCTGCCGGCTGCCCGGCGGCGTCGGCGCACCGGAAGACCTGTGGCGGCTCCTCGCCGACGGCACCGACGCGATCGTCGACTTCCCCGACGACCGCGGCTGGACCCAGACCGTCGCGGAAACCGGCGGCTACACCCGCCGCGGTGGATTCGTCCCGGACGCCGCCGAATTCGACGCCGCGCTGTTCGGGATCAACCCGCGTGAGGCGCTGGCGATGGACCCCCAGCAGCGCATGCTGCTGGAAGCGGCGTGGGAGGTCGCCGAACGGGCCGGTATCGACCCGCACTCGCTGGCCGGCAGTGCCACCGGCGTCTTCGTCGGCGCCTCACCGTCCGGGTACGACACGGTGGGCCGGATGCCCGAGTCCACCGTGGGCTATCAGCTGACCGGCAGCGCCGGCAGCGTGCTGTCCGGCCGGCTCTCCTACGTCCTCGGCCTGGAAGGCCCGGCCGTCACCGTCGACACCGCCTGCTCCTCGTCGCTGGTCGCCCTCCACCTGGCGGTCCAGGCGCTGCGCAACGGCGAGTGCGGCAGGGCACTGGTCGGCGGCGTCGCCGTGATCACCACCCCGGCCGCGTTCACCGAGTTCGGCAAGCAGGGCGGGATGGCCTCCGACGGGCGGTGCAAGTCGTTCTCCGCCGAGGCGGACGGCACCGGCTGGAGCGAGGGGGTCGGCGTACTGCTGATCGAACGGCTCTCCGACGCGCGCCGCGACGGCCACGACATCCTCGCGGTCATCCGCGGCAGCGCGGTCAACCAGGACGGCGCGTCCAACGGCCTCACCGCCCCCAACGGCCCCTCCCAGCAGCGCGTCATCCGCGCGGCGCTCGCCAACGCCCGACTCACCACCGCCGACGTGGACGCGGTCGAGGCACACGGCACCGGAACGGCCCTCGGCGACCCGATCGAACTCGAAGCGCTCCAGAACACCTACGGCGAGGACCGCACCGACGACCGCCCGCTGTGGCTCGGTTCGGCGAAGTCCAACCTCGGCCACACCCAGGCCGCTTCAGGCGTGGTCGGCGTCATCAAGAGCGTGCTGGCGCTCCGCAACGGCCTGCTGCCGCGCACCCTGCACGCCGACGTCCCCACCCCCCACGTCGAGTGGAAGGGCGGCGGCGTCCGCCTGCTCGCCGACGCCCGCCCATGGCCCCGTACGGACGAGCCGCGGCGGATCGCGGTCTCCGCGTTCGGCGTCAGCGGAACCAACGCCCATCTGATCCTTGAGGAAGCACCCGCTCCGGCCCTCGACAGCGCGCCGGCCGAGGACCCGGCGGCCCCGGGCGCCGTCCCGCCGCCGGGACCCCTGCTCTGGCCGGTGTCCGCGCAGACGACCGAGGCGCTGCGCGCACAGGCCGAACGCCTCTCCCGCCGGCTGTCGGACCGCGCGGAGCGTCCGGCCGATGTGGCACGGTCGCTGGCGACGACCCGGGCGGCGCTGACACGCCGCGCCGTGGTGCTCGGCACCGACGAGACCGAACTGCTCGCCGGTCTCGGGGCGCTGGCCGCCGCGCGCCCGTCCGGCGGCGTGGTCACGGGAACGGCGGACGAGGGCAGGACCGGGTTCCTCTTCACCGGCCAGGGCGCACAACGCGCGGGCATGGGACGAGGGCTGTACGAGTCGTTCCCCGTGTTCGCCGAGGCCTTCGACGCGGTCTGCGCGGAACTGGACCCGACCCGTGAACGCCCGCTCAAGGACGTCGTGTTCACCGGCGGAGCCGAGCTCGATCGGACCGAATGGGCGCAGGCCGGCCTGTTCGCCGTCGAGGTCGCGGCATTCCGGCTGCTGGAATCCTGGGGCGTGGTCCCGGACATCCTGCTGGGGCACTCGATCGGCGAGATCGCGGCCGCCCACTGCGCCGGAGTCCTCTCGCTGCCCCACGCCTGCCGGCTCGTCGCCGCACGCGGCAGGCTGATGCAGGCGCTGCCCCCGGGCGGCGCGATGCTCGCCGTCGAGGCGGCCGAGGCCGAGGTCGTCGAGGCGATCGCCGGCCAGGCCGACATCGCCGCGGTCAACAGCCCCACGTCGGTGGTGGTCTCCGGCCCCGAGGAGACGATCGACGCGCTGGCGGCCCGCTGGTCGGGGGAGGGGCGCCGCACCCGCCGGCTGACGGTCTCGCACGCGTTCCACTCCGCGCTGATGGAACCCATGCTGGCCGACTTCGCCGCCGTGCTGGCGGAGCTGGACTTCGCCGACCCCGTCATCCCCGTGGTGTCCAACCTGACCGGCGATGTGGCCGAGCCCGGTCTGATGTCGAACCCGGAGTACTGGGTGCGGCAGGTGCGGCAGGCGGTCCGGTTCGCCGACGGGGTGACACGGCTGCGCGATCAGGGCGTCTCCCGGCTCGTGGAGCTGGGCCCCGACGGAGTGCTCTGCGCGATGGCCCAACAGACCTTCGGCGAAGCCGTTTTCGCCACCGTGCTGCGCAAGGACCGCGACGACACCGCCACCGCTTTGACCGCTCTCGCCCGCCTGTGGGCCTCCGGAGCCGAGGTCGACTGGCGCGCACTGCTCCCCGAGGGCCACCGGGTCGAGCTGCCGACCTACGCCTTCCAGCGCGAGCGCTACTGGCCCGAGGCGCTGCCCCGCACCGACACGGGCACCACCCAGCCGTCCGCCTCGCCGGACGAGGACCGGTTCTGGGAGGCGGTGGAACGAGCGGACCTCACCGAACTCACCGACACCCTCGGACTGCGCGACGACCCCGGAAACCTGGCCGGCCTCGTACCGGCGCTGTCGTCCTGGCGGCAGTCCCTGCGCCAGGAGTCCATCCTCGAATCCTGGCGCTACCAGGCACGGTGGAAGCCGCTCACCAGCACCCCCGGAGGCTCCCTCACCGGAACCTGGCTGATCGTCACCGCCGACGACGGCGACCCCGCCCAGGACGTGGCGAACGCCCTGCGCACCGCCGGGGCGCGGGTCGGCGAACTCGCCCTCACCCCGGCCGGCGACCGAGCCGACCTCGCCGAGCGGCTGACCGCCGCCGCCCCCGACGGCGTCGTCCTCGTCGCGGGCGGTACGAGCCCACGACCGTCGGGCCCCACCGGCCTCGCACCGCTGCTCCGCGTCTACCAGGCGATGGGCGACGCCGGGCTTGCCGCCCCGCTGTGGTGCCTGACCCGGGGCGCGGTGTCCACCGGCGACGGCGATCCGCTGCTCCGCCCGGACCAGGCGCCGTTGTGGGGGCTCGGCCGGGTCGCGGCGCTGGAGCGCCCCACCGGCTGGGGCGGACTGATCGACCTGCCGGCCCACGGCGACGGGACCACCGGTGACTGGCTGGTCGCGCTGCTCGGCGGCGCGACCGGGGAGGACCAGGTCGCGCTCCGCGACGGGCAGGCGTACGGCCGCCGGGTCGTACGCGCTCCGCTGCCGCGGGGCTCCGCACCCCGGTGGACGACCTCCGGCACCGTACTGATCACCGGCGGAACCGGAGGGCTCGGCGGTGACGTGGCCCGATGGCTCGCCCAGCGCGGAGTGCCGCATCTGCTGCTGCTGAGCCGACAGGGCGCGGACGCGCCCGGCGCGAACGAGCTGACAGCCGAATTGGTCGCCTTGGGCACCCGGGTGACCGTCGCCGCCTGCGATGTGGCCGACCGCGCGTCACTGGCCGCCGCACTGGCCGCCGTACCGGCCGAGCTCCCGCTCACCGGCGTGGTCCACACCGCCGGCGTCGGAGTGTCGGCCCGCCTGATGGACACCGACGAGGCAGAGGTCGCCGAGGTGATGCGCGCCAAGGTCACCGGCGCGGCGCTGCTCGACGAACTCACCGGCGATCTCGATCTGTTCGTCGTCTTCTCCTCCATCGCCGCCACCTGGGGCAGCGGCGGACAGGGCGCCTACGCCGCCGGGAACGCCTTCCTCGACGCTCTGGTGGAGCACCGCCGGTCCCGGGGCCTGACCGGAACCGCGATCGCCTGGGGACCGTGGGCCGAGGTCGGCATGGCCGCCGACGGCGAGGTCGCCGAGTTCCTGCGGCGGCGTGGTCTGTCGGTGATGGACCGCGCGGTCGCTCTCCGGGCGCTCGCGTGCGCCGTCGACCACGACGAGACCACTGTGAGCGTCGCCGACGTCGACTGGAAGCTGTTCACTCCGGCGTTCGTCTCCGCGCGCCCGAGCCCCCTGCTCGCCGAACTCCCCGATGCGCGGGAACCGCTCACGGAGACCACCGACACCGACACCCCGTCCACCGCACTCCGCGACGCCCTCGGCACCGCTCCCGGGACCGAACGGCACCGGCTGCTGCTGGACGCGGTCCGCGCGCACACCGCACTGGTACTGGGGCACACGAGCGCCGCCGTGGTGGAGCCCCGCCGTGCCTTCCGTGACCTCGGCTTCGACTCGCTCACCGCCGTCGAACTGCGCGACCTGCTCATCTCCGAGACCGGGCTGCCCCTGCCGGCCACCCTGGTCTTCGACCACCCGACCCCGATCGCGCTGACCGACCACCTGCTCGGCCGGCTCTTCGGCGACCCCTCCGTGGCCGCCGCCACGGACCCCGTCCCCGTCCCCGCCTCTGCCTCCCCCGCCGTCGACGAACCCATCGCGATCGTCGGCATGAGCTGCCGCTACCCCGGCGGAGCCGACTCGGCCGAGCGCCTGTGGGACGTGGTGGCCTCGGGCCGCGACGTCGTCTCGGACTTCCCCGCCGACCGCGGCTGGCCCGAGGACGGGAACGGTGACTACGCCCGCCGCGGCGGGTTCGTCGACGGAGCGACGGACTTCGACGCGGCGCTGTTCGGGATCTCGCCGCGTGAGGCGCTGGCGATGGACCCGCAGCAGCGGCTGCTGCTCGAGGCCGCCTGGGAGGCCTTCGAACACGCCGGCATCGACCCCCTCTCGCAGAACCACACCCGTACCGGCGTACTCATCGGCGCCTCGTCATCCGGCTACGGCCTTGGCACCGACCTCTTCACCACCGCGGAGGGGCATGTGCTGGCGGGCGGTGCGAACAGTGTGATCTCGGGCCGGCTGGCGTATTCGTTCGGGCTGGAAGGTCCTGCGGTGACGGTGGACACGGCGTGTTCGTCGTCGCTGGTGGCGTTGCATCTCGCGGTGCAGGCGCTGCGCAACGGCGAGTGCGACAGGGCACTGGCCGGCGGAGTGACGGTGATGACGGGACCGGGCATCTTCGCCGAGTTCAGCCGTCAGGGCGGCCTGGCGGACGATGGACGCTGTAAGTCGTTCGCGGGCGCGGCGGACGGTACGGGCTGGTCCGAGGGCGTCGGCGTGCTGGTGCTGGAGCGGCTCTCGGACGCCGTACGCAACGGCCACGAGGTGCTGGCGGTGGTGCGGGGGAGCGCGGTCAATCAGGACGGTGCGTCCAATGGTCTGACCGCGCCCAACGGTCCCTCGCAGGAGCGGGTGATCCGTCAGGCGCTGGCCAACGCGCGCCTTGAGACGTCGGATGTCGATGTGGTGGAGGCGCACGGTACGGGGACGAGGCTCGGTGACCCGATCGAGGCGCAGGCGCTGCTGGCCACGTACGGCCAGGGGCGTGATGCGGACCGTCCGCTGTGGCTGGGCTCGGTCAAATCCAATATCGGCCACACACAGGCCGCCGCCGGTGTGGCGGGTGTGATCAAGATGGTGCAGGCGTTGCGGTCCGGTGTGGTCCCGGCGACGTTGAACGTCGACGAGCCGACTCCACAAGTGGACTGGTCCGCGGGTGGGGTGCGGTTGGCGGTGGAGGCGCGGGCGTGGCCGGAGACGGGTCGTGTGCGTCGGGCGGGTGTGTCGTCGTTCGGGATGAGCGGTACCAACGCGCACGTGATCATCGAGCAGGCCGAGCAGGCCGAGCCGGTGTCGGCCGAGGTGTCGAGTCCTTCGGTCGGTGTGGGGCCGGTGCCGTTGGTGGTGTCGGCGAAGTCGGCGAGTGCGCTGTCCGGCCAGGCCGACCGGCTGCGACAGCTCGTCTCCGGCGAATCCGGCCCCGAATTGTCCGACGTGGGCTGGTCGCTGCTGTCACGGGCGGCGCTGGAGCATCGCGCGGTGGTGCTGGCCGCCGACCGTCAGAGCGCGGCTGAAGCACTGCGCTCGGTCGTTGAAGGCGTGGCGTCGCCGGGAGTGGTGTCGGGTGGTGTGATCCCCGGAGATGTGGTGTTCGTGTTTCCGGGTCAGGGGTCGCAGTGGGTGGGGATGGGTCGGGAGCTGGCTCGGTGGTCGGGGGTGTTCCGGGAGTCGTTGGGTGAGTGTGAGGTGGCGTTGGGTCCGTGGGTGGACTGGTCGCTGCTGGAGGTGGTGGAGAGTGGTGGGGAGGGGTTGTTGGGCCGGGTGGATGTGGTTCAGCCGGTGTTGTGGGCGGTGATGGTTTCGCTGGGTCGGTTGTGGCGTGCGTGTGGTGTGGTGCCGTCGGCGGTGGTGGGGCATTCGCAGGGGGAGATCGCTGCCGCGGTGGTGGCGGGTGGTCTGTCGCTGGAGGACGGGGCCAGGGTGGTGGCGTTGCGCAGTCGCGCGATTCTGGCGCTGGCGGGTGGTGGGGGGATGGTGTCGGTCGCCGGGGGGCGTGCTGTTGTCGAGGAACTGATCGGGGTGTTCGGCGGGCGGTTGTCGGTGGCGGCGGCGAATGGGCCGGGGTCGACGGTGGTCTCGGGCGAGCCGGGGGCTCTGGAGGAGTTGCTGGGGCTGTGTGAGGGGCGTGGGGTGAGGGCGCGTCGTGTTCCGGTGGACTATGCCTCGCACTCGGTGCAGGTGGAGGAGGTGCGGGAGCGGGTTCTGACGGATCTGGCGGGGATCGTGCCGGTGTCCTCGGTCGTGCCGTTGTATTCGACGCTGACGGGTGGCCGGATCGACACGGTGTCGATGGACGCGGGGTACTGGTTCGACAATCTGCGTTCCACCGTCCGGTTCGAGGATGCCACGCGTGCTCTGCTGGCCGATGGACGGTCGGTGTTCGTGGAGTGCAGCCCTCATCCGGTTCTGACGGTGGGGATCCAGGAGACCGCCGAGGCCGCGGGTGCGGATGTGGCGGTGGTGGGTTCCCTGCGACGCGGCGAGGGAGACGGAGAACGCTTCCTGACCGCACTGTCCCAGGCATGGGTCACGGGCGTCCAGATCGACTGGACCACGGTGATACCCACCGGACACCGCATACAACTCCCGAACTACGCCTTCCAACACCAACGCTACTGGCCGCGCCCAGTGGTGTCCGGCGATGTGTCCGCGGTGGGCCAGGTAAGCCTGACTCATGCGGTTCTGGGCGCGACCGTCGGCCTGCCGAGCGGCGGTGCGGTGCTGACGGGACGCTTGTCGCGGTCGTCGCACTCCTGGCTCGAGGACCACACGGTGCGGGGCCGGACACTGGTGCCCGGTACCGCGTTCGCGGAGATGGCACTCCGCGCCGGTGACCAGCTCGGCAGCGGGTTCCTGCGCGAACTGGTGCTCCAGAAGCCGCTGGTGCTCTCCACCCGGGCCGGCGTCGCGCTACAGGTCGCCGTCGGCGCGCCCGACGACTCCGGCGACCGCGCCGTCGAGGTGTTCTCCCGCCCCTCCGACGACGCCGCATGGGTCTGCCACGCGACCGGCCTGCTCGGCGAGTCCGCCGTGAACGCGCCCGCGGAGTCGACGGCCTGGCCCCCGCCCGGCTCGCACCCGGTCGATGTGACCGGCTTCTACGACAAACTGGCCGATGCCGGCTACGGCTACGGTCCGGCGTTCCAGGGCCTACGGGCCGTATGGCGCGACGGGGACACCGTCTTCGCCGAGGTGGAGCTGCCCGAGACGGTCGACGCCACAGGGTTTGGCATCCATCCGGCGCTGCTGGACGCGGCCCTGCACGCCGCCGCGGTCACCGCCGGCACTGACACCGGCACCGACTCCGGCACCCGGCTCCCCTTCGCATGGAACGGCGTCGCACTCCACGCCACCGAGGCGACCGTGCTCCGCGTCGCACTCACCACCACCCCCGACGGCCTGAACGTACGAGCCACCGATCCCACCGGTGCCCCCGTCGTCACCGTCGACACCCTCGTACTGCGCGACATCACCGCCGACAGCCTGCGGCAGGTCGGCGAACAGCACGTACACGAAGCCCTCTTCGCCGTCGACTGGACCGTGCTGCCCGACCCCGGCGACCCCCTCCCCGACACCTCCCAGTGGCTACGCCTCGACCCCGCCGGACCGAACCCGGCCAACGGCACCCCGCCGCCCCCCGTCGCGCTCCTCACGCTCCCCGTGCCCGCGCCCGACGCGGACCTGTCGGCGGAAGCCGTCCACCACACCACCCGCGACGTGCTCCGCACCGTCCAGAACTGGCTCGCCGACGACCGCCACCTCGACACCCGGCTGGTGGTCGTCACCCGCGGAGCCGTCCCCGCCGTACCCGGCCAGAGGGTGACCGACCTCGCCGGAGCGGCGGTCTGGGGCCTGCTGCGCTCCGCGCAGTCCGAACACCCCGGCCGGATCGTCCTGCTGGACCGCGACCCCTCCGCCGCCGACGGCGACGTCTGGCCGAACTGGGCCGTCACCGACGGCGAACCACAGCTCGCGATACGCGACGGCGTGGCCCGTGCGCCCCGCCTCGCCCGCCCGCACGCCGACGAGGGCCCGGCCCTCCCCGCAGGCCCCGCCGCCTGGCGGCTGGATGTCACCGACGCGGGAACCCTCGACAACCTGGCGATGCTCCCCGCGCCCGAAGCCGACGCCCCGCTTCTGGCCGGAGAGGTACGGGTGGCCGTACGCGCCGCCGGCGTCAACTTCCGCGACGTACTGATCGCCCTCGGCATGTACCCGGACCAGGCGCGGATGGGTGCCGAGGCGGCCGGCATCGTGACCGAGACCGGCCCGGAGGTCACCGGACTCGCCGTCGGCGACCGGGTCTTCGGCTTCTTCACCGGCGGCATCGCCTCCCGCGCGGTCACCGATCGCCGACTGCTGGCCCCCGTGCCCACCGGCTGGTCCTTCGCCCAGGCCGCCTCCGTACCGGTCGTCTTCGCCACCGCCTACTACGGCCTGGTGGACGTGGCCGACGCCCGGCCGGGCGAGTCGGTGCTCGTTCACTCCGCCGCGGGCGGCGTGGGCATGGCAGCGGTACAGCTCGGCCGCCACCTCGGCCTGGAGGTGTTCGGCACCGCCAAACCCGGCAAGTGGGACACCCTGCGCGCCGCCGGCCTGGACGACACGCACATCGCCTCCTCCCGGGACCTGGCGTTCGAGAAGCGATTCCGGGCCGCGAGCGGCGGCCGCGGCATGGACGTGGTGCTGAACTCGCTCGCGGGCGAGTTCGTCGACGCGTCCCTGCGCCTCCTCGGCGACGGCGGCCGGTTCGCCGACCTGAGCCGTACCGACCTCCGCGACTCCGCACGGGTCGCGGCCGACCACCCGGGCGTGCGCTACCAGGCGTTCAACCCCGCCGAAGCCGGTCCCGACCGGGTACGGGAAATCCTCGGCGAGGTTCTCGACCTGTTCAACACGGGCACACTGGAACTGCTGCCGGTCACCGCCTGGGACGTACGGGACGCGGTGCCGGCGTTCCGGCACATCAGCCAGGCGCGGCACGTGGGCAAGAACGTGCTCACGGTGCCGACACCACTCGACCCCGACGGCACGGTCCTCATCACCGGCGGCACCGGCACGCTCGGCGGCCTGCTCGCCCGGCACCTGGTCACCGAACACGGCGTACGGAACCTGCTCCTGCTCAGCCGCCGGGGCGCGGACACCGCCGGCGCGAGCGGACTCCTCGCCGAGCTGCACGGCCTGGGAGCCCGGGCGGCCGTCGCGGCCTGCGACGCCGCCGATCGCGCCGCGCTGGCCGACGTACTGGCGGCGATACCGGACCGGCATCCGCTGACCGGGGTGATACACGCGGCCGGTGTCCTCGACGACGGAGTCTTCGCCTCGATGACCCCCGAGCGGATCGATGCGGTGCTCCGCCCCAAGGTGGACGCCGCAGTCAATCTGCACGACCTGACCCTGGACACCGACCTCGCCCTGTTCGTGCTCTACTCCTCCGCCTCGGCCACCCTCGGCACCGGCGGCCAGGCCAACTACGCTGCCGCCAACAGCTTCCTCGACGGGCTCGCCTCCTACCGACGCGCCCGAGGACTGCCCGCCCACTCCCTCGGCTGGGGCCTCTGGCGGCAGGCCAGCACCATGACCGGCCATCTCCTCGACGCCGCCGCCCCGGCCGGAAGCCGCACGGGTGCCACCCTCGACACCGAGCAGGGCCTGGCACTGTTCGACCTCGCGGTCGCGGGGCACACCCCGCATCTGCTGCCGATCCCCCTCGACCTCACCCGCGACAGCGAGGTCCCCGCCCTGATGCGCGGGCTGATCCGCCCCGCCGGCCGGCGCGCGGCCGGCCGGACCGAGGAGACCCGCAACACCCTCGCCGCCCGGCTGCACGGACTCTCCGCGGCCGACCGGCGCGACCTCGTACTCGACCTCGTCCGAGGCAACGCCGCGACCGTGCTGGGCCATGCCCGCGCCGACGCCGTCGGCGCCCGCCACGCCTTCCGCGACCTCGGCTTCGACTCGCTCACCGCGGTCGAACTCCGTAACCGGCTCAACTCCGCGACCGGACTCCGGCTCCCCGCCACCCTCGTCTTCGACCATCCGACCCCCACCGCGCTGGCCGAGCACCTCAGCACCCGCCTGGGCGGCGACCCCGCCCCCGTACCCGCCCCGCGTCCGACGACCGCCGCCGCACCCGGCGAACCCATCGCCATCGTCGGCATGGCCTGCCGGCTCCCCGGCGGAGTCGCCTCACCCGCGGACCTGTGGCCGCTGGTCAGCGAGGGCGTCGACGCGACCTCCGGCTTCCCGGCCGACCGGGGCTGGCCGCTGGACATCGTCGGCACCGAGGCGGCACGCGGCGGATTCCTCGACAACGCGACGGAATTCGACGCCGCGCTCTTCGGGATCTCGCCGCGCGAGGCCCTCGCCATGGACCCGCAGCAGCGGCTGCTGCTCGAGGCCGCCTGGGAGGCCTTCGAGTCCGCCGGGATCGCCACCTCGGACGCGCACGGCTCCTCCACCGGTGTGTTCATCGGTGCCGCGCACGCCCAGTACGGCCACGGCATGCGACTGCCGGACAACGCGCTCGGCCACCTCATGACCGGCACCACGACCAGCGTGGCGTCCGGCCGGCTGGCATACACCTTCGGCCTGGAGGGACCGGCCGTCACCGTGGACACCGCCTGCTCCTCGTCGCTGGTCGCCCTCCACCTGGCGGTGCAGGCACTGCGCAACGGCGAGTGCGAGATGGCGCTCGCGGGCGGCGTGACCGTCCTCGCGACCCCGGGCGTGATCACCGAGTTCGACCGCCAGCGCGGTCTGGCCTCGGACGGACGCTGCAAGGCGTTCTCCGCCGGAGCGGACGGCACCGGTATGTCCGAGGGCGTCGGCCTGCTGCTGGTGGAGAGGCTGTCGGACGCGGAACGCCTCGGCCACGAGGTCCTGGCCGTGGTGCGGGGGAGCGCGGTCAACCAGGACGGCGCGTCCAACGGTCTGACGGCCCCGAACGGCCCCTCCCAGGAACGGGTGATCCGGCAGGCCCTGGCCAACGCGCGGCTCGCGGCGTCGGAGATCGACGCGGTCGAGGCGCACGGCACGGGCACCAGGCTCGGCGACCCGATCGAGGCACAGGCGCTCCTGGCGACCTACGGACAGGGCCGGGACCAGGACAGTCCGCTGTGGCTGGGGTCACTGAAGTCCAACATCGGTCACACCCAGGCCGCCGCAGGCGTCGCGGGCGTCATCAAAATGGTGCTGGCGATGCGGAACGGAGTGCTGCCGCCGACGCTGCTGCACGCGGACGAGCCGACCTCGCACGTCGACTGGTCGACCGGCGCGGTCGAACTGCTCACCGAGGCACGTCCCTGGCCGCTGTCCGACCGGCCCCACCGCGCCGGAGTGTCATCGTTCGGGATCAGCGGCACCAACGCCCACGTCATCCTGGAAGCCGCGGGGCCCGCGCCCTCCGACACCACGCCCATGCCCACGCCCGCGTCCGTACCCGGCCCGGTGAGCTGGCTGGTCTCCGCGCACACCCCCGAGGGCCTGCGCGCCCAGGCGGCACGCCTGGCAGCCACCGTCACCGAAGCGGACACCGACCCGCACGACGTGGCCCGGTCGCTGGCCACCACCAGGACCGCACTGGACCACCGTGCGGCGATCGTCGGCGACGGCCCCGGCGAACTGATCGCGGGACTGACCGCACTGGCCTCCGGCGACCCCGCCGCGAACGTGGTCTCGGGCACGGTCGGCGAGGGACGCACCGCGTTCCTCTTCACCGGCCAGGGCGCGCAGCGAGCCGGTATGGGACGCGGACTGTACGAGACGTACCCGGCCTTCGCCGAGGCCTTCGACGCGGTGTGCGCCGGACTGGAACCGCACCTGGAGCGCCCCGTGCGCGACGTGGTGTTCGACGGCGTGGACCTCGATCAGACGGTGTGGGCGCAGGCCGGACTGTTCGCGGTCGAGGTCGCGGTGTTCCGGCTGCTGGAGTCCTTCGGTGTGGTGCCGGACGTTCTGCTCGGCCACTCGGTCGGCGAGATCGCCGCCGCGCACTGCGCCGGGGTGTTCTCCCTCGCCGACGCGTGCGCACTCGTCGCGGCGCGCGGCCGGCTGATGCAGGCGCTGCCCGCCGGCGGCGCGATGCTCGCGGTCCGGGCGACCGAGGCGGAGGTGGCCGCGGACATACAGGGCAGGCTGGACGTCGCGGCGGTGAACGGCCCGTCGTCCGTGGTGGTCTCCGGTGACGCCGCGACGATCGAGGAGTTCGCCGAGAAGTGGTCGGGGGAGGGGCGCAAGACCAGCCGGCTGACGGTGTCGCACGCCTTCCACTCGGCCTTGATGGAATCGATGCTGGCCGACTTCGCCTCAGCCGTGGAATCGCTGAGCTACTCCGAACCCCGTATCCCCGTGGTCGCCGCGACGGCGGGCGCGAAGCTGTCCACCCCCGAGTACTGGGTGCGCCAGGTACGCCGGACCGTCCGATTCGCCGACTCCCTGCGGGAGGCGACCGAACGCGGCGTCACCCGCTTCGTGGAGGTCGGCCCCGACGGAGTGCTCTGCGCGATGGCGCAGCAGATCACCGCCGACGCGGTGTTCGCACCGGTACTGCGCCGCGACCGGAACGAGCGCGAGACCGCCCTGGCCGCGCTCGGCCGGCTGTGGGCCGCCGGCGCGGAGATCGACTGGCCGGCGGTGCTGCCCGCCGGCCGCCGGGTCGCGTTGCCGACGTACGCCTTCCAGCGGGAGCGGTACTGGCCGGAGCCGTTGGCGGCGGCCGGCCCGGCCGCGCCCGCCGACGCGGACGAGGCACGGTTCTGGGCCGCGGTCGACCGCGCGGATCTGACCGAGCTCGCCGACACCATCGGCCTGCCCGACGCGTCCGCCCGACTGGACGCCGTCGTTCCCGCGCTCTCCCAGTGGCGGCGCTCCCGCCACCAGGAGTCGGCGATCGGATCGTGGCGCTACCGCGTCGCCTGGACCCCGCTCAACCGCCTCACCGGCACCGCCGCCACTCTCTCCGGCACCTGGCTGGTCGCGGCGGCCCCGGCCGACGCCGAACGGGCCGCCCGCCTCACCGAGGCGCTCCGCGCCGCCGGCGCCGAGGCCGTCCCGCTGGACCGTGAAGCCGGCCTGCGGGGCCCCGACGCGCCCGCCGCCGTCGCCGGAGTCATCGCGCTGGCCCCCTCCCTCGCCACCGTCACCGAATCCGTCGCGCTGCTCGCGCGGTTGGACGAGGCGGAGCTGGACGCACCCGTGTGGATGCTCACCAGCGGGGCGGTGTCGATCGGCCGCTCCGACCCGCTGCGCGAGCCGGCCCAGGCACAGGCCTGGGGACTCGGCCGGGTGGCAGCGCTGGAACAGCCGCGCCGCTGGGGCGGTCTGATCGACCTCCCGGCCGAGTTCGACGCGCGCGCCGCCCGCATCCTGGTGTCCGTGCTGGCCGGCGGCACAGGGGAGGACCAGATCGCCGTACGCACCTCCGGCGCGTACGGCCGCCGTCTGGTCCGCGCCGCCGCCGACCGGACGGCCGGCACCCCCTGCAAGCCCTCCGGGACCATCCTCATCACCGGCGGCACCGGA
The DNA here is from genome assembly GCF_039532665.1 of Streptomyces amakusaensis. Lineage (NCBI taxonomy): Bacteria > Bacillati > Actinomycetota > Actinomycetes > Kitasatosporales > Streptomycetaceae > Streptomyces > Streptomyces amakusaensis. The sequence continues at coordinate 64,084 of NZ_BAAASB010000010.1, read as the reverse complement.
GGCCTCGGCAGGCGCGTGGCCCGCTGGCTGGCCGAACGGGGCGCACCGCGCCTGGTGCTGCTCGGACGCCGAGGCGCCGACACCCCGGGCAGCACCGCACTGGTGGCCGAACTGGCCGCTCACGGAACCGAGGCGACCATCGCCGCCTGCGATGTCACCGACCGTACGGCGCTGGCGGCCGTGCTGGACGCGATCCCCGAAGAGCACCCGCTGACCGGCATCGTGCACGCGGCCGGCGCCGGACAGGCCGTACCGCTCGCCGACACCGACGAGGCGGAGATCGCCCGCGTCCTGGACGTCAAGGTGACCGGTGCGGCCCATCTGGAGGAGCTGACCCGTGAGGCGGACCTCGACCTGTTCGTGGTCTTCTCCTCGATCGCGGCGACCTGGGGCAGCGGCGGGCAGGGCGTCTACGCGGCCGCCAACGCCCACCTCGACGCGCTCGTCGAGCGGCGGCGGGCGCGCGGACGCAGCGGCACCTCGGTGGCCTGGGGCCCGTGGGAGGGCGACGGCATGGCCGGTCAGGACGGGGCCGGGGAGTACCTGTACCGCCACGGCCTGGTCGCCATGGCACCGGACCTCGCCATTCGCGCGCTCCAACGCGCGGTGGAACTCGACGAGGGCTGTGTGACCGTCGCCGACGTCGACTGGCGGCGGTTTGCCCCCGCCTTCGTCTCCGGCCGCCGCAGCGCGCTCTTCGCCGAACTGCCGGAGGCCGTATCCGCTGCGGCACCGGTGCCCGGCACCCCCGACCGGGACCCGGCCTTCCGCGAAGAACTGGCCGCGGCACCCGAGAGCCGCCGCCACGGCATGCTGCTGGACCTGATCCGGGCCCGCGCGGCCGTCTCGCTCGGGCACGCCTCCCCGGACGCGATCGAACCGGAACGGTCCTTCCGCGACCTCGGCCTCGACTCGCTCACCGCCGTCGAACTGCGCGATCTGCTCGGCGCGGACACGGGACTCGCCCTGCCGGCCACCCTGGTCTTCGACCACCCCAACCCCACCGCACTGGCCGAGCACCTCTCCGCCGAACTGCTGGAGCACACCGCCCCGGTCGCCGCGACCACCACCGTCGGCGTCGTGGACGAGGCGATCGCGATCGTCGGGATGAGCGCCCGCTACCCCGGCGGGGTGCGCAGCGCCGAGCAGCTGTGGGACCTGGTCGCGCACGGCGTCGACGGCATCGCCGAGTTCCCGGCCGACCGCGAGTGGCCGGGGAACGTGGTGACCGGAGCGGCCGCGCGTGGCGGATTCGTGGACACGGCGACGGAGTTCGACGCCGGGCTCTTCGGGATCGGCCCACGTGAGGCGCTCGCGATGGACCCGCAGCAGCGGCTGCTGCTCGAAGCCTCCTGGGAAGCGTTCGAATCGGCCGGGCTGAATCCGCGCTCGCTGCGCGGCCGGCCGGTCGGCGTGTTCGCCGGTGCCTCCTCCTCGGGGTACGGAGGTCCCGACGACGGTCTCGAAGGCACCGAAGGGTACCGGCTGGCCGGCACCGCCAACAGCGTGATCTCCGGCCGGGTGGCGTACACCTTCGGTCTGGAGGGACCGGCGGTCACCGTCGACACCGCGTGCTCCTCGTCGCTCGTGGCGCTGCACTGGGCGGCGCAGGCGCTGCGCAACGGCGAGTGCGAACTGGCGCTGGCCGGCGGTGTGACGGTCATGGTGTCGCCCGCGGCGTTCGCCGAGTTCGCCCGGCAGGACGGACTGGCCTCCGACGGGCGCTGCAAGTCGTTCGCGGGCGGCGCGGACGGCACCGGCTGGGGCGAGGGCGTGGGCGTCCTGGTACTGGAGCGGCTCTCCGACGCCCGCCGCAACGGCCACGAGATCCTCGCGGTGGTGCGCGGCAGCGCGGTCAACCAGGACGGCGCGTCCAACGGCCTGACCGCGCCCAACGGACCGTCCCAGCAGCGCGTCATCCGCCAGGCGCTGGCCGCCGCGGGCCTGACCCCGAACGAGGTCGACGCCGTCGAGGCCCACGGCACCGGAACCCGCCTGGGCGACCCCATCGAGGCACAGGCGCTGCTGGCCACCTACGGCCAGGACCGGGACGAGGACCGCCCGCTGTGGCTGGGCTCGGTCAAGTCCAACATCGGCCACACCCAGGCGGCCTCGGGCGTGGCGGGCGTGATCAAAATGGTCATGGCCATGCGACACGGCGTACTCCCCGCGACCCTCCACGTCGACGAGCCGACCCCGCACGTCGACTGGTCCACCGGCGCGGTGAAACTGCTCACCGAAGCCCGGCCCTGGACGGTCGCCGACCGGCCGCGCCGGGCCGGGGTGTCGTCGTTCGGCATCAGCGGCACCAACGCGCACATCGTGCTGGAGAACGCGCCGTCGCCCGACGCCGAGACACCCGCACCCGCGCGCACCCCCCGCCCACTGGGCTGGACACTGTCCGCGAAGACCGCCGACGGTCTCCGCGCCCAGGCCGCGCGACTGCGCGATCTCGCGGCCCGGCCCCACGTCGACCCGTACGACATGGCCTGGTCGCTGGCCACCACCCGGGCGGCCCTGGACCACCGCGCGGTGGTCGTCGGCACCGAACGGGACGAGCTCCTCACCGGGCTCGCCGCCCTGGCCGACGGCACGACCACCGCGCACACGCGGTCCGCGGAGACGACGCGGGGACGCACCGCGTTCCTCTTCACCGGCCAGGGCGCGCAGCGCGCGGGTATGGGGCGGGGACTGTACGAGACGTTCCCGGTGTACGCGGACGCGTTCGACGCGGTGTGCGCCGGACTGGAACCGCATCTGGAGCGCCCGGTGCGGGAGGTGGTGTTCGACGGCACTGATCTCGATCGGACGGTGTGGGCGCAGGCCGGGTTGTTCGCGGTCGAGGTCGCGGTGTTCCGGCTGCTGGAGTCCTTCGGTGTGGTGCCGGACGTTCTGCTCGGCCACTCGGTCGGCGAGATCGCCGCCGCGCACTGCGCCGGGGTGTTCTCCCTCGCCGACGCGTGCGCACTCGTCGCGGCGCGCGGCCGGCTGATGCAGGCGCTGCCCGCCGGCGGCGCGATGCTCGCGGTGGAGGCCACCGAGGCCGAGGTCCTCGACGCCGTGCGGGGCAGGCTGGACGTCGCGGCGGTGAACGGCCCGTCGTCCGTGGTGGTCTCCGGAGCTGCCGAGACGGTCGAGGAGTTCGCCGCGCTCTGGCGCGACCAGGGGCGTCGCACCAGTCGGCTGACGGTGTCGCACGCCTTCCACTCGGCGCTGATGGAGCCCATGCTGGCCGAGTTCGCCGCCGTGCTGGACAAGACGGACTTCGCCGATCCCCGTATCCCTGTCGTGTCCAACCTGACCGGCCGGCCGGCCGAACCCGGACTTCTGTCCGCCCCGGACTACTGGGTACGACAGGTCCGTGACACGGTCCGGTTCGCCGACGGGGTCGAGCGGCTGCGGGTCGAGGGCGTGACCCGCCTGGTGGAGCTGGGCCCGGACGGAGTGCTGTGCGCCATGGCCCGGCAGACCGATACCGAGGCCGTGTCCGCCCCGATCCTGCGAGCAGGGCGGGACGACACCGCCACCGCGCTCCTGGCCCTGGCCCGGCTGTGGACCGACGGCGTCGACGTCGACTGGTCGACGACGGCACCCGCCGGCCGCCGGATCGCCCTGCCCACCTACCCGTTCCAGCGGGACAGATACTGGCCGCGAGCCACCCCCGCGGTCACCCGGCCGGCCGCCCACGCGAAGGACTCCCTCTTCTGGGACGCGGTCGAGCACGAGGACGTCGACGCGCTCGCCGGCATCCTGGACGACCCCGGCACCGCGGACCTGCTCGGCGCGGCGCTGCCGATGCTCTCCTCGTGGCGGCGGCAGCGGAGGAAGGAGTCCGCTACCGACTCCTGGCGCTACCTCGCGACCTGGCGTCCGGTCCCCGACCTGCCCGCGACCCCGGTACTGACCGGCCGCTGGCTGGTGGTCGTCCCCGAGAACCCGCCGGCCCCCGCCCCCGTCCACGAGGTGTCCTCCGCGCTCGTCGGCGCGGGAGCCGAGGCCGTCCACCTGGTACCCGCCGGCACGGACCGGGCGGCCCTCGCCGCCCAGCTCGCCGGGGCCGGGCCGGTGAGCGGGGTGGTCTCACTCGCCGCCTGGGCGGACGACACGACCCCCCGCCCCGGGCCGCCCGCCGGCCTTCGGCTCACCCTGTGCCTGCTCCAGGCCCTCGGCGACGCCGGAATCGACGCCCCCCTGTGGGCGCTGACCAGCGGTGCCGTCTCGGTCGGACGGTCGGACGCAGCGCCCGCCGCCGTACCGGCGCAGATCTGGGGACTCGGCCGGGTCGCGGCACTGGAACAGCCCGACCGATGGGGCGGCCTCCTCGACATCCCGCCCGTGCTGGACGCCAGAGCCGGAGCACGCCTCGCCGCCGTCCTCGGCGGCTCCACCGGCGAGGACCAGGCGGCGATACGCGCCGCCGGTGTGTACGGTCGTCGCCTGGTGCGCGCCGAGTCCACCGGCAGCACCCCGTGGTCGCCGTCACAGCCGGGCAGCGTCCTGGTCACCGGCGGTACCGGAGCGCTCGGCGCGGTGACCGCCCGCTGGCTCGCCGACCGGGGCGTACCCCACGTGGTACTGCTGGGCCGGCGCGGTACGCGCGCCCCTGGCATGACCGAACTGGTCGCCGAACTCGCCGACCGGGGCACCCGGGTCACGGTCGAGACCGGCGACGTCACCGACCGTGCGGCGCTGGCCGGCGCACTGGAACGCCTCCCGGCCGAACACCCGCTGATCGGTGTGGTGCACGCCGCCGGGGTGCTGGACGACGGCACGCTCGACGCGCTCACCCCGGAACGCTTCGAGACGGTACTCGCCGCGAAGGCGTCCGGACTGGTCGCACTGGACGAGGCCACAGCGGGGGCGGAGCCGGAGTTCTTCGTGGCGTTCTCCTCGCTGGCCGGAACGGTCGGCAGCGCGGGACAGGGCAACTACGCCGCCGCCAACGCCTTCGCCGACGCGTGGATGCACGCCCGCCGAGCCCGGGGACTGCCCGGGGTCTCGGTCGCCTGGGGGCCCTGGGCCCAGGACGGCATGGCGGCCGACGACCGGGCGGTCGCCGACCGGCTGCGGCGCGGCGGCCTCTCCCCACTGGACCCGGAACTGGCCGTCACGGCGCTGGCGGACGCCCTGGCGAACGGCGACCAGGACCCGGTGATCGCCGATGTCGACTGGCCGCTGTTCGCGGCCGGACTGACCGGCACGCGCCCCAGCGCGTTGCTGGCCGAACTGCCCGAAGCGGCGTCCGCCCGTACCCCGGCCACCGGGGCCGGGCCGGCCGCGGAGTTCCGGGCGGAACTCGCCTCGGCACCGGCGGGCCGGCGCGGCGCGCTGCTGCTGGCGGCGGTCCGCTCCTGGGCGGCGACGGTACTGGGCCACGATTCGGCGGAGGCGATCGGTGCCGGCAAGGCGTTCCGGGACCTCGGCTTCGACTCGCTGGCGGCCGTGGAGTTCCGCAACCTGGCCGCCGCACGGACCGGACTGCGGCTGCCCGCCTCCCTGGTCTTCGACCGGCCGACCCCGGCGGAGCTGGCACGCTTCCTGGACGAGGAACTGTCCGGCGGCGAACGGACGCGGACACCGGCCGCCGTACCCCCGGCGGGAGCCGCCACCGAGGCGGACGAGCCGTTGGCGCTGGTCGGCATGGCGTGCCGACTGCCCGGCGGCGTCGGCACCCCCGACGAACTGTGGGACCTGCTCATCGGCGGGGTGGACGCCATGACGGCGTTCCCCACCGACCGGGGCTGGGACCTCACCGCGCTGCCCGACACCGTCAAGCGGCGCGGCGGTTTCGTCGACGGAGCCGCGGAGTTCGACGCGGGACTGTTCGGGATCAGCCCGCGCGAGGCGCTGGCGATGGACCCCCAGCAGCGTCTGCTCCTCGAGACGGTGTGGGAGACCTTCGAGTCCGCCGGGGTGGACCCGCGCGCGGTACGCGGACGCTCCGTCGGGATGTTCGTCGGCACCAACGGACAGGACTACCCGGTGGTGCTGGCCGGATCCGAGGAGGAGGGCCTGGACACCCACACGGCCACCGGCAACGCGGCGGCGGTGCTGTCCGGCCGGGTGTCGTACGCCTTCGGCCTGGAAGGACCGGCGCTCACCGTCGACACGGCGTGTTCGTCCTCGCTGGTGGCGCTCCACCTGGCCGCGCAGGCGCTGCGGCGCGGCGAGTGCGATCTGGCACTCGCCGGCGGTGTGTCGGTGATGTCCACCGAGGCGGCGTTCACCGAGTTCGCCCGGCAGGGCGGCCTCGCGGCCGACGGCCGCTGCAAGGCCTTCTCGGCCGACGCGGACGGCACCGGCTGGGGCGAGGGAGCCGGCGTACTGCTGGTGGAGCGGCTGTCGGACGCCCGCCGCAACGGGCACCGGATCCTCGCCCTGGTGCGGGGGAGCGCGGTCAACCAGGACGGCGCGTCCAACGGCCTGACCGCGCCCAACGGACCGTCCCAGCAGCGCGTCATCCGGCAGGCCCTGGCGGACGCGCGGCTCTCGCCGTCGGACGTCGACGCGGTCGAGGCACACGGCACGGGCACCAGACTCGGCGACCCCATCGAGGCGCAGGCGCTGCTGGCGACGTACGGCCGGGACCGGGACACCGACCGGCCGCTGTGGCTCGGCTCGATCAAGTCGAACCTGGGCCACACCCAGGCGGCGGCCGGTGTCGCCGGCGTGATCAAGATGGTGCTGGCGCTGCGACACGGCACGCTGCCGCCGACGCTGCACGCCGATGAGCCCACCGCGCAGGTGGACTGGTCGGCCGGCGCGGTACGACTGCTGACCCGGGCGCGACCGTGGCCCGAGGCGGACCGTCCGCGCCGGGCGGGCGTCTCCTCCTTCGGCATCAGCGGCACCAACGCCCACATCATCCTGGAGGCCGTACCGGCCCCGGCGGACGAGGCGGCACCGGCCGATCGCCCGAGCGACGGGACGACACCGCCCTGGCTGCTGTCCGGCCGCTCCGCCACCGCACTCGCCGCACAGGCGAGACGGCTGCACGAAGCCCTGTCCGCGCAACCGGATCCGGCCCCGGCGGACGTCGCCAGATCCCTGCTGTCCCGAGCCGGCCTCCAGCACCGCGCCGTGATCATGGGCGACGGCCACCACGACCTGCTGGCCGGCCTCTCCGCGCTGGCCACCGGCGAACCGGCCGCCGACCTGATCTCGGAGACGACCGGCGAGGGACGCACGGCGTTCCTGTTCACCGGGCAGGGCGCGCAACGAGCCGGCATGGGAAGGCAGCTGTACGAGACCTTCCCGGCGTACGCCGAAGCCTTCGACGCGGTCTGCGCCGAACTGGACCTGAAGCACGAACGCCCCGTACGGGACGTCGTCTTCGACGGCGAAGGACTCGACCGGACCCTGTGGACCCAAACCGGCCTGTTCGCCGTCGAGGTCGCGGTCTTCCGGCTGCTGGAGTCCTTCGGCGTGGTCCCCGACGTCCTGCTCGGCCACTCGATCGGTGAGATCGCCGCCGCCCACTGCGCGGGAGTCCTCTCCCTCGCGGACGCCTGCGAACTCGTCTTCCAACGCGGCCGGCTGATGCAGGCACTGCCCGCCGGCGGCGCGATGCTCGCGGTCGAGGCCACCGAGGCCGAGATCCTCGACGCCGTGCGGGGCCGACTGGACGTCGCGGCGGTGAACGGCCCGACCTCACTCGTGGTCTCCGGAGCTGCCGAGACCGTCGAGGAGTTCGCCGCGCTCTGGCGCGACCAGGGGCGTCGCACCAGCCGGCTGACGGTGTCGCACGCCTTCCACTCGGCCCTGATGGAGCCGATGCTGGCCGAGTTCGCGAAGGCCGTGGAGTCCCTGACCCTCGCCGAGCCCCGTATCCCCGTGATCCCCGCGATGGCCGGAGCCGACCTGACCACCCCCGACTACTGGGTGCGGCAGATACGCGAGACCGTCCGATTCGCCGACGGAGTACGACAGCTGACCGAACACGGCGTCACCCGCTTCGTGGAACTCGGCCCGGACGGAGTGCTGTGCGCCATGGCACGCCAGTCCGGCGCGACCGGTGTCTTCGCCCCCGTCCTGCGACGGGACCGGGACGAGGTGCGCACGGCGTGGTCGGCGCTCGGCCGGATATGGGCGGTGGGCGTCGACGTCGACTGGACGGCCGCGGTACCCGCGCACGGCCCCCGGATCGCACTGCCCACCTACGCGTTCCAGCGCGACCGGTACTGGCCCCGGCGGGCGACCGCGGCACCGGCACCGGCCCAGGACCTGGGCGAGTTCCGGTTCTGGGAGGCGGTGGAACGCCAGGACATGACCGAGGTCGCGAGCACCCTGCGATGGGACGCGCCACCGGAGGCGCTCGCGGAGGTTCTGCCGGCACTGTCGTCATGGCGACGGCAGTCACGGCAGCACGCGGCGGTGGACGGCTGGCGCTACCGGGTGCAGTGGACACCGGTCGCTGGACCCGGCACCACCCCGGACGGCACCTGGCTGCTGGTCACCGAGGCGGGCGACGAGGACGGCGCCGGCATCGGCGACGCACTGCGCACGGCCGGCGTCCAGGTCGTGCCCCTGACGATCGACCCGACCCGCCCCGACCGGCACGAGCTGGCCACCCGACTCAGGGCGGCGGCGTCGGACGGCCTCCGAGGAGTCGTTCACCCGGCCGGCCACCGGGCCGACCTGGCGGTGGCCCTCACACTCGTCCAGGCCCTCGGCGACGTGGAGTGCACCGCCCCGCTGTGGACCCTGACCTGCGGTGCCGTCGCGGTCGACGCGACGGACCGGGTCACCCGGGCCGAGCACGCGCGCCTGTGGGGCTTCGGGCAGGCCGTGGCGCTGGAACACCCGCACCGCTGGGGCGGTCTGATCGACCTGCCCCCGGACGGCGGCCAGGACCTGAGCCGGCTGGCCGCCGCACTGCACAGCGGCACCCGTGAGGACCAACTCGCCCTGCGCGACGGCCATCTCCTCGCCCGCCGCCTCGTCCGGGCGGACCGCCCGGCCCCCGCCGCACCCGCCTGGACACCCTCCCGGCCGGGCACCGTGCTGGTCACCGGCGGCACCGGCGCGCTGGGAGCCTCGGTCGCCCGGTGGCTCGCCGAACGCGGGGCGTCACATCTGCTCCTCACCAGCCGCCACGGCGCGCAGGCACCGGGAGCCGACGAGCTGCTCGCCGAACTGAGAGCCCTGGGCGCGGAAGCCACGGTCGCCCGCTGCGACGTCGCCGACCGGGACGCGGTGGCCGAACTCCTCGCCGCCGTACCGGCCGATCGCCCCCTCCTCGGCGTCGTCCACGCCGCCGGCGTCGCCCAGTCCAACCCGGTGGCGACCACCCGGCTCACGGACATCGCGGAGATCACCGAGGGCAAGGCGCTCGGCGCGGCCCATCTGGACCGGCTCACCAGGGACGCCGATCTCGAGCTGTTCGTGGTGTTCTCCTCCATCGCCGCCACCTGGGGCAGCGGCGGCCAGGCACTCTACGCCGCCGGCAACGCCTATCTGGACGCGCTCGCCCAGCACCGCGCGGCCCACGGACTGGCCGCCACCTCGGTGGCCTGGGGCCCCTGGGCCGGCACCGGCATGGCGGCCTCCGGAGAGGCGGAGGAGTTCCTGCGCCGCCGCGGCCTCGCACCGCTCGACCCCGCCCTGGCCGTCGCCGCACTGGCACAGGCGGTCGACGGCGGCGAGACCAACCTGACCGTCGCCGATGTGGACTGGACCCGCTTCACCCCGGCGTACACCTCCGGCAGGCCCAGCCCGCTCCTGCGCGAACTGCCCGAGGCGACCAGCGCCCTGGCGCCCGCCGGGACACCCACCGAGGAGGAAGCCGACACCGGGCTGCGCGCCCGACTCGCCACGCTGAGCACCGCTGAGCGGCTGACCGAACTGACCGAACTGATCAGAGGCGCTCTGGTCGTCGTGCTCCGCTACCCCGCGCACGAGCGGATCGACAGCACCCGCCCCTTCCAGGACCTCGGCTTCGACTCCCTGACCGCCGTCGAGTTCCGGGACCTGCTGGCACGCCAGTGCGGCACACCGCTCCCGTCGACGATCGTCTTCGACCACCCGACCCCGGCCGCCCTCGCCGACCACCTGCACAGCACACTGCCCGGAGCCGATCCGGCCACCGACGTCGAGCCACTCATCGGCGCACTGGACACGCTGGAGGCGGCGATGGCCGACTCACCGCCCGACGGACTCTCCAGGGCACGGGTCACCGTCCGCCTCCAGGCCTTCCTCGACAAGTGGACCGCCGACCGGCCCTCCGCCGCGGACAGCACCGCGACCGACCGCATCCAGGACGCCGACGACGACGAACTGATCAACCTGATCCGCGACCAGCTCGGCGAGGGAGCGCTCGACTGACCCCAGCCCAGGCACCTGCACAAGGAGTCCCCACGTCACTTCCAGCCGGCGGCGGCTGGAGGTGACGCAGTGGGTCAGGGCCGGCCGGGTCATCCCTCGCGAACGGCTCGAAAACCCCCGAGGCGAAGCCTCACCGAGCCAGAAGGAAACACTCGACCACAAACCTGACCCGACCAGGCCCTACAGGCCGGGCGTCGGGCTGCTGCGCAGCTTGCGCTGCTCCCGGTGGTTGGGGTGACGGATGACCACTCCTCCCAGGCCTCCGGACCCCGTGAGCCGGATCAGCGGAGTTCCCGGGAGCCGGGCGGATGTCGTCTCGTCCTGCAGACCTCCGATGCCGGGATCCATGCCGCTGACGTCCGCGGCCCAGCCATCGGGGATGACGATCGTGACACCGGACGTCTCCCCGTACGCCTCCACCGCGACCTCCGCGCGCCGGCACTCGACCCGGGTGAAGTCGATCTTCACACCCCCCCATGCCTCCCTGGGCTATCACCCGGCCGGGAACCTCCCAGCGCTCGGGGCCCCGGGACGCACCGAACACGCCGCCCTTGAGCACCAGCGGCGGCTGGTCCCCCGAGGAGTGCGGCTGCGGCAGGTCGGCGGTCAGAACGGCCAACTCGGCGTGAGTCCTGGACTTGAACGCCTGCTCCAGGCGCGAGTCCAGCTCATCGAAATCTATTCGCCCCTCGGCCGCCGCATCGCGCAGCTGTTCCACGACCGCTTCGCGGTCGTCGTGAGAGGCCCGAAGCTCGCCCGGTCGGGCAGAGTGCGGAATGGGCTCAGGAAACTGGGCAGTCATGACCACAAGAATAGGCGGCCCCGCTCCCGAATCAGGCTGACGGCCAGGAACTTCTTCAGCGCGGAGGCGGGTACGGATGAACCTGCGGAGCAAGCGGCCAACGATGCGCGGTCACTGACGGAGCGGGCGAAAAGGCGATCGGTGACGGAAGGCGACCGGCCGGGTGCCGGCCGCGTCCACAGCAGCCGATAAGAGAGTTCACACCGCCCGATGAGGAATTCTTGGTCAGCTGCATGAGAATCCCCGATTCGGCGGTCGTGTGAAATGCGGAGCGTGTCTGCCGGACGTCTTGACCACCCCGGTCTACGGTGGATCCGAGGTTCAGCGCCGTGCCATCCCGAGTGAGTGTCCCAGGCGCGATCGTCGAGGTCGTCGGGGAAGTCGCCCCGTACCTCTTCACCTGCGAGGAGCGGCACATGAATCCGGCATCAATGGCGACCGCCGGCATCCGCAACGCCCGGCACCGTATGACCTTGACGCACCATGCGGTCTGAGCTGCCGCCGGGCCCGGAGAGCGATCGGCCGTGACCGGCCGGAACCCGTCCGAAACGGACGCCAGAAGCCCGCGGGAGCCGAGGCCGAGATCCGCGGTCCACACGGAGAGCCGCTGGCCGATGGCCGCGGCGGTCGTCGCTTCCGCGGCGCTCACCCTGCTTCTGCCCGACACCCTGCGCCTCGGCCCCCGATGGGCGCTTCCCCTCGCCGAAGGCCTGCTGCTGGTGGCCTTGATCTCGGGAGATCCCGGCCGGATCAGCCGCCGCTCCACCGTCCTGCGCTCCATGGCGATCGCTCTGGTCGTCGTGCTCGCGGGCAGCGCCATCTGGTCGACTGTCCAGCTGATCGACGATCTCATCCACGGCGGGACCGAGACCAACTCCGCCAATGCCCTCCTGCTGGCCGGCGGCAGCGTCTGGATCTCCACCGTTCTCGCCTTCTCGCTCCTGTACTTCGAACTCGACAGCGGCGGCCCGGCCACCCGGGCCCACCACATGCCTCCCACTCCGGCGCTCGCCTTTCCCCAACAGCTCAGCCCCGAACTCAACGCCGCGCACTGGCGGCCCCACTACGTCGACTATCTCTACCTCGGGTTCACCAATTCCACCGCGCTGAGCCCCACCGACGTGATGCCGCTCGCCCCCTGGGCCAAGTGCGTCATGACCGTCCAGTCGCTCCTTTCCCTCATGATCCTGGGACTCGTCGTCGCCAGGGCCGTGAACGTCCTGGCCTGAGAAGGCCGGGGCTGACACCGGGCCGCGGGTGTCGGTGATGCCTGCCCCGGCGGAGATCGGCCAGGTCCAGCCGGGTGGCCTTGACGAGCGCGGTCGGTTCCGCGGTCTCCTTGTGTCAGGCGCTCACGACGGGCCGCCCATCCGCCAGTTCGAGACGGCTCCCGGTGAACCGCTCCCGCATGAGCCGGTCGTGGGTGACAACCACCACCGCGCCCTTGTACGACGTGAGGGCCTGCTCCAATTCCTCGACCAGGGCCGGGGAGAGGTGGTTCGTCGGCTCGTCCAGGAGCAGCAGATCGGCCGGCCGCGTGACGAGCCGGGCCAGCTCGATCCTGCGCCGCTGGCCGTACGACAGCTCGCCGATCCGCAGCCGCAGGTCGGCGGGCCGGAGGAGGCCGAGGGAGAGCAGCAGGTCGCGCTGTTCCTCCCGGTCGCCGGGCCGGTCGTGGGCGAAGGCGCCGAGCACGCTCAGGTCCGACGGCCACGGCACCTGCTGCTGTCGCAGTATCCCCACCTTCCCGGACACCCGCACCGTGCCGCGCTGCGGCCGGATCTCGCCCGCGATGATCCCGAGCAGAGTGGACTTGCCCGCACCGTTCGGCCCGGTGACGAGCAGCCGCTCTCCTGGAGCGAGCGACAACTGCGGCAGGTCGAGCCGGTTGTCCAGATGGACGTCGATGAGCTCGGCGGCCGGCTCGACCGTGTCGGCGGCGGCCTCGCTGTCGGCCGTGTCGGTGGGCACCGATGCGGCGAACACCAGTGGATCGGGAGGCAGCCGGACCGGTGCCGCGGTCAGCCGGGCGACCCGCTCCTTCGCGTTCCGGATCCGGACCGTCGCCCCGTGGCTGCGGTCCCGGGCGCGGAACGCGCCGTGCCCGAACTTCGCCATCGGCGCCTTGCGAGGGATCGCTCCGAGCCGCGCCCCGTTCGACTCGGCCAGGTGACGGCTGCGCCTGAGCTCGTCGCGCCAGTGCTGGTACTCCTGGAGGCGGCGACTGCGCTCGGCGGCCTTCGCCGTGCGGTAGCCGGCGTAGCCGTCGCCGTACCGAGTGATCTTTCCTTCTGCGACCTCCAGGATCGTGCTGGTCAGGTTGGCCAGGAAGGCGCGGTCGTGGGTGACCGCGACCACCGTGCCGCGGTGCTCGCGCAGGTGCGCTTCGAGCCAGCCGACGGCCTGGTCGTCCAGGTCGTTGGTCGGTTCGTCGAGCAGCAGCAGCTCCGGCTGGGCCGCGAGTGTCGCGGCGAGCGCGAGCCGGGACCGCTCGCCGCCGGAGAGCGAGCCGAGCAGGCGATCGCGCGCCAGTCCGGGCAGGCCGAGCCCGTACAGGGCGATGTCGACGCGTTCCCCGGCCCGGTAGCCGTCGCGTGCCTCGTACAGGGCGAGATGCCGTTCGTAGGCCGTGAGAGCGGATTCGAGAGCGGGGCCCGCGTCGGCCGCCCCCAGCCGTTCTTCGTCGCAGCGCAGCTGGGCTTCCAGGGCCCGCAGTTCGGTCAGCGCCAGGTCGATCGCGTCCTGGACGGTGGCGTCGGCGGGCAGGTCGAGCGCCTGCGCGAGATAGCCGACGCCACCGGGCGCGCTCACGGTGGCCTCGCCGCTGTCGGGCCGTTCAAGACCGGTCAGCAGCTTCAGCAGCGTGGACTTCCCCGAGCCGTTGTCCCCGATCACGCCGACCTTCTCGCCGGGCCGGACGGAGAGGTGGACGTGGTCGAGGACGAGCTTCTCGTCGTAGCGCTTGGTGAGGTCGTGCACGGCGAGTTGGGCGGTATGGGTACGCAAGACAGGGCCCCTTCGATGATGGCGGACAGATGGCGGTGCGCCCACGGCGGAGCGAGGCTCTACGCGGTGGCGCGTGCTGTCATCACAGAGTTCCCATGGGCAAGAAGGTAGGGGACGATGACGTCAATGTCAAGACGATACGTATCGTCTTGCTTGGAGGGTGGACGTAAGCCCGCGCGGCCGGGGGAGAGCTTCCGCCTCCGGGCCGGACCGACGGCCCGGCCCGGAGGCGGAAGCAAATACTCAGGACTGCTCAGGATTCGGGCTGTTCCCCGGCGGTTTCGTGGATCCGGGCGCGGGTGGTGTCGGCCTGTTCCTGGATGCGCTGCCGCACGTGGGCGGGTACGCCCTGGCCTTGGAAGTGGGCGGTGAGGTTGTCGAGGGTGTTCTCGGCGCGTTCGAGGTCGCCGGCTTTGGCGTGGACGGTGGCGAGGCGGCGGAAGGCGGCGTTGAGGGTGAGGTTGTCGAGGCCGGTGTCCTGGTCGGCGCTGGAGGCGGTGATGGCCTCGGTGAGCTGGGTGACGGACTCGGTGATGTCCGGCTGGCGGACCTGGAGGCGTCCGTCGCCGATGGTCTGGAAGTGGCGGCCGGCGTTCGCACCCCGGGCCAGGCGGGCGTAGGCGGTGAGCGGGTGGTCGCCGTGACGCTCGATCACTTCCTGGAGGGCGTCGTTCCCGGCGGTGAGGTGGGGTGCGTCGGAGCCGAGGAAGGCCAGCAGGGTGCCCTGGTCGTCGCCGGTGAGGAGTTCGCCGACCTCCTGGTCCGCGCGGTCGAGCGGGGTGCGGACCCGGATGGTGCGGGTGGGGGAGACGGTACGGGCGCCGTCGAGGCCGGTGTGGACTGCGGTGACCTTGTAGAGGCCGGGTTCGGCGAAGTAGAGGCCGTCGCTGCCGTAGCCGAGATAGGCGGTCTCGTAGACGGCGGGGTTGGCTTCGGTGAGGGTGACGGTCCGCTCCTGGGGACCGTGTCCCGTGCAGGCGCGGGCGATGGGACGGAAGGCCCGGGTGCGGCCGTAGGGGTCGGTGATCACGATCGTGGTGCGCTCGCCCTTCGGGCCGATCGCCGCGGACACGGTCACGTCCCCGCGTATCCCGGTGCGCGTGAGCTTCAGTTCGGCCATGACGGGTTCGCCGTACCCGAAGAACTGCTTCCCGCCGAGCGAGAGGGCGAGGCCCGGGTCCTCGGCGGCGCCGGGCAGGACCAGCCCCTCCGGGGCGGGGGAGGGGTTGATGAGCGCGGAGTTGCCGCCGAAGTCGCTGCCGCCGGGGACGATGTGGCGGTGGAAGGCATGGCGCAGATGGCGCAGTTCGTCGTCGGTGAAGGCGTACGGGAAGTCCTGCCAGAAGTGCCGGGCGCCCGCGCGGTCGCCGTTGGCGTAATTGCCCGGGTAGTTCATCCAGGAGAGGTCGCCGAAACCGTTGTTCGGGCCCAGGTGACCCGGTGGTGTGCTCAGGTGTTTGTGGAAGGAGTGGAACAGGTTGAACACGTGCCCCAGCTCATGGACGTAGGTGAACAGCTCCAAGGCGTCGCCGATCGCGCCGGTGTCCCGCAGGTTGTCGTGGAAGATGGCCATGCCCTGGCGCTGACTGCCGAAGAAGTCGAACATGAGCCCGGCCGCGTCGTAGGCGTCGGAGCTGCGGCTGGCGACGAAGGTCCAGATCTTCCACTGCTCCGTGTCCTGGTGCAGGCTGAAGTTGGCGGTCATCGCGGCGTGCAGCTCGGCGATGGACCACTGGAGATCGGTGCCGGAGGTGTTGGCCACCGTGTTGACCTGGCCCGCGTTCCGCAGCTCGACACCGGCCTCGGCGTAGGCGGAGGACACGGTCAGCACCCGGTTGCGATAGCCGCGCGGAACGGAGGCCCCCCGTGAGGTGTCGTACTGCTGGAAGACCTGGGTGCCCGCCAGGGCGTCGGTCTCCAGTTCCACCGATCGCAGCGCCGGGCCCGCGTAGTAGATGCCTGTGTTCAGTGTCTGGCCGCCGCCGGGCGTGTCCAGGATGACGGTTCCGTTGCCCGTGCCGCCGTTCACGGCGAACCTCGGGACGTG
Organism: Streptomyces amakusaensis; assembly: GCF_039532665.1. Lineage (NCBI taxonomy): Bacteria > Bacillati > Actinomycetota > Actinomycetes > Kitasatosporales > Streptomycetaceae > Streptomyces > Streptomyces amakusaensis. Next base: position 47,906 of record NZ_BAAASB010000010.1, on the reverse strand, counting down.
GAGATAGAGGAATGTCCGGGGGGAGTTGTTCGCCCAGGACAGGTTGGACTGGGTGAGGATGAACTTGTCGGGGCTCGCCGAGACGAACAGCTCGGAGGTGCTGCGGAAGGAGTCGGTCCAGGTGTCGCCGGTGAACAGGTCACCGCTGACCATGCCCAGCGCCCGCTCGCCCTCCAGATCGACACGCACTTCGATCCGCTGATTGCCGCTGGTGCCGGTCCACCGGCCGGTGGCCGGACGGTAGGGCGTGCGGAAGGTCTCGGGGAGAGCGGCCAGGCCCGGCACACCGAGCCGGTCCAGGCCACCGGAGGCCAGGATTCCGGTCTTCCAGTTCAGCAGGACACCCTGGGTTCCCTTGATCAGCAGGCTCTGCCGGGTCCCGTCGGACGCGGGCTTGTACGCCACCACATGCTCCAGGCCGGACCGGAAATCCTCGGGTAACTGCGCCCAGCCCGCGCAGCCCGACGCATCCGGACCCTCGGTGATCAGCGCCTCCCGCACCACACCGGTGGACCAGTTGAGGGTGAGAACCCGCGCACCCTTGAAGAAGTACGTCTGCCGTGTGCCGCCCGCCGCGTCGGGCGCCGGGAACAGGGCGTCGATCTGCGAGCGGTAGCCGGCCGGGAGCGCGGTACCCCAGTTCGCCAGCCCGGTCCACGGCCCCTCGCTCACGGCCCGCCCCTGCTCCCAGTCGTACCTGGTGCAGGTGTCACCCCAGAAGAACAGACTCTGCGCCGTCTCACCGGGGCGGGACAGCATCAGCGCGCAGTCGCTCGCGTACAGCGCGCTGACACTGTTCAGCTTCGGCACGATGACATTGAGCCAGTCACGAGCGATCAGGCGCTGCTCACCGAGCAGGACACCGTCCGTGCCGCGCGCGAACAGCAGTCGCCACTCGCCGCCCGCCGGGTACGCCTGTACCCAGTTGTAGCCCGTCGTCTTGTACCGCATGAATGCCATGCCCGTACTCCTCCCAGAGGATGCGAAACCCGGGGGACACCGCGTCCGCCCCGGACCTTCTGCCGACGTTCCCCGCCGGGCGACCGGAGATCTTCACAGAGCTGCGGTTAGCCATGGACCATCCGTTCTCGAACACCGCCCCTGCCCCCGCACCGGGAACGGGGGGGCGAGGCGGGCTGTCGGATGAGACGCACACCGGGCGGGCAAGGGCAGCCGCCGCCGGTGCGGGGGAATCGGTTGTGCCGAGCCGGGCACAGCAGACCACACCTCGCGGTCACTGGAAATCGAACAGAAAAGCCCATGACCGTCGGACAGAGGTGGAATGGCGAATACCTCCCCTCTGCGGGGGAGCCGGCCTTCCCGGGCCTTGGACGTTCCCCGGATCCCACCGCTGCCGGCCACGCCTGCGCACCACCCCCGGACCTGGTTCCACCGGCCCGGACGGCCGGCCGTCCGGATGCGCGCCGTGTACCCACCGGGGCCCGGAACTCCGCGACGGGCCGTCCGGTTCCCAGTCCGTACGAAGCCGCACACCTCCGTCGCACTTGCGAGAACGACCGGAACCCGCCCGGTACCGATCGCGGCGCTCTCTGCGGCTCGTTCGTCACGTGCGGCAGAGCGGTCAGGCGAAGGGATCGCCCAGAACGCCGGTCAGCCGGATGAGCCCTGAATCTCTGCCGGCCTTCACGGACACGTAGACGGTGTAGGTGTGACCGTGCTCCCCCGCGAACTGTGCCGCCCAGGCCAGGACTTCCTCAACGTCGACCCCGCCTGAGATCTCGTACTCGTCCGAAGCGCTATTCGCCCGGTCCCAGAAGTAGACACGGTAACGGGCGTGGTCCAGCTCCCAAGTGGTATCACGGGGGTCGACACCTCGAATATCCATACCAGGAACGTACTGGACCTGCGCATGGCGCTGTGTGGCTGGGTGTCGGGCGGTCATGACGTCGGCGGGTCCGCCGGCTTGGCTCGCTGCGGGTGGATCGTCTCGTGCCGGGCCAGCATCGCCACGTACTCGGCGATCTTCCGGGTGCGCGTCTCGGCCCGCTTGACGGCATTGACCCGGTTGATGAGGGCGAAGCGGTTGGTCTTGGTGAGCACCTCGAACATCGCCTGCGCCGCTGGGTCGGCGGCGATCGCGGCCCGCAGGTCGGCCGGCACCTCCGCTTCCGATGACGGCGCATAGGCCGCCGCCCACCGCCCGTCGGCCTTCGCGGCGTCCACCGCGGCACGCCCGGCGGGCAGCATCAGACCGGCCGCCTCCAGCCGGGCCACGTTGGCGACGTTGCGCCGGGACCAGACGCTGCGGGGCCGGCGCGGGGTGAACCGCCGCCAGGAACTTTCCTCGTCGCGCTTGCGGGCCTGACCGTCGATCCAGCCGAAGCACAGTGCCTCGTCGACCGCCTGCTGCCAGGTCAGCGTGGTGACGGAGCCGCCCTTCCTGGTCAGGGCGAGCCACACGCCAGGAGAGGCGGTGTGGTGGTCCAGCAGCCACGCGCGCAGCGCCGCGCTGTCGGCAACGATCAGCTCATCCAGCTCGGTTCCGGTCACCACCGCAGGTTAGTACCGCAACCCGGTGCTGCGACCTGCCGGGGTGACTCGTTGAACCTGTAGTCGGCCCGGCCCCGGCAGGCGCCCTGACCGGAGGCGACGCGAACCTCCGGACAGCGACGTGAGAGACCGGGTCGACACGGGCGCTAAGCGGGCGATCATTTCAGGGACTGAACGTCCGGGTACCAGGGCATTCGTGCGGGCAGCTGAACGGCTGCCCGCAGATGTGGTCTGCGGCTGACTCGGTGGAGCAGGTGCGGGCCCCGGCCTGACCGGCCGGGGCCCGCACGGATGGTGGGGCGGGGTCAGCTGGGCTGGTCGCCGGTGTAGCGGTAGATCTCGCCTGCGGTGTTGATGTGCCATGCGGTGCCGTCGGCACCGGCGGCGATGTCGGTGGCAGTACCGGGGATCTTGACCCACGGGTTGCCGCCACCGGCGTCGTTGTTGGTGTACCGGTAGATACTGCCGGCCGGGTCGACGCCCCACACGTTGGTCCGGGAGCCCACCGCGATGCGCTTGAGGCTGCCGTTGACGTTCTTCCACCCGTTCGAGCTGTCCTGGTCCCCGATGTACCGGAAGACCTGGTTCCCGCTGTTGACGCCCCACACGGTGCCGTCGGCGCCCGCGCCGATGTCGCTCAGCACCCCGGGGATCTTGATCCAGGGGCTGGCGTCGTGATTGGTGTACCGGTAGATCGCACCGGCGGAGTCCACCCCCCACACGTTGGTCCGGGAGCCCGTGTCGATACGGACCAGGCTCCCGCTGATGCCCACCCAGTTCGCCGTGCTCTGGTCCCCGGTGTACCGGTAGATCTGGTTGCCGCTGTTGACGCCCCACACGGTGCCGTCGGCGCCCGCGCCGATGTCACTCAGGCCCCCGGGGATCTTGATCCAGGGGCTGCCGTCATAGTTGGTGTAGTGGTAGACGGCGTTCGCCGCGTTCACACCCCACACCGTCGTCCTGGACCCCGCTGAGATGGCCGTGAGACTGCCCGCGATCTTCACCCAATCCGCCATGCCGAGAACTCCCCTTCCTCGCACCGGTCAGTGGCCGCCATCCTCCGCGATACGACGAGCCCACAGCCGGATGAATGCACGTCCTGCTGTCAAACAAGCCAACGGATCAGTGTTTGAACTCCTACCGTCCATACGAGATGAGGGCGGTAGCGGCCCGGCCGGGAGTATTACGGCTCAAACCACTGTCCCACCCGCGAGGGATCGACACAGGCGCTGTTCCATGCCTCCTCACCGCCCTCTCGGGAATCAGCCCGGAAACCACCAGGACGCTCACCGTGGTGGTGGCCACCGCCGACGCATGCCGCCTGCCCGGGTGCATCGGCGACCTCCGGCGGTCGCGGGCCTCGGCAGATGAGTGGCGGGTTTGTCGTGGGGAGCTGTGTCAGTGCTGTCGGGTGGTGGGGGAGGTGCGTCAGCCGTGAGGGCTGAAACGTGGGGTGGACGGGGAGGGGTATCTCGCCCCTGATCTGTGGTTTCCCCAATTTTCCCGCCGTTGCGGGGCCTGTTGCAGCAGCGGTTGCACCCCAGGAGTGCCCCCATCGGGTGTCGAATCGAAATGATTTGTTAAAGCTATGGGGTCAACTAAAAACCAAGTCTTCATGCGTCAAGCGCATCGGCAGATCTCGCGTCGTCAGTCGGGTGCCGCTTCGTGGCAGTTGGCCGATGTCGACACCCTCGCCGTCCACTACGGTGTCCGTCCCCTCGATCTGCTGGACGGGCCGACGAAGGCGTGCGAGGCGCTGCCTGCGGCCCGGCGGCGCACCGTGAGGGTGAAGGGAGCCGGCTGGTGAGCGACCAAGATGACGCCCCTGCCCCTGCCCCTGGTTCCGGTTTTGATGCGATTGATTCGCTGTTGTCCTCTGTCACCGAGCAGGCCGTACTCCCCGAACCCGCGGTGCGCAGGGAGTTGCGGGAGCGTGCTCGCCTGTCCAAGGCGCAGGTGGCGAAGGCGCTGGGGGTGAGTCCGTCCACGCTGTCCAGCTGGGAGTCCGGCCGCGATCCCTCGGGCGAGGTCCGTACGAAGTACGCGTACCTCCTCGACGGCCTCGCCGCGAAGTTCGCCGCCCAGCCCCCGGCCACCGAGTCCCCCGCCCCGGAGGTCGAGGTGGACGGGCCGACGGACGACGTCGAGGTCCTGGCGGTGCCCGAGCCGTGTGTGCTGTGCGGGTACCCCGCCTCCCATCGGATGGACGGTTTCGCGCAGCACCTCGACCCCGCCGACTGCCAACCCGCCCCCGCTCTTCCTGTCTCGGCTCCCGCCGAGCCGGGACCGACCGCCGACACCAACATCACCCCGGCCCCGGCTCGTACCGCTCCCGCTCCCAAGGCGTCGCCGCCGGTCTCGGAGCGCGCCGCGCGCACGAGCCGCCCGGCCCCCTCGCGTCCGGCGCCGGTGAAGCCGCCGCGAGGGCGGGCGCTCCAGGAAGAGTCCGGCCCCGGCGCCCTCATCACCCAGGCCGTGCAGGCCGCGCTCGCCGAGCACCAGGGCGACGTCGACGAAGCCACGGCCGCCCTGATCAAGCGGGCGATCCCGGACGCGATGGTGCTCCTTGACGAGACGCGTAAGGGGGCCCGCTACGACGTCGTCGCGCACCCCGCCCTGCCGAAGGTTCTGCGCAAGCAGACGGCGAAGGGCGCGGACCAGGTGTGGGAGGCCCGGCCCAAGTGGACCAGGGCAGTACTGCCGCCGGGCGCGCATGAGGTGGTGGCGCTCGACATGAACGCCGCCTACCTCTCCGCCCTGAAGACCCACCTGCCGATCGGCCAGCTGGAACACTCCACCGGTTTCGGCTTCGACCGCCGCCGCGCCGGAATCCACCTGATCACCCCACCCGCCTGGGACCACGGGGCGGTGCTGCCGAACCCGATCGGCCAGCGTGACGAACCCGGACCGTTGTGGGTCACCGAACCCACTCTCCGCCTCCTGCTGCGCCTCTCCGACCCGAAGAACCAGCTGTGCGACCCCCCGGTGATCCACGAGTCGTACACCTCCGGCTCCACCGAGAACCTCCTGGAAAAGCTCCGTATCACCCTCACCGACGCCCGCGCGCGGGCGATCGAAGAGGCTGACGGGGTGACGCTGGAGTACGTGAAGGCGATGTACTCGAAACTCGTCTCGACGATGGGGGAGTCGAACTACAACCGCGAGCTCTACCGCCAGGACTGGATGCACCTCATCCGCTCCCAGGCGTTCGCGAACCTCTGGATGAAGGCGTGGAAGGCCCACACCGGGGGCCTGCACGTCGTCCGCGCCATGGGCACCGACGAACTCCACGTCATCGGTGACTGGCACCGCGTGTTCCCCGAGGGCCGGGGTGTCACCGAGGTCAAGGTCAAGGACACCTACACCGCCGGCACCACCATCACCACCGACGGCGATGACACCACCGACGCGACAGGGAAGGAGGCGTAAGTGCCCGAGAAGACCATCGACTTCGGCCACTACCAAGCCCGTGGCGTCAGGGGCGGTGACGCGGTCGCCGGCCAGCTCGACAAACTCGCCGGAGGCATCACCACCCCCGTCACCGCCAAGCGCGGCTGGACGGCCCGCCTGAACTACCTCACCCGCACCGACCACGCCCGAGCGGCGGCGAGGGCCGCCGGCCTGACCGTCACCGACCGCACCCTCAAAGCCTGGCTCGACGGCAAACGCCGCCCCTCCCGAGCGAGCCTGGAGAGGATCGAACGCGCCTACAAGATTGTCCGCCGCCAGAACGTGGCCAAGCATCTCCTCAAACGCCTCAACCGCGACGGCCGTGGTACCCGTATCGAGATCCACCCCCTCGACCAGTCACAAGTCGCACAGCACCACCAGCGCGTCCTCACCCACCGGTCCATGAACGTCCGCCGCTGGGACCGCCTCGTCGGAGCATGGGCAGCCGGCGACCACCACGGCCTCGAAGACGCCTGGGACGACGTCATCGCCGACCTCGGCTCGGACTGGGGCAGCTACGAATACGTCACCAACGTCGGCTTCGCCGCATAGAAGAGCGCACAACCCGCGGAAGCCTCCCGAGCACGCACCGGGAGCCTTCTCGGGTTGAGCCTTGAGCACCGCCCCCTTCCCGGCTTCCCGCCCTGACCTCCGCACCGTGCCGGAGGTGGCGAACACACCACCTCGGCAAGAACCGGGTCACAGCACTTCGGCCACACCCCATGGACCGCAGACGTCATTGAGCCACCGGTCGGGGGCGGTATTCGCCCCCCACCTGTTGCCATCCACGCACCACCGAGCACAAACCCGCTCGGAGCAACCTCACCCCATCAATGACGACAGAGGGTGTCGGGTTTACGGCCGACGATGGACGTATGCGCGAAACCCCAGAAGAACTCAACAAGCTCCAGTCCCTCCTCGGCACCTCCCTCTCCCGCTCTACCGCACACCTCCGCTCGATCGTCGAGGGCCGCACCATCACGGCAGCGCAGCTCACCGGGGTCCTCACCGGCATGTGCACGCTCGCCCTCTCCACGGTGACCGCAAAGGGCGAACCGCGGATCAGCGGCGCCGACGGGCACTTCCTGCACGGCCGGTGGCACTTCGGCACGGCGCGCAACGCCGCCAAGGCCCGTCATCTCTCGGCCCGCCCGGCCGCCAGCGTCGCGCACATGCGCGGCGAGGACCTCGGCGTGTTCACCCACGGCACGGTGGAGGAGCTGAACCCCGAGGACGCCGAGACCACGTCCGACTGGCAGGAACTCCTCGCCTACTTGAAGGACTTCTACGGCGACGACGACGCCTTCGACTGGAACCACGAGGTCGTCTACTACCGGCTGAACCCGCACTGGATGACCGTCTACGCCCCCGACCCCGACAAGCTCACCGGCACGTGACACCGGACCCGTCGACGAGGGCCTGCACCTGCGCGTACGTGGGCGCGAGGCCGTGGCCACGCTTCCCACAGGGCCTGGAGGGTGTAGCGCAGGGACCGTTCCTCCAGCGCGGTGATGTCGGTGTGCGGGAGGGTGGGGTCGATGACGACGCGGCCCCAGGCATTGACGTGCTCGGCGATCAGCGCGAGCGTGACGGGACGCGGCGGGACGGGGGGAACGTCCATCGCCGTCCCGCCGGTGGCGGGCGCGTGGGGTGAGGGGTCGAGCAGGCCGGCCTGGGCCAGCAGCCGGGCGAGGGGCACGCAGGTGTCCTCGCGGCGGTGGAAGGGGCAGTGTTCGGGCTGCATCGGCTCCTTCTTCTCGTGGGGGAGCGCGCCATGCTAGCCCCCCTCCGGGGCGCGGCCGGGCCGACTATCGGTCGAGGGCGGTGATCCCGGCCTCGAGGGCCTTTTGCGTGCCCAGTGCGATGCTGCCGGGGTCGCCGATGCGGGCCAGGGCATCCCATTGCGCGGGGGTGACCATCGCGTGGACCTTCGTGTCCTCCAGCGGGCCGACGGAGCCGTCGGGACGCTGGCCGAACTCGGTGGTGCGCCCGGTCCACAGCTCGGTGAGCTGTTCGAGCATGCGCTGGTGCCATTCCTCGGGCAGGGGCCCGTGCTGTTCGGCGACCGCTTGGGCGATCACGTGTGCGGCGGCGCGGGAGGGCAGGGCGCCCAGTTCGCGGACGATGAGCGCGAGGCGCTGGGCGATGCCGTCGAGGGTGGCCGCGTACGCGTCGCTGCCGCTGTACAGCGCCTCGTGCACGTTGCGGTGCTGTCGTCGCTGATGCTGTCGGCGGCGACGTCCTCGATGGGCCGCTGCTGGATCTCGGCCGCGCGGCGCAGGCGCGCCGCGCTCTGGCTGGTCAGGCGGACGGTCACGGTCAGCTCGGCGTGCTCGCCCACGGCGTCGTCGGTGGGGTGTGGTGCGGGGGTGTCCATGGGCGCTGACCGTAGTACCCGGCCGCCCGCGAGCGCTGTGCCTTCCACCGGTGCAGCGGGCTCGGCGGGCTCTGCGGTCACTGTCCTCGTGCCGGGATCGGGCGTGTCGGGTGGGGCGGTGGCGTCCGTCTGCGGGCTTGGGAGGAGGTGGTCGAGCCAGTCGCGGGCGGCCCAGGCGGCGCGGCGGATCACCTGCTCGTCGGCTCCGACCCGGGTGTGTACCCCGATGGTCCGGTTGATGCGGGCGTTGACGTCGCGGTGTGTGGTGCCGGTGGCCGCGACGAGCTGGTTCACCATCGCGGTCAGCCTCATGCGCGGGGCGGGCCCGGTGTCGATCTCGTCGTCCCAGACCTCGTCCGGCTCCTGGTCGATCTCCGATTCGAACGCCGCGCACCGGCCGCAGAAGTCGAAGATGCCGTCGGCTTCGGCCTTGCCGCAGGCCAGGCACACGTAGCCGTCGCAGGTCGCGCACAGGCTGGAGGCGCTGTCCGCCTCGCGGCCCCAGGCGCGTTCCTGGGAGACGCACCGGCCGGTGCACGGCCGTGGGACGTAGCGCGCCACGGCCGGTGCCGGCTGCGCCTGTTCGCCCTGCTTTTCGCGTGCGGCCAGCTCCTGGGTCCGGCGGGCGGCGTACTCGGCGTTTACCCGGGCGCGGGCTTCCTGGCAGGCTGCCCATTCCGCCGGCGTGAGGTGGCTGGCGCACGCCACCACGGGAGCGGGAAGGTCGTCGTAGCGGGGCCACTCGGCGGCTTCTCTGCGGCATAAGCGCCGGGTCGACTTGGCTCGGCGGGTACACGTCGGCATCCCGCGCCTCCCATCTGATCAGACAGCCGGGCATCCGCGTGGTGCCCAACGGCTCCCCTGCCTGCGGCAGCATAGAAACCGGTACTGACAACTCCTGCTGGAATCAGGGAAGTTCGTTGTCTCGATTGCGCCGACGGGGGTGCATCGCCAGGGCGCGGAGGAAGAGGAAACTGGCAGCGCACAGGCTTGCGGTGCTGCCTTGCAGGCTCCGTCCCAGCTCGGCCGGAACTGGCTACCGAACGTATGATCGTATTGACGTTTGGTGATCGACTCCTCCAGCCTCTGGGGTTGCGGTACATGAAGCCGCGCTTCCCAGAGAGGAATCCCTTGGCCATGGAGCCGACGAAGGAACAGCAGGCCGCCCGTGAGGTGTTCGCCTCCGGCCGGGACCTGGCCCTGGTCGCCGGAGCGGGGACCGGCAAGACCTCGACACTCATCCTGATGGGCGCCGCGACCCGCAAACGCGGGCTGTACGTGGCGTTCAACCGGGCGATCGCCGACGACGCCCGCGGGCGGTTCGGGCCGAACGTGGAGTGCCGTACCGCGCACTCCCTGGCCTTCCGCGCCGTCGGCCACCACTACCGCGAGCGGCTGAACGCCTCGGCGCGGATCCCCGCCAAGCACACCGCCCGCCTGCTCGGCATCACCCGCGACCTTGACATCAATTCCCGCCAGATCAAGGTCACTCACGCCGCGCGTCTGGTGATGGGCATGGTCCGCAAGTTCTGCTACACCACTGACCGTCAGGTCATGGCCCGCCACATGGAGCCGGTCAACGGACTCGACGGCCCCGGCCAGGACTATCTCGCCCGCACCCTGCTGCCCTACGCGCACCGCGCGTGGGAGGACATCTGCTCGCCCGCGGGCCGGCTGCGGTTCGAGCACGACCACTACATGAAGCTGTGGGCGATGACCTCCCCGCGGCTCGGCGCCGACTTCGTCCTGCTGGACGAGGCCCAGGACACCAACCCCGTCCTGGAGGAGGTCTTCCTCGCCCAGGACGCGCAGCGGGTGTGCGTCGGGGACCCGGCCCAGCAGATCTACGGCTGGCGCAACGCACGCGATGTGATGACCGGCTTCCCCGCCGAGCAGCTGCGCCTGACCCAGTCCTTCCGCTTCGGCCCGGCGATCGCCGAGGTGGCCAACCGGTGGCTGGGGCACGCCGAGTCGGAGATGCAGCTGACCGGCCACGGCCCCGGCTCCCGCGTCGGCGAGGTCGCCAAGCCCGAGGCTGTGCTGTGCCGGGGGAACGTGGACGCGATGAACGAGGTCCTGTCCTACCTGGAGCTGGGCATTCCGGTGGCGCTGACCGGCGGGGGCAGCGCGCTGCAGCGCATCGCCAAAGCCGCACTCGAGCTCAAAGCCGGGCAGCGCACCAGCCACCCGGAGCTGTTCTTGTTCTCCTCCTGGGGCGAGGTGCAGGAGTACGCGGAGCAGGACAAGGCCGGCCAGGACCTCAAAGCGATCGTGCAGCTGGTCGACACCTACGGCCCTGACCAGATCATCGCCGCGGTGGACCGCCTCTCCCCGGAGGACAAGGCGCAGGTCACCGTCTCCACCGCGCACAAGGCCAAAGGGCGGGAGTGGCCGTCGGTGTGCATCGGCAAGGGCTTCATGGCCCCGTCGGTGGACGACCTGGGTCTGCAGCGCGCGCTGAATGCGAGCGAGGCCCGCCTGATCTACGTCGCGGTCACCCGCGCCCGCCACCTGCTGGACACCGAGGGCATCGCCTGGATCGACGAGTACGAAAAGACCATGGCCGACGCCGGCCGGGACGGCACGGTGGCCGGCCGGTCGATGATCGAGCTCAGTCTGACCGGGCAGCTGAAATACGACTCCTCACCCATCTCGCAGTTCATGGCCGCCCAGCTGCTTCACAGCGAGAACCTGGTCCGCGACTACCAGAGGCGTATTGCGGGCCTGGCGCACCCGGTGCAGCCGATCGAAGTGCAATACCCGAACTGGTCGGCCCTCGGGCACGCCATCGACTACCGCCTGCGCCTCAGCCTCGGCGGGCGGCTCGGACTGGCCGTTGCCGCCGGTGTCATGCTCCTTGACGGCACCGGGCCGCTGCGCGGAGCACCGGCTCGTGCCTCCCGCAAGGCTCTGCACGCGGCGGGCCGGGAGCTGCTGGCCACCGTCGACACCTACCTCTCCCACCCCGGCAGCCTGGACGAGAACGCGCTCATCCGGCTGTGCTTCGTGGCCGGCTTCTTCGAGGACATCGCCCGCACCGGTGAGATCCGCCGCTTCAGCATGCTCAGCTCCGCCACCCCCGCCACGACCCTGGACGACCTCACCATGGCGGTCCCCGAGTACGTCGCGAGCGACATCGACCAGCAGATGCGGCTCGCCGACGGTCCGTTCGCCGCCTTCCGGGCTCTACCGCAAAGGGCCCGTGTGTGCGGTCCGGTCTTCGCCGGCAGCGGCGACATCGGCGGCGCGGATGCCGACTACATCCTCGGCGGCCTGCTGCTGGACTGCAAAGCCACCAAGGACCCCCGCCGCCTGGGCCGCGAGGAGATCTACCAGCTCGCCGGATACCTCCTGCTGGACTACGACGACCAGTTCGGCATCGACCAGGTCGGCCTGTACCTCTCCCGTCAGGGCGGCCTGATCACCTGGAAGGCCGCCGACTTCCTGCGCCGGCTCGGCGCGAGCGCCCCTCTGCCGCAACTGCGCGCACAGCTGCGCCAGCACCTGCACGAGGCAGCCAGCCGCTGAAAGCCACGGCGGGTTGCTCAGCTCCTCAACCATCTTTCAGCCGAGCGGGGCGGGAAGGGTGCCAGCCTCGTTGTACATCCGCGAGGCGGGTGAAGGCCCTATGGTGGGCCCGAGGCTGCGCCTTTCCAGGCAGTGGCGCGCTGCGGGCATCGGCCATCCGGGCGTGGCGACGGCTGGCGGCCGCCCTGGTCTCTTCTGCGAAAGCCCAGCGCGTGGATGGTCAGTTGTCGCGGCGTGGGGCGTGGTCGAAGAACCGGTTGTCGGTGTCGATGCGGATTTCCCGCACGCCGGGATAGGAGCGGGGGAGGGGGTCGTTAGTGGCGGCGATGACCTGGCAGGCGTAGCCGTCGGGGGAGGCGTCGTCGGCGATGTCGATGAGCGTGTCGATCAGGCGCAGGCCGGTGGCGTGGTCCAGGCCCTTGGCTCCGAGGCCGGCCAGCGGCGAGTCGATGACCATCAGCGGCGGCACCCTGACGCCGCGGTCGACGCGGCCGAGATCGCGCAGGGCCAGCAGCAGCGCGACGTTGGTGGCCACCTTGGGGCTTCCGGCGACCGAGCTCTCGGCGAAGGTCTTGTCGGCGGTGTGCCGTTCCTTGACGCGGGTGGTGAAGTCGGCGGGGTCGATGTGGGCGGTTTCGACGTCGGGGTTGATCTGCTTCAGCCGGGCAAGGAAGAACTCCGACCAGCGGCCGGTGACCTCCTTGCGGCGTACGTCGTGGGCGGTGACCGCCGCATCCCGGGCGGCCTGCGCCGTCTCCATCTGCTCCTTGGCCGCCCGGATGACCTGCTCCTGGGCGCTGATGTAGTCGGCCGACTCCAGACGCTCCTTGAGCTGGGCGACGTCGCGACTCAGCCCGTGGGCCTCCTTCTCGGCCTGCTGCGCGGCCTTGCGGGCGGGCTGGAGATGGCCCTCGTCGTAGGCGTCGCGGGCGGTGAGCGCGGCCGCGGCCGCCGTATCCGCCTCGGCGGCCTGGTCGGCGGCGGCAGCCGCCGCCTCCTGAAGGCCCCGCAGCTTGAGCAGGAGCCGGTCCACCTTCGCACGGGCCGCGGCGATCTGCTGCCCGCGCCGGTCTTCGACGTCGTCGTGGCTCTGACCGCATTGGCGGCACAGGCCCGGCTCCCGGTCGGGGAGGGGCTGTCCGCAGCAGGTGCAGTCCTGCGGCGCGGGCTTCAGCAGGGTGGCGAGTTCGCCCTCGGCGCGCGCGTGCTCGGCGGTGGCACCGTTCACCTTGGCCTGGGCGGCGACAGCCAGCTTCGCACTCTTCCTGCGCTGGGCTTCGGCCGCTTGGTGCAGGGCGACGAGCCGCCCGCGCTCCCCGACGGCGACCTTCAGCGCCGCGTCGGCCTCCTGCCACCGCTGCGCCGCCGCGCGGTGCTCGCGCTGCTTCTGCTCGTACGCGGCGCGGACGCTGGCCGGATCGGCCAGCGCGCCGCTGTCCCGCAGCTTCTTGAACGCCGCCAGAGCAGACCGTGCCGCCCGGTACCGGGACGCGGTCTCCGAAGCGTTCTTCTCCAGCCCGGCGAGATCCTCGTTCCACAGGCCCAGCAGCACCTCCAGGGAAAGGACCCTCGCCTCGTCCTTTCCTCCGCCGAGGAACTCGGAGGCGATCGTGTTCTGCCGCAGCGCCATGACGGTGCTGTAGAAGTCGTCCAGGGTGACACGCGTGGTCCCGCGGACCGCCTGGGGCAGGCCGAGCAGGTCCTGGACGAAGGCGCCGGCGGTCATCTCCCCGGCCTTCGCGCTCGTGACCGGCAGCAGGTGCTCGATCTCGTTCGCGTCGTCGAGGTTCTTCAAGGACACCCGTGCCCGCGGGTTCGATCCGCTGCGGGTGGCCTGCCAGCGGGTTCCGGCAATCCGGAAGACCAGCCGGACCTGCTGGCAGCCGCGGACCTCCGGCATGACGGTTGCCGTGAGGAGGCCCAGCGGGTAGAGGAGCGCTTCCAGCGCGGTGGACTTTCCGGCCTTGGAGTGGCCCACGAGGAAGATCACCAGTCCCTTGAAGTAGCGGGCGTACCAGACGTCGCCCCGCTGGAATTCGAGCCGCTCGATCACAAACGACGGGCCCACTGGGCCTCCTTGGCATCCGATGTGTTGGTCCACACCGGAAACGACCCTCAGCCGTATGGGTGACGGCCCCGGAGCGCACCTGGCCGGTTCCCTGCCATGGTGCAATCGGCCACCGGGACGACGGGGCGACTTCAGCAGTGGTGCGGATCGCCCAGGAGCGGGACGGGTCGGCCGGGACCGGCCGGATGGACCTCCAGGCCGCCGTCGGCGTTGATGACGGGACGGCGGCCGGGATAGGTGCGCCGGGCCGGGTCGAGGTCCCGTTCGTCGAAATGGCCGGCGAAGACCATCACTCCGTGGACGAGTTCCACCTTCTCGGCCCCCGTCGGCCACCGCCCCACCAGCGCCTCCACGGTCATCGGCGCGGTCGCCGGCGGCAGATCCGGTCCTGACACAGGTCATACCTCCGATGCGGGCCGTGTGGTGGTCACCGGCCTGAGCAGACCCATGCGCCGGACGGCCTTGACGCCGCTGCTGTGTGCGCGTACCCGGGGTGGCGGTACGCGAGGCCGCCGGCACGGTGGGCGGGGCGTGTCACAGCAGCCCGCCCAGCGGCAGTACGCGTTCGGTGAGCTGTCCGCGCAGCCGTCCCCCGGCGGTGTCGGCTTCGGTGAGCCAGTCGGCGGCGACCAGCAGCCCGGCGTGCTCGCCAACCTGATCGGGGGTCAGGGCGGTGAACGCGGCGACCTGGTTCAGATCCAGCCCGCCGTCCTCGGCGGGTCCGAGGCGTCCGTCGGGGCGGGTGTGGGCGGCGGTGTACAGGGCCAGGAGCCGGGTGGCGGCGCCTGCCTTCTTGTTGCGGATTTTCCGGTCGCCCACGGCTTTCTGGGTCCAGCCGGAGATCCTCGCGCGGGTGGTCTTGCCGAAGCCGAACGGGTGGGGCCGCTCGGGCAGCAGGGTGGGGACGGCGATGGCGGTGGGGTCCTCGGACCGGGAGGCCATCACTTCGGCGATGGTGCCGGGCAGCCGCAGCCACCCGTTCGCGACCAGATGCTCAAGTACCCGTTCGGCGTCGTTGTGGAGCCAGCCGGTGAGGTCCTGACCGGTGATGTTCCCGGTGCCGGCGCGCACGGCTCTCAGGGTGAGCATGAGCACCGCCAGGCGCACCTCGGCCTCCGGGCGCGGGGCGTGGGCGGCGGTGTAGTCCAGCACGCTGCGGGCGTGCACGGCCTGTTGCCGGGTCAGCAGCCGTTCCACCACCGGCCCGTCCCCACTGACCGTGTCGCCGGCCGCTTGGCCGCCACGGTTGGCGTGCATCTCGCGGGTGGTCTGCGCGGCTTTCTGGGCGCGCTTGGCCTCGTGGTGCAGGGAGCCGTCGCCGGTGACGTCGGCCCACAGGGCGAACGCGCGGGCCTTGCGCTCGTGGAGCTCGGCAAGGAGGACGAGGTCGGGTTCGGGGCGCTGCTGGTAGGCGCGGAACGCGTCCCCGAGTTCGATGAGCTCCAGGCGCAGGACGTCGGGTTCAAGGTCGTGCGGCACGGTCCGCTGCGCGATCTTCCCCCACTGCTTCGCCCGCCGGGACGCTGGGGCCGGTGAGCTGGTGCGGGCGCGGGGGACCGCAGCCGGCCCGGCAGCCGAAGCCGCGTCGGCGGCGAGGGAGGAGGTGTGGTCGGAGAACACCGCCGCCGCGCCGTCGCCCACCGTGCCGCCTGCGGGCTCCGGCTTCGTGTCCGGGCTGCCCCATGCCTGACCTGCCCCGGCCGGGGCGGTGCGAGCCGGCGGCGGGGCGGTGTCCAGGACACGACAGTTGGGGGTGGCGGCCGCGCACCGCGCGCACATCTCCGCGATCCGCCACAGCCTTCCGGCCCGGTCCGCGTACACCGCCAGGACCACCGGGCCGCCGCACCGGACGGCCCCCGCCGCCGGGTTCGCCCCGCCCCGCCGTACGGCAGTGGAGTCGGGGGTGTGCCATGCGCAGTCGGCGGCGCGGCAGGCGCACCACGCTTCGCCGCGCGGCCCTCCGCCCTCGCGGATGCGGGCCAGGTGCGTGTTGACGTGGCCGATCGCGGCCTTGCGCCCCGCAGTGGCGCCGCCAGGGAAGCGCTCATCGGCACAGGTCGGGCGGGAGCAGAAGAGCCTCACCGCGCCGGCGGACGGGCGGCCGTGAGGGTCCAGGCGCACCGTCCATACCCGCCCCGCGACGCGCTCCTCCCGCCGTGCGCCGGCCTCCACCGCCATGCGTACCCCTTGATCCGTCGTCCCGGGCGGTCTCCATCATCGGGGATGCCGGCCGATCAGCCAGGGAGGAACGGGCGTTTCACCCGGCCCAGTCGACGTCGCGCCGCTCGCCGACAGTCCAGCGGCTGTGCGAGCCCCTGCCGCATGAGACCTTCGTCCTGTGCCCGGCGCACGGCCTGGCTGCCCGCAAGTGCGCCGGCCGCGGCGACGCGCAGGCGTACGACCTGGTCGACTGCGACCCGCACGTCCCGGTCGAGCGCCGGCCCAGTCGCCGACGCCATCGCCGCCAAGAAGACCGGCTGCTTCTTCCAGCCCTGCTGCACCCGGCCGCGTCAGTGATCCTTGCCGAGCGCCGGGGTCGGCGCCACGCTCCTCTCGCTGAACCGTGCGAGTGCACCGGCACAGGTGTGAGCGCCCTCGACCCCAGAGAATGACGTCCGTCAGGAGGAGAGACCCGGGCGCCGGATCACCTCGCACCCCACGTCTTGCTCTCGCCGAACACGCGGCGGTACGCCTCGTCGTGCGGGACGCCGGCCTCCTCGCCGCACGCCTGGCGGGTGCGGTAGGCGGCCAGGGCGCGCAGTTCCTGCAACTCCAGAGTGTCGGTCTCCGTCATGGGTGCCACCCTACGAAAACCGGCTCGGCGTGGCGCTCATGCCGCGGCATCGCCCTGCGCTTGGGCGCGCTGCACGGGTACGCTGTCCGGGAAGACCCTGGACTCGCCCCTGGTAGCCCCCGGCAGGGGGCAGGCCACACGCCCAGGGTTCAGACTTCGCGAAGGCCGCCCGGCAACTGCCGGGCGGCCTTCGCGCGTTTCAACCCCCCATTCATCCCTTCGATCGGGTTAAATAAATGGGGTAAACGAGAGGGTTAGTGCTGCTAGTGTTCAGGCATGGCAACTACCGAGGAAGAGCTGTTCGCCAGCGTGGACGCACTGCTGGAGGAGGAGCCGCAGCTGCCGCCCCCGGCGGAGCGCGCCCGTCTGCGTGAGGCCGCTGGCATCACGCAGGCCCGGCTCGCGCAGGCCCTGGAGTTGAAGTCGACGCAGAGCATCAAGAACTGGGAGAACGGCAGGAGCGAGCCGACGGGACCGCGCCTGAAGGCGTACCAGCGGCTACTGAACGGGTGGGCGGCGAAGTACCCCGCCCACGGCACCCCCGCCGCCTCGGCGGCCCCGGCCCCCGTGGCCACGCCGCAGCCGGTGGCGCCGGAGACGTTCACGGGTCCGGCCGCGCCCGAGACGCCCGCGGCCGTCCAGGCCGCCCCGGAGCGCCTCGCCCGTCCGGCCGCGCGTCAGGCAACGTCGTCTCGGCGTCCGGCGGCGAAGAAGGCCGCCGCGCCCGCCACCGATCCGCGGTTCCCGCACGGCCCGCTGGCAGTGCTGGACGGTGACGGCTCCGCGTACGGAGTCGACGGGATCGTGCTGGACTGCCCGGCGACCACGATCCCGGAGCTGGTGGAGTGGACGCTGCGGGAGTCCGGCCTCGGTGCGCCGAAGCTCAACCGGTACGGCAAGGACTCCGATCCGCTGATCGTGCTCACGGCGGCGGCCGCGGTGAAGCTCGGGCTGCCGGAGCGCCTGGAGGGCCACGAGCAGCGCCGCTCGCTGCGCCTGCCGGAGGACCACCCGGTCGTGAAGCAGGTGGCGAAGGCGAAGTGGCAGCTCACGCAGCGAGGGTTCGGCCCGTGGGCCCGTATCTACCGCAAGGCGCAGGGGCGCGAGCGGCAGTGCGTGCAGCTGGCGATCCTGTCGTGGGACGCCCTCGATGAGCGGTCCTGGCCCGGCGTCGCCGAGATGGAGCCGGCCGACATCGCCCGCGTCCTCGGCGTCTACGCCCAGCGCGTCATCACCCCGCGCGGATCCACGGCCGTCTCGGGCCTGGAGCTGATGACGGCCATGCGCCCGCCCACGAAGCCGGAGCGCGACGAAGGGACCGGCAACTGGGTGTCGGCCTACAACCCCGGCAGCTTGGGGACGGAGCCGATGGACCCGGCGCCGCCGGAGGCCACTCCGGAGCACCCCGTCGTCGTGAACGCCGGCTGGACGGGCGGGTTCCTGAACGAGGAGGCGTACCAGTGGGTGCGGTCGGTGGAACTGCTCACCGATGAGGAGTGCCTGCTGCCCTTCGCGGTCGGCCTGGACCTGAACACTGCCTTCCTCGCGGCCGCGGCCCGCCTGGTGGTCGGCCTGTCCGCGCCGGACCACTTCGTGGGCCCGAAGTTCAACCCGAAGATCCCCGGCTCCTGGCTGGTCGACCTCAGCCACATCGAGCTGGACCCGCGCCTGCCCAGTCCGTTCACGCCGGACGGCTCCCGGCCGACGGGACCGGCCTGGTACCAGACGCACACCGTCGCCTATGCCCAGGAGCTCGGCTACGACGTGCACCCGATCGAGGCGTACCTGCGCCGCGAGACCGGCGCGTACCTGGACCCGTGGCACGACCGCCTGAAGAACGCGTACGTCGACACCCTCGCCGACCTCGGCGTCACGAAGGACCTGTCGGACGCGGAGTTCCTCGCGGCGATGGAGCGGCACAAGCAAGTCGATCCGGCCCTGGCCGCAGTCCTCGCGGCCATCAAAGCCACGGTGAAGGGGGGCGTGGGCAAGCTGCGCGAGCGCCCGCAGGGCAAGCACTACAAGGACGGCGAGCGGTGGCCGGCCCTTCAGCGCCCGACCTGGCGCCCGGACATCCGCGCCGCCGTCATCTCCAAGGCGCGGGTCAACATGCACCGCAAGCTGCTGAACATGGCGAAGATGACGGGTCTGTACCCCCTCGCCGTGCTCTCCGACTGCGTCGTCTACCCCTCGCCCGGCGCCTCGCCGCTCGACTTCCTCCCGTACGCCGCCTCGGGCAAGCCGCAGCCGGGCGGCTTCCGCCTCGGGCCCACGCCGGGCCTGGCGAAGCTGGAGGGCGTCCAGGAGACGTCCTGGGCCGTGGACCTGATGGAGAAGGGCCTCAACCCCGCCCGCCACATCAAGGGCGGCGACGCCGTCCTCGACGAGGGCGAGTAGGACCGCGACCCGCGACCGCCGGCACCGGCATGACGCCGTCCCAACGAAATGGCCGGCGCGCACCTCAACCGCACCGAAGGAGCCGTACCCGATGACCACCACCGACGCCGCGCCTCCGCAGTGGCCCGTTCCCACCGCCCCGCCCGCCCATGACCCGGCGCTGTTGGCGCGGGCGATGCGGGACATGCGCCTGACCTGGCGCGCCCGCGGCGTCCTGGCCGAACTCGCCACCGGCTACACCCCCGGCCAGGCCCCCACGGTCAGCGAACTGATCTCCCTCACCCGCGATGAGCGCCTGGCCGCCGAGGGCCGCGACGCCTTCCGCAAGGCGGTCGGCGAACTGCGCGCCCTCGGCTACCTCACACCCGACGCCACCACGGCCTCCGGTGTGGGCGAGCACCTGGTCGTGGACCTCGCCCCGGCCGCCGACGCCCGCCTGATCCCTCAGCGCTACAGCCACAGCCTGTTCACGGACGGGAGCTGACCGGTGGGGGAGATTGAGGGCGCTATCGAGCGAGCCGATCAGGAAGCGTTCACCCGCCAGCCGCCCAAGAGCCTCAAAGCGCGCATCAACTTCCTGGTGGGGCAGCTGAAGACCACCAAGGCTGTCGCCACCGAGCTCGGCGTCAGCCAGCGCTCGGTGGAGCGTTACCGCACCGGCGAGCGCAAACACCCGCCCAAGCCCATCGCGGACCGGATCGACACGGCCGTACGCGCCCGCTGGCAGCCGAAGGTCCGAGGGCGCCGCCGCAAGCAGGCGGCCACCGCCACCGGCATCACCGTCGAAACCAGGGCCCGGTTCGGCTACACCGCCCCGGTCGGAACCACCGACGACGGCCGGATGCGCCGGCTGACCGTTCACCTCCCTGCGGTCTACGCCCGTCGATTGTTCGACGCACAGCAGCAGGGTGCCACTGACCAGCAGATGCGGGACATCGTCGCCGAAGGACTGCAGGAGGTGTACTTCAAGGACGGCGGAGGCCGGGCCCAGGCACTCGAGGTCGCCCTCACCGACATCGACTACTTCGACGTCTCCTACTGACCGGTCCCCGGGCTCAAGCGGCTGCCCACCGCCGTGAGCCGAAGCGCCGAGTCTGGCGATCCGCTGCTGGTCAGACGCTTGGCGACACGGGCGGCAGACGGCGCTTCACCGCCGACAGAGCCGCAGGCCAGCGCCCCGTCGTGGTGACAGGCATCGTGCCGCGACTCAGCCGGGTTTTCTGTCATGCCGGATGACTTTGGTGGTTCCGGCGGGGCTGGTATAGATGCTGGTGCCGTCTCCGTATTCGCCGCGTTCGGTCGCCTCGTCGGTCTTGTAGGCGAGGGAGGGCAGGAAGGTCATCCGATCGAGAAATCGGCGAACTCGACATCGGTGAAGGCGATGTGCAGTCCACGGCCGCGCTGGCCCCCGTCACGGAAATAGGCATGCCCCAGCGCGCGGGCGAGGATCACCAGCTGCTGCTTCTCGTCCTGGGCGGCGAACAACTCCCGGGCCACCTCCCCGGGCAGATCCTGGGTGATCCACCGCACCCGCAGATCATCTAGCGGGATGGCCCCGGCTTCGGGGTTGCGCCGGTTGTCCAGCCACCGCCCGTGTGCGGCGCAGACCTGCCACGTCGTGTCGGCGGCCAGATAGGAATCCCATGCCGTGCCCTTGATACGGGCGCACATCTCGCACATCCTCACCAGGAAACAGCCGCGGGTGTCCCAGGCCAGTCCCACGCCGGTCCGCCCGCCGCGTTCAGCAGCCGTTTCGTGCGCAGGTTGGGCAGAGCGGACTGCAGTTCGCCGACCGAGCGGCCCGTCATCACCGCGAGCCGGTCCAGTGCGGCCGCATTGAGATACCCCTCGCGGTAGCGCGGATCGTCCGGTACGCCGTCCTTGCGCAGCGGCGTGCCGAACATGGGCCAGAACTCCTGGTCGGGGATGCCCGTTTGCATCCGCCAGACGCCGGATGTAGGAGCTGGTCGACTCCTCGCGGATGAATCGCACCGACAGCGCCAGCCGCTGTGCCGGACGCCAGGGCTTCTTCCGCCGCGACCGGCCAGCCACGGCGCCACCCGTACGAACCACTCTCACATGCCCCTTTCCCTGGTCACCCCTGTGTCAGAGTGACGTCTTTCTCCGGCACGGCATCGGCTATTCACACCGGGACGGCAAGCCCGTGTACGTCCGAAGGCCGCCCACCTGTGTGGGCCGGCGGTCCCCGCTCGCCGGCGCGGGCCGTGTCTTTGGCCGAAAATCTTCGACGTCTGTCCGGCGCGGGGAGGCGGTGGTTCTCGGCGCGGACCGCCAGCTGTGTGCTGGCGTCATGGAGCAGGCGCCGGCTCCCCGCCGTCGAGGTCCTGCAGCAGGGTGTCGACTCTCTTCGAGAGGGTGACCAAGCTCAGGTCGGCCCACTTTCCGGGATCGGCGCCACCAGGCACCGATGCGGCGTCGAGAACCCACCAGGTGGTGCCCTGGATTCCGGAGGGTCTGCGACCGGTCACCTGGAAGAAGACCTCTTCGGCCAGTCCCGTGGCGCTGTACCACTGCTCGTCGGCGTCCCACTGCAGCGGGCTTGCCGTGTTGTTGCGCCAGGTGACCATGGACCGGCGTGGATCCTCCCCGGCCCACGCGGCGATGCGTTCCTTCATGGCCTCTGATGCACCGTGGTCGGGGACCATACGCAGCCGTGTGCCATCCGGCAGCGGCCCGGTGTTGACCAAGACGTGCACGGCATTCTGGGAACGCTTGCGTTCCTGCAGCTTCTGGGTAACCTCGCTGGACTCGGCCCTCGCCGGCGCCAGGGTGAATTCCTCGACCTCCGGGGTCGGGTAGACCTTGCTGAAACCGGCGACGAGTTGCTCTCCCACCCGCCACAGACTCACCTCCAGCAGGTCGATGTCCAGGCCCATCTCCGACAGTCACACCACGCTATGAGTGACCTGCTTGGGAAAACCCTCCGCGACGATGACCAGGCGGGGACGGCGCAACAGCTCAACGTCCCAGTCCTCGCCGACATGCTCCAGCAGCCGCTGCTGGCACTCCTCGACGCTGAGCGGCTGCCCGCGCCCCGCCAAGAACGCCTGGTGGGCCTGCGCCAGTGTGTCCACGCTGAACCGCGAGACCAGCGCGGCATACGTGATGGCCTGCAGGTGCACGTCCCGTTTGGCCAGACCGCGCTTGAGTTCCACGACCACCAGCCGCCCGGAAGCCTCCAGCGCCAGCACGTCCAGGCGGTCCCGGGCAGGTGCGCCCTCGGCGTCGGCCCAGCGGTCGTACTCCGCGGTGATCACCAGCACGTCGTCGCCCAGCACCTCGGGATGGGCAATGACCCACTCCTGCAGGTGCTGCGGCTCCAGCAGTCCCTCGTGTACGAGCGTGGTGGACGGGACCGCGGCCGCCTTGTCCTTGTCGACCGTGAAGAGATGGTCCACCGATACCCCGATCTGCCGTAGTGCCAGCTGCGACGCAGCCTAGCGAGCTCGTGCCTGTTTGGATCGCACCCCTGTTCTGCGGTCGCACGGGTGCTCCTTTAAGGACTTGCCGCGGTGACGAGATGACCTTCTCGTGCTTCTCTTTGCTCGGCTCCTGTGGTGTGCCGTCTGTGTCCTGCGAGCGGGTTGCCACAGGCCGGGAGCCGTGCGCGGGCCGTGTTCTGCGGTGGGTGAGGCAGGTCAGGGGTTGAGGTTGACCTTGATGCGGGTGAGTTGTTTCTGGGTGGTCGGTTCGTGGCCGGGCTGCAGGCCGGTCGTCTGGCTGTATTCGCGCCATCGGGTGAGGTCGGTGGTACGGGGCTGGCGCTCGCCGAACAGGCCCAGGATCAGGGTGGCGTTGAGGGTGCGCAGACGTTGTTCGAGCCAGTCTCTGCGGGCCAGAAGGGTGTCGATGGTTCCGGTGGGCCTGTGACCGGTCAGGGCGCGCATGATGCGGGTGCCGTCGCTGGTGTACCAGTCGCCGTTGTCGGGGTCACGCCTGAGGTCTGCTCCGCTGAGAAGTTGGTAGGAGGGCAGGGACAGGTTGACGGGGGTGTCCAGGGAGCAGTCGTGGCCGCTGGCGCTCCAGTTGTACTCCTGGACAGCCGGCAGCGCGTGCAACGGCTGTCCGTCGGCGTCGCGGGCGGTGTCGCGCGGGTCTGTTGCGGGCGGAGGGGGCGTGGGAGCGGTGTCGGTGTCCGGTGACTTGCTCCAGTGTCCGGCCAGTTCGTGCAGTTGCTGTTCCCGCGTGGCGGCCTTGCCGTCGCGGTAGCCGAGGCCGTCCAGGAGGTGGTCGAAGTACTCGTTTGCCTGGGTGAGGTCGTCGGGGGTCATAGGCCTGCGCCGGGGGCGGGTGGGAGGCTGCGGCGCGGGGCTGGAGGAGTCCGGGGTTGGGGTGTCGTCGTCCGTGTCGGCGCCGTAGTCGATGAACCGCATTTCGTGGTCGCGGTCCTCGCCCTCCAGGGGGTGCTGGGGGAGGTCGGCGAGGTAGATGCCGTGCCGGGAGGGGATTTCGGGCATCCAGCGGCCCACGAGAGTGCGGGAGGCGAGGAAGTCCATGGCGGGCTGGTAATGGGCGGCATCCAGCAGCCAGCTGTGGATGAGATGCCACTGTTCGGCCTGCCCCGTCCACTCCCCGTCGGGCCCGCCGACGCTGTCCGCGGCGGACTCATACAGGACGACCCACTGCTGACCTTGGTCATCCTCGCGTACCGCGAGCCGGCCCAGATCGGCAGCCCAATGTCGTGTTGCAGCCAGTCGGCGAGCTGGTCGGAGTCGGGCAGCACGGGCGGCGGGGGATTCCACCGCCCGTCGAGAGGGGCGGGGGGAAAGGTGGCGTGAGCGGAGTCCGTCATGGCCGCGCCCTCGGGCTTGGGGCAGCCGGGGACAGCGGGTGCGCGGCGGGGGGCAGGGTGGGGTCGATGTCGATCAGCAGCAGCGCTTCGGCACCCGGATACCGTGCAGGGTCACCGGCGTCGGCCTGGATCACGTGCCGGTGATTGGCCAGGCGCTCCACCAGCTCGTGCAGTCCCAGCCACTGGTACTTCTTGCCGACGCGTTCGGCCTTGTGCCCCTCGCGGCCATGGCCGCCGCCGCGGACGTTGTCGAAGGCGGCGAACCGTTCGGGGCTCCACCCGCGGCGCGCGGCGTTGTCGAAGATCCAGCGGCTGGCCCAGTCCCTGTCTACCGGCATGTCTGCCAGTTGCTCCTGGCTGGTCGGCGGCTGCGCACACTGCTCAAGCAGCTGGTGCTGCTCGCCGGTCAGCACACGCCGGGCCCGCCAGGGTTCGGCCAGCAGCCGTGCGGTCGCCTCGGGTGTGCCCAGCACGTCGCGGACATCGGCGGGCAGGCTCTGGGTGAAGGCCTGTACCCGGTCGGGCACCAGCACTGGAGGCTGGTCGCGCCGCTGGTAGGCGGGTGCCGGGGCGGGCGTGGCCAGGGGCAGCTCGCTGAAGGTGCGGACGGCCGGCTTGACTTCGTAGGCAGCGAAGTCCGCCAGACCCAGTAGGGAGGCGCGCAGGCTTCCCCACAGCCGCTCGCCGTCCGCGTCCCGCGACGGGTAGAGGGCGTCGATGGCCGCTTCGTCGGGTGCCTGGCCGGGTTCGGGGCAGGGGTGTGGGTGGGCGCAGCGCGCGGCGTCGTCCTCGGAGAGCAGTCCGGCAGCGAAGGCGTCCCGGATCACGCGGGAGGCGGCGTCGCACAGCAGTGCGTTGGCGGAGGCGTGGGCGGGCGACGTGACGTCGCCGTAGACGTGGGCGAGCAGGCGTGTGGCGACACCTGCCAGCACGGCCTGGTGGCCGGTGCTTGTGCGGGTGCGGGCCACCACGCCGTGTGCCACCACGGCGAGCCGCTCGAACAGATAAGGGTCATCGACCAGGCGGACGTCGGCGTGAAGGAACTGGTCCAGCAGCGCGGTGAGGACACTCAGGTGGTCCAGCAGCAACTGCACCAGGGCCTTGGTGGCCCGGTCCCGCAGGAAACGGTTGGACGAGGTGAGCGTCCACACCAGGGTGGTGGCGGCCAGCCGCACCACCTCCGGCTCCGGGGGCTGATGGGGCACTGCCACCGTCACGGTGCTGCCCGCGCGCCGCGGCGTCCACGGCGCGGCCGCCGCAGCGGCGAGGCGCAGATGCGGCGGGGTGGGCAGTTGCTCGGCCCACCGCAGCAGACGGTGCAGTGCCCCGGGCTGATCGAGCATGTCGTAGATGGCAAGGCCCCAGGTGACGTCCCGGTCCGCCGGCGTCATCGCACACAGTGTCCGGTGCAGACGGTCGGCGTTGAGGAGGTGACCCGTCTGAGCGCTCACACCCAGCCTGGCCTCCATGACCATCGGGGCCAGGTCGAAGTGGTCGGCCGCCTGCTCGAGCAGGACGGCGGTCCGCTCGCTGACACTCCGGGCATCGCGCAGCGCCAGCGTGCGTACCAGGCTCACGTACAGGGCGAACCTGCTGCGCCCGCCGTGGCCGTCGGGGGCGTCGGCGTCCTGGCCGGCGCCGAGCAGGTCGATCAACTCGCGGCCGGTGCGCTCGGCCAGCAGTACGGTGGCCGCCTCCACCAGGTTCGGGGAAGCTGCCTCCAGCCAGGCCCGCAGCGCCGAGTCGGGGGCCAGCATGCCGCTTGAGGCGGCGGCCGCGATCTCGGCGGCGTGCTCGGCGAGCATCGCGTCGACGATGCGGTCGTCGCTGAAGGCCTGGTATCCGAACCCGTATCCGGCCTCTGGCCGGCTGCCGACCGTGTGGAAGCGCTCGCTGGCCAGCACTCCGTGCGCCACCATCTGCCCGAGCAGCGTGTTTGGCCATTGGGTCAGGTGCGCGGCGAATGGTGTGACGATCTCCCGTACCTGTTGCTGGGGCAAGACTTCCCGGCCCGCCCTGCCCATCTGCCGGGCCAGTTCTTTCACCGTGCGCTGTACGACCCGCTCACCTGCATCCAGGTGCAGCGCCAGGTCAATCTGGTGCGCCCTGCGCTGAAGGAAGCTGTCGAAGACCGCGCTGCGGTGCTGGGTGCGGGCGGCGATGCCCCGCTGCTTCTCCGGCAGTGCCTCCAGGCTCTCGCAGTACAGCTTCACGAACAGGGGGTTGGAGAAGGCTGGCGCGAGCAGCGGTGTGCGCGGCAGCGCCGAGGGCGCCTTTTGCAGGTAGCTTTCCAGTGCCTCCACCTCATGCCCGGCGAACCCCGGGTGGTCCGTGCACGGCACATGGTGAGCCGACAGGTCGGCCGGCAGCGCTACGTCCTTGAGGGAGGTGCGGCACGAGACCACCACTGCCACGTGGTCGTACGGTGCTGCCTGGGCCCACAGCTGCGGCAGCCGGCTGCGCCATCTGCCCGGCTCCTCCGCATCGTTGAGCGCGTCGATCATCAGCAGAAAGCGTGTGTTGCTCGCAGCTCCTGCGGCATCCAGGGCCTGCAGCAGTACGGTGTGCGGCACATCGCCCAGACCCAGCTGCCGTGCGATCTCCGTCAGCGGGTCCTCGGCCGCCATCAGCTCGCCGAAAACCGTCACCGCGGGCCGCCCGGCCTCAAGCGCCCGGCGCGTGGCATCGACCAGCAGGTGCGTCTTGCCCTGCCCTGCTTCACCCAGCAGCACCCATGCCTTGGCCTCCGCTGCGCGCGCCTGGTCCGACCGGCACAGCACAGACAGCCGGTCGAGCGTGATCCGTAGAAGCCGGACCGTGTTGATGCCGACGGGTTCCTTCTCCTCGTCATCCGTGAACCCGAACCACTCCCGCTGCGCCTGCTGGACGTCAAAGACCAGATCGGAGGCCTCTTCGGCGGCCGTGGCCATGCGGTCAGCGGGCAGGCCCGCCGCAGCGACCGCCCCCACCGCCTGGCGCAGTTCATCAGTGATGTGTGACAGCCGGGCGAGCAGGCCTTCCAGCCTGGCCGCCACAGACGCAAGCTGCCCGGCGTCTGTCTCGCGTGCCGGCGCAGACCTGGACTGCCACGTGAACTGCACATCGGACAGGGTGGTGCGGGACGTCTCTACGAACTGCCCCACGCGCTCGACGAACGATCCCGCCAGGGCGCATGCGTCCAGCGTCGAGGCGATCGGCAACGGGATGTGATGCCGGGGTGTGTAGCGGTCGTGGGCGATACGCGCCGCGCGCTCGAACTGCTCCTTCAGCCACTACGCCCCCAGAGCACGCTGCTGGAAGAAGAACCACATACGCCCCTCGTTGCCCGGGGCCAGCAGCCGTTCCAGCAGTTCCCCGCTGCCCAGGAGCTCCACCTCGATGTCCGCAGTCCCCTCCAACTGCGTCTTCCAGCCGGCGACCGCTTGCTCCCACCGCTGGCGGGCACCCGTCACCGGCTTGCCCTGCCGCAGATGCGTGGGGTCCGGCAGATCGGTGCACACCATGAACACCATGCGGGTCACGTTCCGGCGAGGCCGGTTTTGCCCCACGGCCCTCAAGCTCTCCCGCGCCAGGGGCAGAAGAGCATCGATCTCGTGTACGTACTTCACCTGAAAACCGTGCACCCGCCCGTCCGGGGCCAGGTTGTACCACTCCACCCCGCCATCCGGCGCGGCCGTCTTGACAGTCCGCCAGCCCGGCCGAGCGGGCTCCCGCAGCTGGAAACACAACTCTTCGAACGCCCGTTCCTGACTGCCCGCCCAGGACCGGATGCTGTGCCAGTCAACCGGGTCAGCGTGTCCGTCGGACAATGCAGTTCTCCTGCGCTCGCGTGAGACAAACAAGGACAGACAGCCTATGCGACGGACAGGGCAGGCATAGGCGGGCCAGGCGCCAGCGGCGAGGCAAAACCGCACCGGCCGGCCGACGCTCTCTCCGGTGATCAAGACGTGGCTGCCGGCCCACCCGTGCTACACCCCGGCCGGGTCGTCCTGGCCGAACGCCGAACTTGGGTGAGCGGTGGTTCGCCGAGCTGACGAACACCACGGATGACATCCCCGAACGCCTACTCCGTGAAGAACCGTGCCCAGGCCTTTACTCAAGGGACTCGATACTATATTGATACGCGTGTGTGAATTGATGTCAGGGGAGTCCCATGGCCTACGAGCTTGAAAAACGCCTGGTCATCGGCATCGCCTCCAGCGCGCTGTTCGACCTGGCGGAGGCGGACGTCGTCTTCCGCGAGAAGGGGGAGGAGGCCTACCGCGCCTACCAGGAGCAGCACCTGGACGACACGCTCGGCAAAGGGGTCGCCTTCCCCTTCATCCGCAGACTGCTGTCCTTGAACGACCTCTCACCCGAGGACCCTCTGGCCGAGGTCATCGTCCTGTCCCGCAACGATCCCGACACGGGGCTGCGGGTCATGCGGTCCATCCAGTCGCACGGCCTGCCGATCAGCCGGGCCATCTTCATGCAGGGCCGCTCGCCGTACCACTTCATGCCCGCCTTGAACATGTCCCTGTTCCTGTCCGCGAACGAGGACGACGTGCGTGAGGCTGTCAGCCTCGGGCTGCCCGCCGGACGCGTCCTGGGCCTTGCGGCGATCGATGGAGAAGGTGGCCAGGATCTGCGGATCGCCTTCGACTTCGACGGGGTCCTCGCCGACGACGCCTCGGAGCAGGTCTACCAGACCGATGGCATCGAAGGGTTCCGCTCCCACGAGACGATGAACGCCGCCACTCCGCACGACGCCGGGCCGCTGCGGGACTTCCTCGCCAGCGTCAACCGGCTCCAGCAGCGTGAAGAAGAACAGCGGGCGAAAGACCCGGACTACAAGATCCGCGTCCACGTCTCCCTCGTCACCGCCCGCAACGCACCTGCCCACGAACGTGCAGTGCGCAGCCTGAAGGGCTGGGGCGTGACCGTGAACGATGCCTTCTTCCTCGGAGGCATAGACAAGAGCACGATCATGGGAGTCCTCAAGCCCCACATCTTCTTCGACGACCAGGTCGGCCACCTGGTCGGCACCGCACGCAGCACACCCAGCGTGCACGTCCCCTTCGGGAAGATCAACGAACGGGATGACTCGGCGTCGGCCGAAGCGCACCAGTGAGCCTGCTGCCACACGGCGAGACGGTGTGCACAACTCCGGCCGCACGCACGTCCTCGGCATCCGCGCGGACGCCTGCCGGCCAGGCTGCTCGATACCGCAGCCTCAGCCGGCAACGCAGCAACCCTCTCCGACGGCCGGGCCACCGCGTCCCCGCCCTGGCCGAAACGGGCCAACCGCCGCGTCAGGACGAGGACTTCATCAAAGGCGCTTTCGCGTTCCCAAAACGTGATCAATCGGGGCACGGACACTACGTGCACGAACGACTCCGGGACGGGGTCCGTGTGCCTTGTACCGCAAGATCTGCCGTCGCACGGCGAGTTCGTGACTTTCCCACCGCCGGGTGTGAAGGCCCGGAAGGATGAGCCGTGGTCCCTGGGGAGAGCATCCCTGTCGCGGGAGAGCTCATGGGCAAGATGATCTGCGCAGAGCATCGGCACGATGCCGCGGCGCAGAGGTTACGGTTCAGCCCGCCCTCCCGGGCACACCTCATATGCGAACTGCCCGCGCCGTTTCCCGACGTACTGGACCGGCTGACCTACGCGACACTGGACGATTGCCGGCAGTGCCGGCCCGCCCTGCTGGACCGTGTCGCGAGTGATGCGTGAGCGACGCTGGAACTGGTGTCCTGGGCCTGCTTCATCACGTCAGAAACCTACTGTGGCATCCCGGCAGAGCTCGTCGCCGAAACGAGCCGCCAGGCGCCCCGTTCCAGGCCTCGGCCACCTTCCGCACACTGGCCCGGCAGCACGGCGCACACGGGCGGATCAAGGACACCGCCTGCATCCACCGCACAGCAGCACAGCGCCGCGAAGCGGCGGACACCGCGGTCACCCTCGTCGTTGGCCTGTCCCGGTGGCAGGCGGACTTCCTCTACCAGTGACCGCCCGCACCCCTGAACGCCCAAGAAGAGACCAGAGGAGATGAGATGACCCATCACGACATCCCGCTGTCGCCCGGCTTGCCGGGCATCGCCGGGATGGAACTCCAGGCGGCGAGCGGGCACTTGGCCGACGAACCGGCAATCTTCATCCTGCAGCCCCACACCTTGCAGGTCCGTGACGCCCAGGACCGGGTCGAGATCCCTGACAGCCTGGAGTTCCTGGTGCGGCGGGCAGGCGGACGACAGCTCACCACGACGTCACTGTCCGCTCCCCAGCACACCCCGGGCTGGAGCGCCGAGCTGCGCCTGCCCGACGAGGCCCTCGTGATCCGTTTCCCGGACACGAGCCACCTCTACGACGGCTCCCTGCCGTCCGGGCGCACGTGGCAGCGCGCTGTCGGCGACAGCGGCGACGTTGTGATCGTCACCGGGCCGTTGGCAGACGTGGACTGCATCGATCCCGCGATCCAGGCCGGGCTCACCACCTACCTGCGCGTGCCGTTGTCGATCGAGCGCTGACCGCCCGGGCCAAGGCGGTACCCGCGACCGGGACATGGCCGCCGCCGGTGGCCGGCGGGCCGTCAGTGCAGCTCCCACGCCTGCAGCCAGCCGCTGCAGGTGGAGACGAACATCCGGCGGTCCTCGACGGCCGGCTGCCCGCCGCCCTCGTCGCTCCACCGCACCGGCAACTGCTGCGTACTCCGGCGGGTGAGCGGATCCCAGGCATGCAGGGCTCCGGTACGGTCCCCGGCCCAGATGCGATCGCCCCACATGAACGGCGTGGTGGTGAAGGCGCCGCCCGCTGGCCTGTGCCACAACTCGCCGCCGGAGTGCGGATCGAGGACCACCAGCCGGCCCGGGGCGAACGCGGCGATGTTGACGCCGTTGCCGGCGACCAGGGGAGCCGCAGCGATGCGCTGGGCGGCCTGAACGTCCCACTGCAGGCGTCCCTCGCGTGCATCCCAGGCCAGCGCCCGGCCGCACCGGGTGGTCAGATGAACCGCCGTACCTGCATGCACCGGCGCGGCGGCAGCCGCGCCGGGCAGCTTGTGGCGCCACAGCAGCGCCCCGCCAGCACGGTCCAGGGCGACGATCTCCTGCTTGCGGTCCGGCGTGTCGGCAACGGCGGCGAGGACCTGGTCGCCGGCGCTCCAGTGCGCGATGGCGCACGAGCCGCTCGGCCAGCGCCACACCGTGTGCCCGCTCATCGCCCCGACGGCAGCAAGAACCTGCTGCCCGGGCGCGGATGCCGCCCGGTCCTGCAGCAGCGCGAACACTATGCCGCCATGAGCCTGAGGCGCGGCCATGACCTGCAGCCGGTCTCCGGCGCCCGACCACAGCACCGTTTTCGAGGCGACGTCGCAGGCGCTCAGCCCCGTGTCGGGGTGCCCGGCGAACAGCACCCCGTCCGACACCGAGGCCAGGCCGTCCTGCATACGCAGAGCCAGCGGCGCGCTGCACTGACCGGTGCTCAGATCCCACGCCCGGGCATGGCCCAGCAAGCCGGAGGCGAAGCATGCCCCACCGGCGACCACCGGCCTGTGTCCGCCGCCGATCTTCTTACCCCAGCGCTGGTCACCAGAGTCCGCGTCGAAGGCGAGCGTCCAGCAGTCGTCGACCACCACCACAGTGCCGTCGTGTACCTGGGGCTGGTGTGCCGCCCCAGTCACCAGGCGGACCTCCCACCGCAGCCTGGCATGCGCACGGCGACGGTCCGTCCGTGGTCTGCGGACCGTCGCCGGCCGGGCTGGCACAGCGGCCGCGGGAGAGGGTAGGGCTGCCAGGGCGAAGCAGTCCAGACCCTGCAGGTCGGCCTGCAGCCGGGACAGATCCACCACTGCACCGCCTGGAGCATAGGCACCCACCTGCTCCGCGAGATGCGCGAACAGGGCGTGCGCCGCCTCATTGCTGCGCTGCGGCGTCACGGCCCGCAGACGTTCGACGCTGTAGGTCCGGTCCGTGCAATCGGCGCCTTCCAGGCGCATCTCGACCAGACGCAGGGCCGACAGCAGCCGCCAGGTCTCCCGCGCCGTCTGAGCCGATGGTTCGGGGGCCAGCAACGCCACGATCTCTTCCATCTGGGTCAGCCGGTTGCGCACCGCTGTCTGCAGGCTGCCCGGACGGCGCAGCCGGTCCTGGAACTCCGCCCAACTGCCCGCAGCCGAAGCCATCTCGGCCAACGCCCTGAGCTGCTGAG
This sequence comes from Streptomyces amakusaensis, assembly GCF_039532665.1. NCBI lineage: Bacteria > Bacillati > Actinomycetota > Actinomycetes > Kitasatosporales > Streptomycetaceae > Streptomyces > Streptomyces amakusaensis. The sequence continues at coordinate 15,781 of NZ_BAAASB010000010.1, read as the reverse complement.
CGGGAATGCAGGACGGCACCACGGCCAGGGCCAGCTTCCAGCGGCCACTGTCCACCAGCGCCCGCCGGGCGCGCGCGACGTGCAGGAAGTCGCCGATCAGCTTGACAGAGTCCGCCTCGCTCGGCACCAGCTTCGGCTTTCTGCGCACTCCGATGGACAGCACAACCTCCTTCTTGTTGGGCGCCGTTCCGACCACCACGATGTCGTCCACGCGGCTGACGGAACGCCCCTGAAATCGGATCCGGACCGGCGTCACGGCATCCCCCAGGCCGGGTACCGGTGTCCCGGTCAGCAGATGCGACAACAGCACCGCCCCATAGCGGTGCTCCAGAACTGTCCCGCCACCCCCGGTGGAATAGGGACCGGCCCCGGCCTGTCCCGGCGGCGGTCCTTCCTGCTGCAACGCGGCGCGCTGAGCGGGCAGCGCGGCAGGAAGGCCGGTATCGCGACGGTAGGACATGTTCCTCCCCGGTGTGATGTGTGACAGTCGGCGCACTGCCCCCGTCTGGGCAACGCGCCACCGTGCAGTCGGTTACCGGTTCTGTGACACCGACGGCCGGTAACCGAGTCCCAAGGCGCCCGCCGCATACCGGCAAGACACCGGCACTCCCGGTTTTTCCCACCCGCCGTCAGGGGTATGGACGCTGCGCCGCAGGGCTGCTGGACGACCCGAAAGAGAAGGCGGCGCGGGCAGACGGCGTGAACCGCCGATGGGGCGGGATGAACGAGGGTCGGCGTTGATGTCAGTGGCGCCTGGGACAGTGATGGCGTGGACAGTCAGGCAGAGCGAATTTTCGAGGATGCGGTCAGGACCGGCCGTAGGAACGCCGTCACCGTGGAGATGGCACGGCGCCACTGTCTGAACATGACGTTCACCGAGTTCGGTGGCCAGGGAACGGCCGAGGTGGCCACCGGCCTGCCGATCAACATGCGCCAGGTGGGCTGCCTCGTGGCGCACGGCGGTGCCAGCGGGAACCTGGACTGGATTGCCGGGGAGTTCTACGGACAGCACTGCGTGGGATGCACTCATCGCCGTCCCACAGGCGACGTGCCGAATCTCGCCACGGTGATGGAGGAACGCAAGGAAGCCGCGGCCAGAGCCGAGGAGGCCGAACGAGCGGAAACAACGCGGCTGCGCCAGGCATGGGAGCAGCGCGCCGAGCACCGCCGGGGCGCGCAGGTGTCATCGGACACAGCGATGGCCAGTGCTCTGGACGACATCGGTGTCCTGGACCAGGAGCCCGGTGTCGAACGGGACCGGGAGACCTGCGACGGTGCCTTGCGGCGGTTGACCGCACTGGCGGAGCGGGCGCCGGAGACCTTCACCACCGCGGTGATCGAGCTGGCCCTGAAGCTGGTGGCCGACGTCCACCTCACGCAGTTGTTGACGCCGCTGCGGCATGTGGCCCGCAGCCGCAGCGAGTTCGTGGCAGGTGTCCTTGGAGCGGCCCTGGACACCTTGCGGCGCGGCCCGGTTGAGGAGGCTGGCCGCTGCCTGAGCGATCTGCTGACTGCCCGCGATGCCGACCAGGTCGACGAGGCAGTGATCCAGTCCCTGGTGTATCTCGCTGAGCCGCAGAGCCGGCGATACGGGTTCTTTGAAGGCGGCACCGGGGACGCCAGTGCTCTTCGTGCAGCGGCTGGAGTGGCCCCTCAGACTGTGATCGCTGTGCTCACCGGCATGCTGCCGGCCCCACCACCGTCTCAGTCGCTCGTGGTCCCGCCCGGAGCACGGCCCGTTCCCCAGACGGGACGACGGCCTGAGGCCGATCGGCGTGCTGCCGCGGCCGCCGTGCGGGCCCTGGCCTTCACGCACCCGGACGTGGCGGGCGAACTCGTGCCGCCGATGCTGCTGAACCTGGGCGTTGACGGCGACCACCACAACGACCCCGCCCCGGTGGGCACGGTCCAGCAAGCCCTCGCCACCCTGCTCGTCCTGGCGGTGGGAGAGGTACCTGCCCAGCTCGAGCGCACCGGCAGCACGGCCGGAGACACCGTGCGCGAGCGGCTGTTCGGGGTGCTGGAACAGGCCGGACGCTTCATCGACCCCGAAGACCGATTCCGGACCGCCAGCGATCCCCGGCCTGATGAGAGCCGGCAGCAGGCCGTCTTCGAGGAACTGCTCTCCACATGTCTGACCCGCATCGGGGGAGACTGGGGCGACGACGTACGCGTCCCGGCCGCGATTCTGACCGAGCAACTGGCCCAAACCCACCCCGCCTGGGCCGCCCCGCACCTGACTGCTCTCCTGGGCGCGGCCCTGACGGCCATCGACACGCTGGAGTCGGCGGACACCGCCCCCGCCCCGCTCCTGGCCACCCCCGAAACGGTTCCGCCGCAGTTGCGCCGTCTTGAACGGATGGCCCACCAGCAGTCTCTGGCGTCCAGCATCAGCAGGCTCCTGGACGCTCTGGAACACATCGCCACCGTCGACGTGACGGCCGTATGCGGCGCGGTCATCGACACCGTCACCGACGAACGCGACAGCCAGCGCAGGCAGGTCATCGTGCCGCGCCTGCTGCCGCTCATGGGGAAACTCGGACGACGCCACGGCGACCACCCCGGCCTGCTGCGGATGATCCTTCCGTTGTTGCACACCTACCTCGTCGACTCCGACGTCGCCTCGCGGTCGGCCGCACTGAGCGCATGGGCGGACATCGGCGCCGTCCACCACCTTCCCTCCAGCATCTCCGATCTCCTGCCGGCCCTGCTCGAGGACCGCTACATCGCTGTCATCGACGGTGTTCTCGACGCCGCCATGCGCCTGGAGTGGAGCGACGAGGACTCCCTGCGTCTGCTGGTCTACGCGCTGCTGGTCTGCGCCCAGGTCGACATCACCCGCTTCCCGGACACCGTCAACAAGGCCATGACAGCTGCCGCCCGGCTCTCCCGCGGCGACGAAGCCCTCCGGGCGCACACCGAACAGCAGATCCTCACTCGCGCCGCCGACCTCGACCGCTACCACTTGCGCGACGCCCTGCGCCGTGACTGGCTGCCGCAGACCACGGCCAGCCCGGCCATGGCGAAGCTGCGCCTGCGCCAGGTACGCGACCCATACATCAACGACCGCTTCAACGCCCACGACAACCGGCAACTGTGCGCACTGCTGGACTGCGGCCCGGGCCTGACCGGCCTCTTGCTGGAGGACTTGGAGGCGGCCGCCCTCGAACTGGGGCCGCACCGTGTGTTCGGCGCGGCCGAATACGCCGAGGTCGCCTGGCGGGCAGCCCGTCCGGGGGATGCCGCCGCCATCATGAACGCCGTTCTGGAGTCGGTCCCGGCCGAGCCCGCGTTCACCGTCCACCGGGCGCTGGCCTCGCTGATTGTCGCCGCGGCCGCGTTCGATGCCACCGCAGCGGCCCAGGGCGACACCGGCGTAACAGCCCGCGCGCTGACACAAGCCGCGCACACCCTCGGTGGGGACGGCGATGCTGGCGCTCTGGCGGAGCAGGCCCGCACCCGTGTCACAGTCCGAGACCTCCTGGTCGGCCGCGAGCCGATGCCGAATGCCAGCGCAGACCGGCACGATGCGGACCAGCGCTCCGGTCATTCCAGCAGCGATCCGGCCGACGCGCTTCGTACCCGCGCCGCCCGGCTCCGCGTCGCTGCGGACACCCTCAGGAGCCAGTCTCTGGAGGCGACGGCGACCGCCGCCTACGTGCGGTCCTTCGCCAGGCTGTGCGAGGTGGCCGCCTTTCTGATCAGGCTCGATGCAGCCGAACTCGACGCCGACACCGCCCAGATGACCGCGCTGGCCACCGCAGCCCGCCGACGCGCCACCGCCGCCACCGCCGACCTTCACCAGCGCTTCACGGACACCGACCCGCTGGCCGGACCACTGCTGGCCGCCTTGGAGCAGGCACAGGCCCTCACCGGTGACGGCGGCGTGGCCGACCTCCTCACCCGCTTCGCCGCCCTGCCCCTGCCCCTGGTGATCGCCCGAGGCCGACGCCGCACACCGCTCCACTCCGGCACGGCGGACACCGACAGTGATGCACGGGCCGCCGAGGACCAGCCAGCCGCCGCCGTCGTCCTGGCCAGCGTCGACGGACGCCTCATCACCGGCCCGCAGATCCTGCGCCCCTCCACGGTCTACGAACTCCGCCTCGACGTCCGCACCGGCCCCTGGCCCCGGTGGGCTCAGAGCCTCGAAGCCGACCTCCTCGGCCACTTCACCCCCGCCGAGGCGGAAACCCCCACCTACCTGTGGCCGCGCCTGCCACGCCCCGAGGACCCGGTGACACTGAACGCCACCGGCACGCTCATCCTCCGCTTCGCCCTGCCCGCCGGCAGCCCTGCCCCGCCGTTCTCGGTCAACCTGCGCTGGCGCGGCACCAAGAACGGGAAGCCTTTTACCCAGAGTCTCGACGCCGCCGGGCACCGCGAGATCCGCTTGCGGCCCTTCGACGCCTCACGCGACTTCCTGACCAGCTTCCCCGTCTTCGACGAACGCCTGCTCGCCCTCTACGAAAGCCTCCACCGCGCTGGTTACGACGAGGACCAGCTCCAGGCCTTCTGCCGCCTGTTCACCGCCATCTGCCGCACCGGACTCACCATGACCTGGAACAAGCAGTACAAACGCGGCAGCCACGTGACCGAACGCAAGTTCCACGACGACCTGTACAAGGAACTGCAGGCAGAGCCGGAACTCGGCGGGCGCCTGGAACGGGGCAGCCCGCTCGCCCTGGGATACCTCGACGTCCGGCACGACGGCATCACTGCCGAACTGAAAGTCGAGCGCACCACCCCGGTCACCCAGGAGCGCTCCCCCAAGTACATGGGCCAGCCCACCCAGTACGCAGCCGCCGACGGCGCACGCCTGTCGATCCTGTGCATCCTGGACATGAGCCGCAAGACCTCGCCCGTCGGCGTGCCGGAGAACTACCTCTTCACCCTCCAGCCCGCCCTCCACGGTCTGACCAACCCACAGGCGCCGTCCCTGGTCGCAGCGATCGTCGTCAACGGCAACCTGCCGACCCCCAGTTCATGGTCACGCCGCAGAACACCCACCCTGCCTGCGTCACCGCCGCCGTGACCGGCCTGACAGCCAGCATGTCCGAAGCGGCCTCTGGCTGCACGATCGAGCCTGAACAGGTGGGCCGGACACAGCTGCCACCGCCCGGCAGCGATCCGCGGACGCGGCGGTGTCGCCCTCACGGTACGCGCACCCGCCGGTGCGGGCATCGCCCCCGAAATGTCAGTGGGGTGCTGGACACTGGGCGTGCGTGAGTGCGGCAGTGAGACGGGGGAACGACGTGAGCGACGATGCCGTCCAGCTTGAAAAACGTATTCGCTTCGCCTTGAGCATCCTTGGCGAAAGCAACAGCCATCACGAGTTCGAGGCCCTGTGCCTGGGCCTGGCACGCCGGAGGATCACCAGCAACCTGCTCCCTGCCACTGGCCCTGTCAGCAGCGGCGGCGACCAGGGCCGGGACGCAGAAAGCCACTGGACCAACATCCCCCGCGAACTGCCCGGCACATCCTGCTTCGCCGCGCTGGCCTCCACCCAGCGGGTGGTGATGGCCTGCACCATCCAGAGCACCGGCATCCCGGGCAAGATCCGAAAGGACCTCGCCTCGATCTGCGGGCAGGGCGCACCCGTTGACCGCGTCATCTACTTCACCGTGACCGCCGTACCCACCAGGAAGCGGCACGACCTGATCGACGAGGCCGCCCGGACACACCAGGTCGAGCTGGAGATCTGGGACGCCGCCGCACTCGCCCTCCACCTTGCCGACTACGACCTGTTCTACCTCGCCGTCCAGTACCTTCACCTGCCCTCCGATCTCGCTCCGCCACGCCCGGAAAGCGCTGGCGAACTGCCCGACTGGTATGCCGAAGCCCGCTGGCGATGGCAGGCAAGCGACGAGCCCGGCCGCACCCTGGGCGATCTGGTGGACCTGCGGGGCGCGTTGCGGCACGCCACCTTCCACGACGAGGCCCGGGCCGACCTGCCGGAATGGATCGACTACGCCCGTGCCCTGCTGGACGCCGCCGTGGGGGAGGACATCGCGCTGCGGGCCCGCTACGAGATCGTCGTAGCGACCCTGCGAGGCCTGGGCGAGATGCGGCCGACGGACCAGCTGGCCCGTGACTTCTTCAGCACGGTCACCGCTGACGACACCCTCACCGACCCGGGAATCCTCGAGGACGCCGTCGTGCTCCTGCAGTACGGGTTCGGGGCACTGGTCCGCGACCTCACCGCGCTGACCGCAGAGGACCTGTCCGGCTGGCAGGGACTGCTGGCAGACAAGATCGACCGCCTGCTGGAGGCGGATCCGCCGCCCAACGCGATGGCCCATCTGCTGGCCATGCGGGCCCGCCTGGCCCTGCACACCGACATGACCGTCGACCTCACCGTGGTACCCGAGGACCTGCCGAGCGTCGCAGAGGTCACCGCGCATGTCCTCGAAGCGGTGGAAGCCGGTGAGCAGGTGCCTGCTCTGCAGGCGCCGCCGCCGCTCACGGACCTCGACACCGGCATGCGCACTCTGCTCCGGTTGGGCCGCCACCTGGACAACGCGCCGCTGTTCCCCATCGAGCACATTGCCGACCTTTTCGACTTCCTCACCCCGGTTCTGGTGGACCACCCTCTGTACCAGGAGGTCCGTGACCTGCTCGACGCGGCAACCGACCGGGTCACCGGCCAGGCGGCACGGGGCGAACGCGCCCAGTCCCGAGGTCATGCCCTGATCAAGAGCGGCCGCATTCCGCAAGCGCTCCAGGAGATCCACGAGGCCAAGGCCAACTGGCTGCTCGGCGACACCCTCGAGGGCGGCCTGATCATGCTGTTGCTGTCCGCGCGCCTCTACAGCGAACTCGGCCTGACCGTCGCCGCTAAGCAGTACGCGCTCGCAGCCGCTACCGCCGCGAAGTCCGCACCCGCCCCGGAACTCAGCTGTTTCATCCCCCGCGGCATCATCCTCGCCGCCCACTACGACCTGCAGGCCGGAAACTGGATCTCCGCCACCCGCCTGTTCTGCATCGGCCTCACGGCACAGGACGCCTACTGCGATGAGCCCTACAAGCACGACCGCTACCCGTACGTCTGGGAGACCATGGCCGACCAGGCACTCACGCTGCGCGCAGCCACCGAAGTGCGGCCCGGCTTCGTCCCCGTGCTCCGCTCGATCACCGGCTCGGTGGGCATCAACACGATCCTCGACGACATGCTCGCCCCGACCGCCGGCGCCCCCGCGGCGACCGAAGAGTCATACACCGCCGAAGCCGACGAACAAGGCATGGGACGGCCCTTCAGCGACGCCGGACCCACACGCCGATACACCTGGAATGCACTCGGCGTCGACTGGGAGATCACCTGCCCTAACGACCGCCCGTCGGTACTCGCCGCCGAACGCTATAGCGCGGCACTCCAGGTACTTCTCGCCGAACTCGCCCTGTACGAGCCCGTTTTTTGTGCCCGGCCGTCTCACGGCCGAGATCCGCGTGGACACCACCGCGCCAAGGGATCGGCCCGCCGCCTGCGAACAGGTCACCGACCCGGACACCAACCGGTGGACCGTGTGTCTGCCCAGGGCCGACGGTACGCGGGAGACGCTGCCCGCCCAGCCCGCGAGGAAGTCCGCCGGCCCGCCGACGGTGAAGTCCCGCAGACGCGGGCCCCTGGTCTGCGCGATGTGCGGCAACCCGATCGAGGGACGTTCCGACAAGGGCCGGGGCCAGGGTGCCCGGGGTAAACCCGTCCACCCCGCCGGCCAGTGCCCCGCCGAAGTACCGCCCGCCCGCCGCTTGCCCCGTGATCCCGCCGCAGCCCTGCCGCGAACCCGGGGCGGCACCGGCAACCCCTGCAAGAGCCCGAACACCCGAGCCGTCCCGCCAGCGACCCCGGAATCCGAGAACTGACGATCTCAGGGTCGTCCACCCGCTCAGCCGAGCGGGATGACCACAGGGACAGCCGCCCTCCGGTTCTCCCGTGTCGAACGCCGGCGCGGGCGTGATCACCTTCCCGGGTGAATCCCGCCCCGCACTGCCACACCAGGGCGCAGACAGGTGCGGACGGCAGCAGACTGGCCTTTCCACTGAGTGAGGGAAGAAGGAGCGACCGGAGTTGGCGGACACGGCGAAAACACTGACAACCACCCTGAGCGACGGACGTCAGGTGGAGCTGCCGGGCACGATCCGAACGATCCGGCAGGCCCTGGATCCGGAACTGGCGGCCGAGTTCGTCCGGGAGGCCGAGGACGCCGGCGTCGGCGAACTCCCCGGTGTCCTGGCCCGCTGGGCACTGCGCACCCCGCAGGCCCATGACCCGGGCGAGGAGGAACAGATCGCCCGGATCCGGGCCGGCGACATGACCGGACTCCTCTACGCCGACCGGGCCGACGCCTACCGGAGCGCCGGATGAGCATGCGCATCGCCTACACCCCGGCCGCCGACGCCGAGCTCCGCGGCCTGTCCCGGGAACGGCGCAAGGACTTCGACCAGGGCATGGAAGCCCTCGCCCGCTCCCCGTACGGCTCCGGCTCCAGCCCGGTGAAGGGCGAGCGTGACCGCCGGGACGCGACGATCGCGAACATCGCGTTCATCACCTACCTCGTCAGCGAAACCGTCGTCACCGTCACGGTCGTCAAAGCCGTACGCCTCCCCTGACACCGTCCCAGACGCCACAAGAACCCGACAACCCTCTGCACGCCGCTGCACCGCCTCACCGAACCCGCTGCGACTGTGCCGTAGTTCACGCGGTCGGGGGAGCGGCCCCAGATCCCAGGGCCTGCACGAACACCAGTGCGATGCCAGTCGTGAGCAGCGGCATCGCATCGCCCTGTGTGTAGGCCCTGGGACGGGGCGCTGCGGACCCCAGGCAGCAGAACAGCCCTGGGCGCGCAGTGCGCCCGGGGCTGTTTCCCGCAGTGCTCACGACGCCGCCAATGCCGGCCCGGAAGCGGCATCGTGATTGTGTTCTCTCACCAGTCGTCGGGGGCGCTGCCCACCCCACGCGATCGGTCGGCCCTCGCTGGTGCGGCCCCAGTGCGGCTCCTCCATCGAGGTCTCGTGGCCGTCGTCCAGGACGCAGATCCGTCCCCAGCGGCCGTGCTTGCCCGCACAGAGCCTGGCAAGCCGGGCCGCGTCACTGTCCCGCACCCGCCTGGTCGTACCGGTCCTGAAAGGGCTGGAGGCGGGCCCCCAGCTCCACACCGAGCTCCGTCTCCGCCGCCTCGACCTGCCCCCGTGCATCCCGTACCCCAGGGTCGGGCAGCAGACACGAGATGACCTTCTCCGCCTCGGCGAAGGCTCTGGTGCGGGCGTGCCACCGCACAGCCGCTGGCACGCGCTGCTCTTCCCGCTCCTCTCCACCGGAGAGACCGGAAGCGGGGCCGGCCGCACTGGCCTGGTCCGCGGCCATCACGCTGCCTCTCCCGCCCACCCCAGCTTCAGGGCTGCCAGCGCGGTGAGCTTGTCCGCGGTCAGCTTGGCCCGCCTGCTCTTGCTGTTGGACAGGAACACCCCGAGCCTGACCTCCGACCCGTCCGGCAACACCTCTGCGTGGGCCTGGAGCCGTCACGGAACCCGTGCGGGCCTTGTGCCGACTGCCGGCGAGGGCCGCCACGCCCTTCTCGAAGGCGCTCACAGCCTTCCCGGGGGCTTTGGCGGGCTCCGGGGCGCCGTGCCACGCAGGCCACCCCTGTGGTGCGGCCCCCGCCCAGCCCGGCGCCTTTGGCATCCCCTGTTATCTCCGAAGAGTCGATCCATGTCCGCTGAGAATCTCCGCCGGGCCCTTCGTCACGCCGCCCGGATCCACCGCACCGCCGAAGTCCGACCACAAGAACGCCGCCGACGCGCTCCAGCGCGCGCTGGAGCGCCGGGACGGCTCGGCCGGCTTGACGCCCACCCGCCGGGTGCGGCCGGGACGCCGAAGGGCCGTACCCGCCACGAGTACGCGGCGGGTACGGCCCTGGAGTGACCGGTGACCCGGTCCGGAATCAGTGGGTGGCGGCCCCGTAAATGATCACGGAGGCGGCCCCGGCGACCAGCAGAAGGAGCCGTGCCGCGGCGACCCGCTGGGCGAGCCCGCGCCGACGGTCCTTGTGCACCATGAAGGACGTGGCGCCGAGTGACGCGATGAGGAACACCGCCGAACCGAGGAAGACCGCGGCCTCGGCGAAGTGCTCGGCCGTCGACATCTCGTGGTTCCCGACGATCGCGGGCAGCAGCAGCCCGATCACGACCATGGCCAACGCCACGAACGAGGTCACCAGCGCGTCCGCCCCGAGAGTCAGCGACCAAACGGTGCTCTGTCCCCGCCGGGGCGGCGTGGCCGACTGCGTCATCGCTATCACCTTCGGATTCTGTGCAGTGAGGGCCGAGGGCGGGTCCGGGGACCGGCCCTCGGCCGATGGGATCAGACCTTGGGCCGCATGTGGAGCTTCCCGGTCTTCATCGCCTTCTTGCAGCGGTTGCAGGCCGCCTTGCGGGTGCCCCAGACGGTCCAGGCCGTGATTTCGCCGCCGATCTTACGACCGACCGTGTTGTCGACCTAGTCGGCGGTCACCTCGCCGTTCGGGGCGGCCTTACCGCTGTCGCTCGCCAGTTGTCAGGTGCGCTTCCCACTCACGCGATCGGTCGGCCCTCGCTGCTACGGCCCCAGTACGGCTCCTCCACCGAGGTCTCGTGACCGTTGGGAAGGATGTAGACGCGCCCTCAGCGGCCGTGCTTGCCAGCGCAGACCTCGGTGAACCCGGCCCACGCCGTCGACCGCCACGGCCTGGCCGTAGCGGTCCTGGAACGGCTGGAGGCGGGCGCACAGCTCAAGGCCGAGCTCTGTCTCGCCCGTGATGGCGGGCGCCCTTGCCCAGCAGGCCCGCCAGATGCACGCACCCGCCTTCGCCCGGCGCAAGACCGCACGGTGAGTCAATACCCTGAAGCGAATCTGCCACCTTGTGCTAAAGCATGGTTGCGCAGGGGAGGCGAGCAATACGTTCTCGTGATGCGAAATCGACTCACATGCCTCTCCCAGACTTGAGGAGCATCGACATGCGCCGCATACTCGCCCCCGTCCTGACAGCCGGATTTGCCGCAGCGCTGACCATTGCCGGCCCCGCCTCCAGCGCGTCCGCCTCCGCCACCGGCACCGCCTCCTGCCCGAGCGGGAACCTGTGCGTGTGGGACCAGACCTCCTACAACGGAAACATGTACAGGTTTGCCGGGACCAATAACTCCTGGAGCTCCTGGTCCATCAACAACCGCGACGCCTCTTGGTACAACCACGGAACTTCCGGCCTCAAAGCCTGTATCTGGGGAGACGAGTACAGCGTCATCTGGGGCTGGGGCGGCGGGCTGAAGTCCGTTGCGAGCGGCACTTCGTCCCCATCAGACGCCAACCGGGCCTACAAGGGCAGCTCCAACAGCTGGGGCAACTGCTGATCCAGCTCCCACCTTCTGCGGCGCCGTTTCGGGCACGGGCCCCGAAACGGCGCCGGTCCCGGCGCACACCTCAAAGAAGGACCGGCTCCCACATGCTGCTACGCCGCCCGCACGTCGCCCCGCTCGCGCTGCTCGGCATGCTGCTCACCAGTTGTGCCACAGTCCCTGCAGCGGTAGAGCCCCCCATGAGTTCCGACCCACTGCCCGCCATGCCCTTCCAGATCCAGACAACCGACGGAGAACTGACAAAGGAGGCCGAGCGCTATCGCCTCCTGGCTGAGGGCCACCTGATAAGCCGCTGCATGGCACGCCAGGGGTACGAGTACATCGTCCGCACCCCCCCGGAAGGCGCCTTGACCGTGCACGCCCTCTCTCTCTTCCACACTCTCGAACCGGACGAGGCCCGCACGCACGGCTACGGGAACCCGGACAACAGCGCCGACGAAGTCCAGCGCTTCGTGTCGGAGGATCCGAACGCGACCTACGCAGAATCACTGGACGAAGACCGCCGCAACGGATACGACAAGGCTCTCTTCGGCAGTAAAGAAAAGGAGGTAGACATCTCTCTGCCCGACGGAGAGAACATCACTACAAACACCGACGGCTGCACTTCCGAGATGCGCCGTGCGCTCTATGGCACCGACCTCGCCGCATACCTACGCAACGACTACATCGCTGCCAACCTTGGCCTGGCCGTGTACCAACAGGTCACCGCCGACCCTGCATATGCGAAGACCATCGCCAGGTGGCAGCGCTGCATGCGCGACCGCAGCTACCACTTCAATGATCCAGGCGTGGCAGTCAGCACAGCCACAAAGACCCGCAAGACCCGCACCCGCCCCGCCCCTAAGGAGATTGCCATCGCTGTCGCCGACGGTGAATGCCGCATCAGCAGCCGTCTGTCCACAACCTTGGAACAGCTCACCGGCACATACCATGAACGTCTCGCCAAGATCCGCGCTCTGCAACTGGACGCCAACCGCAGGGCACGCGCCGATGCTATAAAGCGGGCCGGGACCCTGCTGAGCTGACCGCCGCACGGTAACCCTGCGCGCATTGTCCGCCGACGACGCCCCAGCCCCATCGTGGCCGTCGTCCAGGACGCAGATCCGTCCCCAGCGGCCGTGCTTGCCCGCACAGAGCCCGGCGAGCAGGGCCGCGTCGCTGTCCCGCACGGCCTGGTCGTGGCGGTCCTGGAAGGACTGGAGGCGGGCGTGCAGCTCTATGCCGAGCTGGGTCTCCGTCGCCTCGACCTGGGCCCGCGCCTCCCGCACCCCGGGGGCGGACAGCAGGCACGAGATGACCTTCTCCGCCTCGGCGAAGGCGCTGTTGCGGGCGTGCCACCGCACAGCCGCTGGCACGCGCTGCTCTTCCCGCTCCTCTCGACCGGAGAGACCGGGATTCCGGCCTGGTGCCCTGCTCTGCTCCCCGGCCATCACGCTGTCTCCTCCGCCCATTCCAGCCCGAGGGCGGCGAGCGCGGCGAGCTTGTCGGCGGTCAGTTTGGCCCGGCGGCTCTTGCTGTTGCTGAGGAACACTCCGAGCTTGACCTCAGACCCGTCCTCCAATACCTCTACATGCGCCCTGGGGGGCTTCACAGAACCCTCCCGGGCCTTGTACTGCGCGAGGGCCGCCACGCCTTTCTCGAAGGCGCTCATGGCCGTCTTGGGGGTCTTGGCGGGCTCCGGCTCGGGGGGCAGCGGCACAACACCGAGCTGCTCCAGGAGCGCGCGCTGCCCGTCCGTCATCTGTGTCCAGGCGGTGTGCTGGCGCTGCTTGGCCTGCCATTTCCCGATGTCCATGCCGTGGACGGTGAACCCGGGCAGGACCTCGGACCGGTCCTCCTCGTCCGCCAAAAGCTCCCGCAGTGCGGCGTAGTGCCGCTGCCACTCCGCCGGCCACGCCGGGTCCCAGTGCTCGTCCACGGCCTCCAGCGCAGCCCTCCACTCCGGACGGGCCTCCAGGGCTCCGGGGCGGCGGAGGTTGGACAGCCACTGCCCCACCGGCCGGTCCAGCATCGTCGCCGACCGGGGCGCGCACAGCGTCCAGTGCTGCTCGTAGTACGCCTTCGCGGCCTCCAGGTTCTCCTGGAAGCGCTCATCCGCCACGTTCCAGACCATGCCCAGCTTCTCCAGCCGCCGCGCGCGCAGGCCGGTCATCTCCCCGGCCGTGTAGGCCCGTCGCTGTTCCGCGACCCACTGCCCAAGCGGTGTCGCACCCTCCCGGTGTCCATACGGAACCCGGGCGTGCCCCTCACGTTCCGTGAACGTCTTGAGCTTCGCCCAGCCGCGGGCCCAGTCCTGCCGCTCGGTGTCGATCACGTTGAAGCTGACCCATTCCGCGACCATCACAGGATCACGCGGAGCCGCGAAACGGAGCAGCAACCGGGTTTCCTCCTCGTTATCACCGGGTGCTGCACCGATGTATTCGGAGGGCTGCGCAACGTCTTTCTGGGGCTCCTGCGGGATCGCCAGCAATTCGACGGCCTCTTCATCATGAGCCCGCAGACCCTCAAGGACTTTCACCAGAGGCTTGTACGAACCGGAGGTGAACATGTCCTCCGGCGCCTCGTCCGGCTGGAGGAATACCGGCACGATCAAAGAGGCGAGCTTCCCCTCTCCGGGCTTCTGCCGCAGCGCGCGCCCGATCGCCTGCACGATGTCGTGCGGCGCCCCCTTCGGGTCGAGGAGCGCCACGGAGTCCACGGCCCGGATGTCCACACCCTCGCCCAGGACACGGCAGTTCGACAGGACCGCGCGGCGGGCGGTGGTCCCGAACTTGCCCAGCACCTCCCGCCGGCGCTCCGGGACGTGCTCACCCATCAGCCAGTCCGCCCAGATCTCCGCCGGGTACGTCTCCGGCTGGTCCGCGTGCAGCCGCGCAGCGACACGCTGAAGGCCCTCCGCATACGCCGCGGCCTCTATGGTCCGATGGTGGAACGTGATGCACGTCTGGAGCTGGTGCTGCTCCATCGTGTGCAGCAGCGCGGCCTGGAGAGCGCCCAAGCGCTCCCCGCGGACCTTCTCGGTGTGCCGCTCCTCGCCCATCAGCCGCTCCGGGGTGACGACCGGGTCCTTCAGCTCCAGGACGATGATCTGGTACCGCGCCAGCAGCTTCCGCGACACCGCCGCCGCCAAGCTCAGCTTGTACAGAACCGGCCCGAAGACCTTCTCGTCGTCCATGGAGGCCGCCATCTCCTCCGGCAGCGCGTCCCGCACCCCCTCCGCGACCTCCCAGTGCGCAGGCCGCTCCTGCCAGATCCGCGGCGTCGCCGTCAGATACAACCGCCGGTGCGCCGGGATCTTCGTCTGGTCGTGGATATCCGCCCACGCCTTCCCCATCGAGCCCGACGTCCGGTGCGCCTCATCGACCACCGCCAGGTCCACCGGCGCGAGCTTCTGCCCGTAGGCGGCCTCGAACGCCTCCGTGAGCACGCCCAGCGACGAGTAGGTGGCGAAGACGGTCACCGGCCCCTCCTTGTGCCACAGCGCCAGCTGCACGGGGTTGGTGGTGCACCGAACCCCCATGTGCCACAGCTCCGGGTCGTCCAGGGGCGAGCACACCATGACCGCCGGCCCCTTGGGCCCGGCACCGCTCCACTCCTTCACGGTCTGCGCCAGGAGATCCAGGGTCGGCACCACCACGAGAACGCGGCCCTTGGGCACAATCCTTTTCGCGGAGGCCGCCGCGATGATGGTCTTCCCCGTTCCGCACGCGGCGTGCACCTGCCCGCGCAACCCATTCCAGGGAATGCCACCCGGCGGAATATCGAGCCCGCGCACGATGGCGGCCACTGCCTCAATCTGGTGTTCAAACAGTTTCACAGCCATTCCCGTGGATCTCCTCTTCGCGGAATGCGTCGCGTCATAGGAATAAGAGTCCGGCGCGGTGAGCGGCGGGCCGGTGGGGTGGTGTCTTACACCAAACTCTACACAGCCAGCACCCCTGATGCATCACCAACACGACAGCTTCCCCCTGTAGGCTGATACTTGGCCGAATCCCGCCCAGCACGTACGATCCACAGGGTATGCTGACGGGGTATTGGTGAACGTGAGCGGCCGGTTTCGAGGGTGGGGGAGGGGTTCGGGTGGAGCGCAGCGGAGCCCGGCACTGCGATGGGGCCGGCACCCGATCAAGCCGACGGTCCGTCAACCCCGATTCGGGGTAGTGATCAGGAACCCCAGGCCCTACACAGTCCCGCACGCGATGCACCTCCCCTCATAGCCAGCCTGGGTGATCGCGCTTGCGCGGTCGCCTACAATTCGCGCTTGCGCGAATTGTATTCCGTTTGGAATTCCGTTCACGGAATTCCATTCCAGCGCTTGCGCTGGAATCTGAATTGCGCTTGCGCAATTCATTCTCTACGGGGCGGCTTGCCGCCCCGTATCCCGCTCCGCGGG